>NZ_JBEXPY010000006.1:0-294334 GCF_040612315.1 Streptomyces sp. NPDC006435
CCGCCCCCTCATGAACAAACGTGGGGCGGCGGGCGGGCGGGGGGGTCCGCCGGGCGGGTGACGGCCGCGGGGTCCGCGGCGGGGCGCCCCGCCGCGGACCGCGCCACCCGGTCACGCCAGGCGTTCGGCGTTGGCCTCGATCGCGTCGCGCAGGTGCTCGGCCAGGCCCGGCCGCATCGAGTCGTAGTACGCGCGGAACCGCTCGTCGGACACGTACATCTCGCCGAGCCCCCGGTGCATCTCGGCGGAGCACTCGTAGAACCACTTGCCGATGTGGCGCCGGTGCTCCTCGGCCAGATCCATCGCCCGCTCACCGGTGGCCGGCTCCCCGGCCTCCATCAGCGCGTCGTACGCGGCGGTCCACTCGGTGACCTCCGCCTGCATCCGCTTCCAGTCGTCCTTGGTGTACCGGGCGGCCCGGCGCTGCGACTCGGCGTACAGATCGGTGCCGCCCCAGCGGCGTTCGGCCTCCTCCGCGTGCGCCTCGGGGTCCTTGTCCCCGAATACCTCGAACTTCTCCTCGGGTGTGAGGTTGATGCCCATCTTCCGTGCCTCCATGGCTTTCTCGACGGCGTCGGCCATCTTCCGGAGCTCGGCGATCCGGTCGGTCAGCAACCGGTGCTGGCGGTGCAGGTGCTCCTGCGGGTCCGCCTCCGGGTCGTCGAGCAGTACCGCGATCCGGTCGAGCGGGAAGCCCAGCTCCCGGTAGAACAGGATCTGCTGGAGCCGGTCGAGGTCGCCGTCGTCGTAACGGCGGTGACCGGCGCGGCTGCGCCCGCCGGGCGAGAGCAGCCCGATGCCGTCGTAGTGGTGCAGGGTGCGCACCGTGACTCCGGCGAACTCGGCGACCTGTCCCACGGAGTAGTCCATGACTCCCCGCTCCCTTCTCCGTTCCGGGTACGTCCCGATGCTGGGTCCTGACGTCGCGTGAGGTGCAAGCCGGAACGCCGTCGCGCCCGACGGCGCCGTCACGTTCGCCACCACCATGAGGGTTATGCGGCTTTTGCGCCGTTATGGTGAGCCGGTGGCCACCGATTCTCCCCCACCCGCCGGGTCCACCCCCGCGCCTGCCGGGCCGGCCCCGGCACCCACTCCCGCGCTCCGGCTGCTGCCCGTCATCGTGCCCGCGCTGGCCGTCGGGGTCGCCTCCGCCCTCGTCCTGCTCGGCGTGAGCACGGTCGCGGAGGAACTGCAGGACGTGCTCTGGGGGACGCTTCCCGACGCGCTCTCCATCGGCCCTTACTCCACGGTCTGGACGATCACGGTGCTGACCGCGAGCGGACTGGCGGCCGGTCTGCTGATCCGGGTGGTGCCCGGTCACGCGGGGCCCGATCCGGCGACCACGGGGCTGGTCGATCCGCCGCTGCCGCCGGGGGTGGTGCCGGGGCTGCTGCTCGTCACGGTGCTCACCCTGGCGGGCGGGATCAGCCTCGGTCCGGAGAATCCGATCACGGCCGCCAACATCGCGCTGGCCTTCTGGCTCGGCCGCCGGTTCCTGCCCGGTTCCTCCGCCGAGCTGTGGCTCTCCCTGGCCGCGGCCGGCACCATCGGCGCGCTCTTCGGCACCCCGGTCGCCGCCGCGCTGATCCTCTCGGAGATCCTCGCCTCCCGCCCCGGGCCGGGGGCCCTGTGGGACCGACTGTTCGGGCCGCTCGCGGCCGGCGCCGCCGGGGCGCTCACCATGACGCTGCTGGAGCACCCCAGCTTCGACCTGTCGCTGCCGCCCTACACCCACCCGCACTGGGGCGATCTGCTGTCCGCGGTCGTCATCGCCCTGGCCGGGGCGGCACTGGGCCTGCTGGCGGTGTACGCCTTCCCGCACGTGCACCGGTTCTTCCGGGCCCTGCGGCACCCCGTCCTGACGCTGACGCTCGGCGGGCTGCTGCTCGGGCTGCTGGGCGCGCTGGGCGGCCATCTGACCCTGTTCAAGGGGCTCGACGAGGTGAAGACGCTCGCCGCCGATCCGACGGGCTGGTCGGCCGGGGAGTTCGCCGTCATGGCCGTGGTGAAGACGGCCGCGCTGCTGATCGCGGCGACCTGCGGCTTCCGGGGCGGGCGGATCTTCCCCGCCGTCTTCGTGGGGGTCGCGCTGGGGCTCTGCGCCCACGCCCTCGTCGACCGGGTGCCGCCGGCGCTCGCGGTGACCTGCGGGGTGCTGGGGGTGCTGCTGGCCATCACCCGGCAGGGCTGGCTGAGCCTGTTCACCGCGGCGGTGCTGGTCGGCGACTCGGCCGTGCTCCCGGTCCTGTGCGTCGCCTCGCTGCCGGCCTGGCTGCTGGTGACCGGGCGCCCCCAGATGGAGCTGCACGAGGACGGTACGCCGCTGAGGTGAGCCCGGCGCGGCACCACCGCCCGACGCTCCGTCCGGCGCGCCGGACGACCGGTACTTCCGTATCGTCGCATTCGCATGCACAAGTCCCGTAAGCCCCTTCGGAGGTCCGGTCATGCCCACGCCCGTCAACGTCGCCGTCATCTACTACTCCGCGACCGGCACCGTCGCCACGATCGCCAAGGCCGTCGCGGAGTACGCAGAGAAGGCCGGGGCGGAGGTCCGGCTGCGCAGAGCCGGTGAGCTGGCCCCGCAGGCGGCCATCGACTCCAACCCGGCCTGGGCGGCCAACGCGAGGGCCACCGCGGACATCCCCGTGGCCTCACCCGACGACATGGTCTGGGCGGACGCCGTGATCTTCGGGACGCCGACCCGGTTCGGGAACGTCACCTCCCAGCTCAAGCAGTTCATCGACACCCTCGGCGGGCTCTGGCAGGCGGGCCACCTCGCCGACAAGGTCTACAGCGGCTTCACCTCCACCAGCACCACGCACGGCGGCCAGGAGTCCACGCTGCTCGCGCTCTACAACACGATCCACCACTTCGGCGGCATCCTGGTCGCCCCCGGCTACACGGACCCGTCGAAGTTCGTCGACGGCAACCCGTACGGGACCTCGCACGTCGCAGGCCAGGGCGAAATCCCGGTCGGCGAGCAGACCCTGACCGCCGCCCGGGTCCAGGCCGAACGGGTCGTGAGGTTCACCCGGGCCATCAAGGACGGCCTCGCCGCCGAGAGCTGAGAAGGGCCATCCGCCGATGCCTCTCCACGAAGGTTCCTCCCCCGCCGCGGAACCGTCCGCGAAACGCCGCAGGCTCGCCCTCAACCCGTTCTTCGGGGAGGCCGACCCGGTCGTCGGCATGGAGCTGGCGCCGCCCCGGCACCGGCTGCCCGACGGGCCCATGCCGCCCTCCATCGCGTACAACCTGGTCCATGACGAGCTGATGCTCGACGGCAACTCGCGGCTCAACCTCGCCACCTTCGTCACCACCTGGATGGAGCCCCAGGCCGGGGTGCTGATGAGCGAGTGCAGCGACAAGAACATGATCGACAAGGACGAGTACCCGCGCACCGCCGAGCTGGAGCGGCGCTGCGTGGCGATGCTCGCCGACCTCTGGCACGCCCCCGATCCCGCGGCGGTGGTGGGCTGCTCGACGACCGGTTCCAGCGAGGCCTGCATGCTCGCGGGGATGGCGCTCAAGCGCCGCTGGGCGGCCAGGAACGCCGACCGCTATCCGGCGACGGCCCGGCCGAACCTGGTCATGGGCGTCAACGTCCAGGTCTGCTGGGAGAAGTTCTGCAACTTCTGGGAGATCGAGGCGCGGCAGGTCCCGATGGAGGGCGACCGCTTCCACATCGACCCGCAGGCCGCGGCCGAACTCTGCGACGAGAACACCATCGGCGTCATCGGCATCCTCGGCTCCACCTTCGACGGTTCGTACGAGCCGATCGCGGAGCTCTGCGCCGCGCTGGACGCCCTCCAGGAGCGCACCGGAATCGACGTCCCCGTCCATGTGGACGGGGCGTCCGGGGCGATGGTGGCGCCGTTCCTCGACGAGGACCTGGTGTGGGACTTCCGGCTGCCGAGGGTGTCCTCCATCAACACCTCCGGGCACAAGTACGGCCTGGTCTACCCGGGCATCGGCTGGGCGCTGTGGCGCTCCCCGGCCGAGCTGCCCGAGGAGCTGGTGTTCCGGGTCAACTACCTGGGCGGCGAGATGCCCACCTTCGCGCTGAACTTCTCCCGGCCCGGCGCCCAGGTGGTGGCGCAGTACTACACCTTCCTGCGGCTGGGACGGGACGGCTACCGGGCCGTCCAGCAGGCCTCCCGGGACGTGGCCCGCGGGCTCGCGGAGCGCATCGAGGGCCTCGGCGACTTCCGGCTCCTCACCCGCGGCGACCAGCTGCCCGTGTTCGCGCTGACGACCGCGCCGGACGTGGAGGCGTACGACGTCTTCGACGTGTCGCGGCGGCTGCGCGAGCACGGCTGGCTGGTGCCCGCGTACACGTTCCCGGCCGACCGGCAGGATCTGGCGGTGCTGCGGGTGGTGTGCCGCAACGGCTTCTCGTCGGACCTCGCCGAACTGCTGGTCGGGGACCTCCGGCGGATCCTGCCCGACCTGCGCCGTCAGCCGCACCCGTTGAGCCGCGACAAGCAGGTGGCGACGTCCTTCCACCACTGACGCCCGGCCCGCGCCGCGCGGTCCACGAGGACCGGTCCGGACCGGGCGAAGGGGGCTACTCCTCGTCGCCGGGGTCCGGGACGCCCGTCGCGTACGGGTTCTCCTGCCCCTCGGCGAGCACGCCGACGAAGGGCTCGCCCTTCTCCCCCGCGAAGGTGTACGCGCCGCCCTCGATGCGGGCGATCAGGCCGCGCGTCCACTCCGCCCCGGCGTCCGCCGAGTGGACCCACAGGTTCATGATCTCGCCGATGTGGCCGACCGACTCGGGACCGGCCTCCGGCAGGTAGTGGGTGGTGACCGAGTCCCGCCAGGCCGCGAGGCCGGCCACCCGCTCCTTGAGCAGCGCGACCGCCTCGGCCCGCTCCAGGTCGATGATGCCGCCGAGGCCCGCCGACAGCACGTCCGGCCGCTGGTCGTACGAGGTCAGCGCGGCGCGCACCAGCGCCAGGTACTCCTCCTCGCCCGCCTCGGTGAGCTCGTACTCGGTGCGGGGCGGGCCGCCGGCCGCGCTCGGGGCGGTCTCGTGCTCGACCAGCAGGCCCTGCTTCGCCATCTGCTTCAGTGCGTGGTAGATCGATCCGGGTTTGGCGTTGGACCACTCGTGGGCGCCCCAGTACTCCAGGTCGTTGCGGACCTGGTAGCCGTGCGCCCGGCCGTGCTGCCGGACGGCACAGAGAACCAGCAGCCGGATCGCGGACATCTCACGCACCCCTTCTGGTCAACTTTGACCAGAGTAACCGCCCGCCTCGGCGACCAGCTCGAACGCGGTGCGGCCGTCCAGGGACTCCCGGATGATGTCGGCGTGCCCGGCGTGCCGGGCGTGCTCCTCGACGAGGTGGATCAGCAGCCACCGCATCGAGACCTGTTCGTCCTTCGGGAACCAGGGCGCCTCGGGCAGCGGGAAGGTGTCGTCCAGGCTGGGCACCGAGCGGATGAACTTCTCCACCTGGGCCGCGACGCCGTCCCAGAACTCCAGGATCCGCGGCACCGTCTCATCGTCGACGAGCCGGAAGCTGTCCGCCCAGTTGCTCTCGTCGCGGGCGATCTCGCTCGGCTGCTGCTGGGCCATCCGCAGCCAGTTCAGCTCGGTCTCGGCGACGTGCTTGAGCAGCCCGGAGAGGGAGAGCCCGCTGGCGCTGGGGCGGCTCGCCGCCTGCTCCTCGGTCAGTCCGAGCAGCGCGCGACGGATGCCGCCGCGCTGGGCCTCGACGAAGGAGAGGAGAACGCCGCGCTCGTCGCCGGGGGTTCCTGCGGGAACGTGAGTGACCATGATGTCCGCCTTGATGCTCGGTGCCGGTTCTTCCTGACACGGATCAAGCTATGGCCCATCGCGGTCAGCTTCCGTCCTAAAGGAGGAAGGGGCGGCAGAAAGAGGGGACAAAAAACGGGCCGCCCGCAGAGGCGGGCGGCCCGAGGAGGCGCCGGGGGCGGGGGCGTCGGGAGCGGGGGCGTCAGAAGGGGAAGACCGCGCGCTCGTGCCGGACGGAGACCCACCGCTGGGTGGTGAAGGCGTCGACGGTCGCCTCGCCGTTCAGCCGGCCGAGCCCGGAGAACTTCTCGCCGCCGAAGGCCACCAGCGGGTCGTCCTGGACGGTGGAGTCGTTGACGTGGAACATCCCGCTGACGACGCGCCGGGCGAACCGCACCCCGCGCTCGACGTCGCGGGTGTGCACGGCGCCGCTCAGCCCGTACGGGGTGTCGTTGGCGATCCGTACGGCGTCGTCCTCGCCGTCGAACGTCATCAGCAGCGCCACCGGGCCGAATATCTCCTGGGACAGCAGCGGGGAGTCCTCGGGGAGCCCGGCGAGCACGGTGGGCTCCACGAGGTTGCCCCGGGTCCGGCCGCGGACGAGCGCGGTCGCCCCGTCGGCGATCGCCCGGTCGACGAGCGCGGTCAGGGCGTCGGCCCGGAAGGTGTTGATGACCGGGCCGATCCGGGTCTCCGGGTCGCGCGGGTCACCGGTCGTCAGCGCGGCGACCGCGGCGGTGAACCTCTCGGTGAACTCCCGCTCGATCCGGCGGTCCACCAGGATGCGGTTGGCGGCCATGCAGACCTGCCCCTGGTACACGAAGCGGCTGAAGACGGCCGCTTCGACCGCGTAGTCGATGTCCGCGTCCTCCAGCACCACCAGGGCGCTGTTGCCGCTGAGTTCGAGGATCGTCCGTTTGAAGTGCCCGGCCGCGACCGCGCCGACGTGGCGGCCGACCCGGTCCGATCCGGCGAAGGAGATCACCGCGGGCACGGGGTGCTCGATGAACGCGTTCCCGATCTCGGCGACGTCGGTGACCAGGACGTTGAACAGCCCGGCGGGCAGCCCGGCGTCCTCGAAGATCCGGGCGATCAGCCCGCCGCCGACGACCGGGGCGTTCTGGTTGGGCTTGACGACGACCGCGTTGCCGAGCGCGAGGGCCGGCGCGACGGACTTCATCGTCACCAGGAACGGGAAGTTGTAGGGGGTGATCACGCCGATGACGCCGACGGGCAGCCGGTGGAGGCGGTTCTCCCTGCCGTCCGCCGGGGAGGGCAGGAGGCTGCCCTGCGGGCGCAGCGCCCGGTGGATCGCGTCGCGCAGGAACTCCAGGGCGGCGCGGAACTCGTACTCCGCCTTGATGCGGGTGCCGCCCAGTTCGTCGATGATCGCGTCGACGATCTCGTCGTGCCGTTCCTCGGTGATGCGCAGGGCGCGTTCCAGGACGGCCCGGCGCTCGTACGGATTGGTGGTGGCCCAGCTCCGCTGGGCACGCTCGGCGGCGCGGTAGGCCAGGTCGACCTCGTGCGCGGTGGCGATGGGGATCTCGGCGAGTTTCTCCCCGTTGTAGGGGTTGAAATCGATGATGTCCCACGATCCGGTACCGGTCCGCCATTCACCGTCGATGTATTGGTGGGCCAGCTCGTGGAAGAAGGACATACGATCCCTTAACTCATCCGCAGACTTCCGTCGAACCGTCATCGTACTGATGAATCAGATGAGTTGGAGCAGACCGCGGAGCAGATCGCGGCTCTCCTCGGCATCCGGACTGTCCTCGTGCAGCCGCGCCATGGCCTTTTCGTACTGAGCGACTTCTTCGGCCTTGTCCAGATAGAGCGCACTTGTCAGCTGCTCCAAATAGACAATGTCCGACAGATCGGATTCCGGGAATCGCAGCATCGTGAAGGAACCGCCCTCCCCGGCATGCCCGCCGAAACTGAACGGCATCACCTGAAGAGTGATGTTGGGCTGCTCCGACATTTCGATCAGATGCCGCAATTGCCCCCGCATCACTTCCCGGTCGCCGTACGGGCGGCGCAGCGCGGCCTCGTCCAGCACCGCGTGGAAGCTGGGCGCGTTCTCGGACACGAGGGCCTTCTGGCGTTCCAGCCGCAGCGCCACGCGGCGGTCGATCTCGACGGCGGGGGCGTCGCCCATGCCCCGGGTGACGACCGCGTGCGCGTACGCCTCGGTCTGCAACAGGCCGTGGACGAACTGGACTTCGTACACCCGGATGAGCGAGGCCGCCCCCTCCAGGCCGATGTAGGTCTGGAACCACCCGGGCAGCACGTCGCCGTAACTGTGCCACCAGCCCGCCACGTTGGCCTCGCGGGCCAGCCCGAGCAGGGCGTCCCGTTCCGCCTCGTCCGTGACGCCGTAGAGCGTGAGCAGGTCCTCGACGTCCCTGGCCTTGAAGCTCACCCGTCCCAACTCCATGCGGCTGATCTTCGATTCGGAGGCCCGGATGGAGTAGCCGGCCGCCTCACGCGTGATGCCGCGCGAGTCGCGCAACCGCCTGAGCTGCGAGCCCAGCAGGATGCGCCGCACCACAGATCCACTCGACTCGCCTGCCGCCACCGGTCCGGTCCTTCCCTTCGCTTCCTGGGCATCGGGGCTCCCCCTCGATCCCCAAGTGCCGGATTCTGCCACCAAAACGCTTCAGCCCGTACTCATTCGATTACGGAAATGGGAAGACTTCCGTAAAGCTGCAAAAATACGCAAGGGAAGAAATGACCAAGAACCGGCACGGGTTCGGACAGGTCAGGCGCGTGCACGTGCATCTGCCCTTGCATCTGCCCTACGCATTGGGAACGATGGAGCCCGCGCACCTGCGTGCTCGTTCGTGTTGTGCCGCTGTACCCCCCGCAGTACCGATACAGCCGCGAATCCCGGGAGTGCCTCGCATGGGGACGAATGGATCGACGATGCTCGAGCCGTTAAGGCAGGGGCTTCCCCCCATCGATCCCTCAGCCGCCTCCGGGTCAGCCACCTGCACCCTTCCCGCCCGCTACGAAGCCGTGAGCGGTGCACGGAAGTTCACCCGGACGACGCTGAACGGATGGGGGCTGGGCGAGCGCTTCGACGACGTCGCACTGGTCGTCTCCGAACTCGTCACCAATGCCCTGCGGCACGCCCTGCCCGGGGACAACGCACCGAACCCCCAGGACCCGCCGGTACGGCTGCACTTGATGCGGTGGAGCTCACGTCTGGTGTGCGCGGTGCGCGACCCCAGCCAGGAGAGCCCGATCGCCTCCGAGGCGCCGGACTCCGCGGAGTCCGGGCGGGGCCTCTTCCTCGTGGAGTCCTTCAGCGACTCGTGGGGCTGGCACCCGTCCCCCGCGCCGGACGCCGTCGGCCCGGACGGCTCGGCAACGTGCGGCAAGGTGGTCTGGGCGCTGTTCCGGCTCTCCGACGGCAGATGACCGGCAGCGGATGACCGGCAGTCGGCCGACGGCGGATCCGCGACGGATCGGCGGTCGACCGGTCACGGACCGGCGGGCGACCGGCGGATGACGACCTGACGGCGCACACCTCTTCGGGGTGTGCGCCGGAGTGCGTTCGGACGGAATGCCGCCTGCGACGGGTACGGGATTTCCACGGCGCGCCGACTATGGGCGCGGCGCCGGACACTCGGGTCCGGGGCGGTCAGCCGCCCGCGACCAAGTGGTCGAACTCCCCGTCCTTCACGCCGAGCAGCAACGCCTCTATCTCGGCCGGCGTATAGACCAGGGCCGGCCCGTCGGGGTGGCGCGAATTCCGCATCGCCACATCTCCGTCGGGCAGTTTCGCGAACTCCACGCAGGATCCCTGGGAGTTGCTGTGTCTGCTCTTCTGCCAGACGACTCCGTGAAGCTCTGTGGCCGCCATGCCGTTGTACACGTGGTGCACAGGACGCTCCCCGAGTTGCAAGGTGCAAGTGTCAACTGTCCCGGATCATAGCTCTGTTCAAATTTCCCTGCATGAGCAGATGCATGCGCGGATGCACGTGCACGCGGGGTGTTCCCACGATTACAGCTTTACTCCCAGGGATAGACGCACGGAACGGCTCTTCGGCTCCATCTGCCCCGAGATGAACGCACCACACCGGTGGAGCGCGCTGATAACTTGGCTCGGACTTTCGTCGACAAGGGGGAATTACAGATGCACAGAGTCGTACGTGCCGGTGCGGTGCTCGCGACCGGAATCCTCGCCACCGTCGCGCTGACGGGCTGCAGCAGCGACAGCGGGAAGGACGACCCGGGCAAGGACTCCGCCGCGGGGCAGGAGACGCCCGCCCAGGGTTCCGGCGGCGGGGACGACGACGCCTCCGCGGGCGACGCCTCGATGCTGGAGGGCGGCTGGGCCGGGCAGACCGACGGCAAGGCCATCGTCCTGTCCGTTTCCTCGGGCAAGGCGGCGCTCGTCACCGAGGAGCGCGCCTGCACGGGCACCGTGCAGGACACGGACAAGGTGGTGATCGCGCTGAAGTGCGTCAGCGGCGGCACCGACCGCACCTCGGGGTCCGTCGAGTCCAACGACGGCAAGACCGTCGTGATCTCCTGGGACAGCGGGGTCAAGGACACCCTGGCCAAGACCGACCCGGGCGCCCTGCCGTCGGGCCTGCCCGAACTCCCTGACATGTCGGACCTGCCGACGTCCTGACGAACCGACCGGCCCGGCGGCTCCGACCCGGCCGCCGGAACCGTCGGATTCCCGATGTGCCGGTCGGCATCGCGCGCGGTGCGCGACCGCTTCACTCCGCCCGGCCACCGGGCCGATCCGAATCCGGCTCGGGGCCGGTGCCGGGATCGGTGCCGGGATCGGGATCGGTGCCGGGCTTCGTCCCGGGTCCGGACTCGGGGGCGGGCTTCGCCTTCGACTTCGGTTCCGGCTTCGGTTTCGGCTTCGACCTCGACTTCGACTTCGCCGATCCGTCCAGGCCCCGGGAGAACTCCTCCAGGGCGTCGAGGAGGAGGTGGGCCCCTTCCCGTACGAAGGGGTCGTCCGCCCTCCCCTCGCCCGAGCCCTGCCGCGCGTCCCACTCCGCCAGTGCCTCGCGCACCTCGGACCAGTCCGGTACGCGCCGCTCCCGCACCTCCTTCGCGCCCTGTTCGGTGGCCCGGCGCAGCGCTCCGGCAAGACGTGCGGCGTCCGGTACGGGGGTGGCGCCGCCGCCGGGGAGGTGTGCCTCCAGCAGCATCGCGGCCCGGCCGAGTTCGGCGAGCGCGTGCTGGGTGTCGTCGGCGGCGGCGCGGGAGAGACCGCGGTTGCGCACCGGTTCGTGCTGGGCGATCGCCAGCGCCTCCTGCCAGGCGACCCGGGCCTCACGGGTGTCGAGCAGCGCCGAGCGGACGTCGTCGTGGCCGCGTTCGGCCGGTTCGGCGTACTGGTCGACGACCGAGGCGGCGTACCGCCCGTCCGCCTTCAGCCAGTCCCCGAGCCTGCCGCGCAGCCGCGGCGTCTCCCACGCCGGGTAGAGCGCGTACGAGATCATCGCGAGGAGACCTCCGGCGAGGGTGAGGACGACCCGTTCCAGCACGGTCTGCGACCAGTCGTCGCCCGCCATGCCGAGCAGGAAGACGACGTACGCGGAGATGCACGCCTGGCCGACCACGTACCCGGTGCGCATCAGCAGGTACATCAGCAGGGCGCAGAGCACGGCGAGCGTCGCGGCCAGGCCCGTGCCGGGCCGGGTGGCCTGGACGATCCCCGTGGCGAGCGACACCCCGACGATCGTGCCGCCGAACCGGGCCACGGAGCGCCCGTACGTCTGGGAGAACTCCGGCCGCATCACCATGACGGCCGCCATCGGTGCCCAGTAGCCGTGTCCGAACGGCAGCGCGGTGCCGATGAGGTAGCCGACGGCCACGACGACGGAGACCCGGACGGCGTGCCGCAGGATCGGTGAACCGGGGCGCAGTTCGGCGCGCATCGCCTTCACCACGACGGGGACCAGTCGCAGGAGGGTGGGGCGGCGGCGGTGCGGCGCGGCGGCGGGGGTTGCGTCCGCACCGGCCTTGATGGACTCGGCGGCCCGGTCCGCCTCGGCCTTCTCCTCCTTCGTCCCCTCGCCGTCGGCCGTCTCGATGACGTCGGAGAGCAGCGCGCCGAGCCGGTCGGCGGCCCGGCGCGGCGGGCCGGTGAGCAGCGTCCCGGTGTCCGGGGTCCGCAGCGCGGCCACGGCGGCCGGGGACAGTTCGACCGGGTCGCCGTGGCGGATCGCGTGGGCCGCCGAGTCGAGCACCGACCCGGCGGCGGCCAGGAGTTCGCGGACCCGGTCCCGCTCGGGCCCCTCGGACGGCACGCCCAGCGACGGGTCGGCGAGCGAGGCGAGGACCGGCCGGATGCGTTCGGCGATGCCCCGGGAGCCCCGCAGTTCGGGCGGGCGGCGGCGGGCCTGGCGCGGGGTGACCGCCGCCGCGCTGCGGGCCGTCATCAGCGGCACCGGGTCGAAGGGGGCGACCGGGTCGTGGCGCAGCCGCCGGGCGTAGTCGGCCTCGGCGGCCAGCGCGTCGGCGAGGGCGTCGCGCTGGGCACCCCATCTCCGTACCGGGAACAGGACGATCAGCGTCGCCTGCACGATCCCGCCGACCAGGATCATCACGGCGTGCACGGCCGAGTCGGCGACGGAGGTCGGCAGGGTGATCGTGACCAGCATGATCGCCACGTTGGAGGCCGCGATGAGGCCGCCGGTCGGGCCCGCCGCCCAGGCCAGGCCCGCGACGAACGTCCAGATCACCAGCAGGGCCAGGAAGAGCAGCAGCCGGGAGCCGGTGAGGTAGCCGAGGAACGTGGACACGGCGAGGCTCGCCCCGGAGACCAGCGCGAGCACCGGCCGGGGGCGCCAGCTGCGCTGGAACGTGGCGATGGCCGCCTGGAACGCGCCGAACGCGGAGCTCGCGGCGACCACGGGGCCGAAGAGCGCGAGGGAGATCCCGATGACGAGGGCGAGACCGGCCGCGCCGCGGATCGCGATGAGCGGTTCGAGACGTTGCCGCTCGATCTTCAGCCCCGAGCGGGCGGTCTCCTTCAGCGCCCGGAGCCAGCTCATGCCCAGAGCCTAACCGGAATTCCCGTTTTGCCCCGAGTCGAGAGAGCCCGAATCCCTCGGGCCCCGGAAAATCGTCAGGCCCGGGAAAATCGTCCGGCCCTCCACGGCCCGCGGTCGGCGGTCGGCGGTCGGCGGTCGGCGGTCGGCGGTCGGTGGTCGGTGCTCAACGGCCCACGGTCGGCGGCCCACGATCAGCGGTTCCCGGTCGGCGGCTCCCGGTCGGCGGTCAGTGCTTCCCGGGCCGGCCGCGCAGTTGCGGGCCCGGCCCGCCCATCCGTGCCCGGTCAGCGGCGGCCGTGCCGTGGTTCCAGCCGTCCAGGTCCGTGACGCCCCTGACCCGGGTGGTCGTGGTTCGGGGGAACATCCGCTCGGCGGCGTCCGTGACCGCCACGTCCCGGGCGGCGAGCACCGGGAGCAGCTGCGGGTCGCCCCCTCCCCCGTCCCCCGCACCGGAACCGGTCCCCGCCCCGGCCTCGGCGGCCGCGGTGACGCGGGCGGTGTCGGCGGCGAGCCGACTGCCCAGCCGCTGGGCGTACGCCATCAGGAAGGACTGCCGGAAAGTCTTGGTCCGCTTGCGTCCGCCGGCCCGCTGGCCCGCCTCCGCCTTCGTCATCGCCACCGTGCCCTGGACCAGCAGGGAGGTGTACAGCAGCTCCACGGAGTCCAGGTCCGGTTCGAAGCCGACCACCGTGGAGAAGCCGAGGTCGCTGTTCCACACCGCGCGGCAGCGGTTCGCGGAGGCGACCGCGTCGAGCAGGATCGCCTTCGCCGTCTCGTACGGCGCGTCCACCCCGACCCGGCACGCCCCGGGCGCCTCCTCGCTGTGCGTACGGGCGGCGAGCAGGGCCTCGTCGATGGAGTGCCGGGCCATCAGCTCCTGCGCCTTGGTGGTCAGGGCCTCCGCCTCCTCGGGGAAGCCGGTTGCCTCGGCCTTGGCGAGCAGGGCCCGGATCCGGGTCAGCATCCGGGGTTCGTCGTGCGCGGGCGGCAGTCGGAGATCGTGCGGGACGGCGCCGGGCGGCGGCCCGACCGGTTCGATGGCGGGGAGCCGGAGCAGCAGCCGGTACAGCCCGAGGACGGCGGACGCGTAGGAGAAACGGTCCGGCCGGTTGCGGGGCGGGGCGTCCGGGAGCCCGTCGAGCTGGGCGCGCCAGCGCGGCGGCAGCGGCTCGTACCGCCCGGTCTCCGAGCCGATCAGCCCGGCGGCGATCCCGGCCGCGGTCTCGTCGAGCTCGCGGCGGACGGTGCGTACGACGTCGGCGGGCTGCCAGCCGCGCTCCCAGGCCCGGCGGACGAACTCCTCGCCGCGCCGGAACAGTTCCGCGTCGGCCGTCGGATCGGCGGCGAGCAGCGAGGCACCGGCGTCGAGTCCGGCGTCGCCCTCCGAGTAGAGGGCCGCCGCGAATGCCTGGTCGATCACCGGTTCCATGAGGTCAGGGTAGGCAGGGCGGAACGGAGGGGTAGGGCTGGCCCCACCGTGCGGACGGGCCCTGGTGGTCGTGATCGCGGGACACGGAAACGGTTCGATCGCAGGTATGACCTCCCCGCACCCGTCCACCGCGTCCGCCGCACCCTCTGCGTCCGGCCGGCGTGCCGCGGCGTCCGTGTCCGGCGCCGACGCCGTACGGCTCCGTTCCCTGCGCCGGGCCTACGACCGGGTCGACGCCCTCGACGGCGTCGACCTCGCCGTCCGCACCGGCACCTTCACCGCCGTCATGGGCCCGTCCGGGTCCGGCAAGTCCACGCTGCTGCACTGCGCGGCCGGGCTGGACCGGCCGACGTCCGGGACCGTCGAGGTGGGCGGGACGGAACTGACCGGACTGAGCGAGCGCCGGCTGACGCTGCTGCGCCGGGACCTGATCGGCTTCGTCTTCCAGTCGTTCAACCTCGTCCCCTCGCTGACCGCCGCGCAGAACGTCGCGCTGCCGCTGCGCCTCGCGGGCCGCCGCCCGTCCCGTGCCGAGGTGCGGGAGGCCCTGGCACGGGTCGGCCTCGCCGACCGGGCGGGGCACCGGCCCACCGAGCTGTCCGGCGGCCAGCAGCAGCGGGTGGCCCTGGCGCGGGCCCTGATCACCCGGCCCGCGGTGCTCTTCGGCGACGAACCGACCGGCGCGCTGGACACCGCGACGAGCCGGGAGGTGATGGAGATGCTGCGGGAACTGGTGGACCTGGAGGGGCAGACGATCGTGATGGTCACCCACGACCCTGTGGCCGCGGCGTACGCGGACCGGGTGGTCTTCCTGGTCGACGGGCGGGTGGCGGACGACCTGGCCGCTCCCGGCGCCGAGCGGATCGCGGCCCGGCTCACGGCGGGCCGCGAACGCGCCGGGCACGGCACGCGCGGAAACGGCACCCGTGGCGCCGGGCGCGGCAACAGCAACAGCAACAGCAACAGCAACAGCGTCGGCACCGGCACCGGCACCGGCATCAACGCCGGCACCCAGGCCCCGGAGGCGTCGTGCTGACCGTCGCCCTCGCCTCCCTGCGCGCCCGCTGGACCACGCTCATCGGCACCTTCGTCGCGCTCGCGCTGGGTGTGGGGCTGATCGCGACCATGGGCCTCGGGCTCGCCTCGACCCTCGACGCCCCGGACCGGGCGCCGCAGCGGTTCGCCGGATCGCCGGTGGTCGTGATGGGCGTCGACACCCTGACCGTACGGGTGCGGCGCGGGCCGTCCACAGCCGAGGTCGGTCACCGGCTCGCCCATCCACACCCTGTGGACACCGAACTCCTGCGCGAACTCCGGGCGCTCGGTCCGGTGACCCGGGACGACGGGCCGGAGCTCGTCGGACCGCCCTCCGCCACCGGCCGGGCGACGCGCGGCCCGGACGCCGTGGGGGTGGACGCGCCAGCCGACGAGGTGCGCCGCGTCGTCGGCGACCGCGCCCAGGTCCTCACCGGGGACGACCGGCGCCGCGCCGACCCGGACACGGAGCGGGACGCCGAGGGGCTGGTGGCCGTGAACGCCCTGCTCGGCACGGCCGGTGGCGTCACCGCCTTCGTCTCGGTCTTCGTCGTCGCGTCGACGTTCGCCTTCTCGGTGGCCCTGCGCCGCCGCGAGTTCGGGCTGCTGCGCACGGCGGGGGCGACGCCCGGCCAGTTGCGGCGGCTGCTGCTGACGGAGGCCGCCGTGATCGGCGTGCTCGCCTCCGCCGCCGGGTGCGCGCTGGGCCGCCTGGCCGCGCCGGTGCTCGCCGAACTGCTGGTGGCGGAGGGCATGGCACCGTCCTGGTTCGCGATCCGCCCGATCGCCTGGCCGCTCCACGTCGCCTTCTGGACCGGTCAGGCCGTGGCGCTCGCGGGGGTCTGGGCGGCCTCGCGGCGGGCGGGCCGGACCGGGCCGGCGGAGGCGCTGCGCGAGGCCGACGTCGACACGGGCGTGCTCCCGCCGGTCCGCCGTCTGCTCGGCGTCGCACTGCTCGCGGGGGCCGCGTTCCTGATGACGAAGTCCCTGGTCGCCGACCCGTCCGCGCTGCTGAAGCGGAAGACGTACATCACTCAGCCGATGGTCCTGATCACGGCCGTCGCGCTGCTCGCACCGCTGCTGGTGCGCCCGTTGGCCCGACTGGTCCGGCTGCCGGGGGCGACCGGGACGCTCGTGTCCGCGAACACGTCGGCGGCGTTGCGGCGCACGGCCGCGATCGTCGCCCCGGTGCTGGTCATCGTGGGGCTGGCCGGTTCGGTGGCCGGTTCGGCGATGTCGGTGTCGGCGGCGCGGGCGGCGGAGGCGCGTGAGCACACCCGGGCCGACCTGGTCGTGACGGGACGGGATCTGAGGCCCCGTCCGGTGCCGGGCGCGACGCTCTCCGCCTCGGCCCCCACCGCCGTCCACGTACGGGAGGAGGGCTCCGCCCTCGTCACGTCCGAGGCCCGCGCGGTGGACGACCCGAAGGCCCTCGCGGCGGTCGGCCGACTGCCGGTGGTGGCGGGCGACATCAGGGATCTGGACGACCGCTCGATCGTGGTGAACGAGGAGTGGGAGCAGCACACCGTGGGCTCGACGGTGCGGGTGTGGCTGGGCGACGGGCGGCCGGCGAAGCTGCGGATCGTGGCGGTGCTGGCGCTCGGGACGGGGAACAACGGGGCCTATGTGACCAGGGCGAACGCACCGGCGGCCGGGGTGGACCGGATCGACGTGCGCCTCGCGCCGGGCGCCGACCGGGCCGCCGTCGCCGAGCGGCTGCGCGGGACGGGCGGCACGGTGCGGCCGGTGGAGCGGTGGCTGGCCGCGACGCATCCCCGCACCGGTGCGCAGACCCGGTTCGGCCTGGCCGTGGTCCTGGGCATCGCGCTGGTCTACACGGTGATCGCCCTGGCCAACACGTTGCTGATGGCGGGGTCCGTACGGGCCCGGGAGCTGGACGCGCTCCGGCTGGCCGGCGCCACCCGGCCGCGGGTCCTCGCGGTGGTGGCCGGGGAGACCCTCTTCGCGGTCGGGCTCGGGGCGGTGCTCGGCCTGGCCGTGACCGCGGTGAACCTGGCGGGCCCGGCCGCCGCGCTGGCCTCGCTTTCCGCGCCGGTCGAGGTGTCGGTGCCGTGGTCGCTGACGGGCGGCGCGGCGGGGGTGTGCGCGGTGGTCGCGGTGGGGGCGGCGCTGCTGCCGGGGGCGGTGCGCCGCACGCGCTGCCGGTGACCGGGTTCGGCGGCCCGGCCGGACCGGGCCGCCGAACCCGGCCGGGCAACGTCTGTGGTCCATCCAGCGGCACTTGCTGACGGGGCATCCGCTTTCCCCTTTCGTCACGCTTTAGCGTGCTTCCTGTCCCATCCCAGAGGCCGCCGACGGAGGCGATCGAGGAATGACCGGAGACCGACAGCAGAACACGAGCAAGAACCCGGGCGGGAAGACGGACGGGGGTACGGGCGCGGGCGCGCGGGTGGTCACCTCGCGACGGCGCGTACTGGCCGCCGCCGCGCTCGCCCCGGTACTGACTGCGGCCGGAGCGACCGGGGCGGCCGGAGCGACCCGCACCGGGACGGCAACCGGGCACGGCGAACGGATCGAGCCCGTGCGGACCGCCTTGGCGGACTGGGCGGGCGTGGCGCGGGCGCTGGGCCGCCCCGGCAGCATGCTGCGCGACACGGCGTACCACACGAGCTTCCCCCGGCAGGACCTGCTGGTGGTCTCCGGGGGCGTCGTCGTCACCCCGGGGCTCGCGCTGGGCACGCACGTGGCCTTCGTCCGTTACGCCGACGGCAGCACGATGATGATGGGCGACGTGGCAGTCACCGAGAAGGAGCTCCAGCGGGTGACCGACGCCTGGCAGGAGCACGGGATCGAGCAGACCGCGCTGCACAAGCACCTGCTCTCCCACACCCCCGACATCTGGTGGACCCACATCCACGCGCACGGCCACGACGCGCCGGCCCTGGCCCGCGGGCTGCGCGCGGGGATCGACCTCACCGCCACCCCGCCCGCCCGGCCGCCGCGCCCGCAGACGCCGATCGACCTGGACACCGCCGCGATGGACGCCGCGCTGGGCACGAGGGGCACTACCAACGACGGGATCTACAAGATCCTCTTCATCCGCCGCGAGACCGTCGTGGACGGTCACCTGGTCCTGCCGCCGGGCCTGGGGTCGACCAGCGCGTTCAGCTTCCAGCCGCTGGGCGGCGGCCGGGCCGCGCTCAGCGGCGACTGCGCCATGATCGCCGACGAGGTCCCGCAGGTGCTGAGGGCCCTGCGGCGCGGCGGGATCGAACTCGTCGAACTGCACAACCACCACCTGTCGGAGAACCCCCGCCTGTTCTTCATCCACTTCTGGGCCGTGGGCGACGGCGTCGAGCTCGCGCGGGCACTGCGCCCGGCGGTGGACGCCACCGACGTCGTACCGAACACCTGACCCCGGCCCGACCGCACAACCCGGAAGAACCGCACGGACCGAACGGACCCGACGGCCCGAACGGACCCGACGACCCGAATGAGCCCGACGACCCGAATGAGCCCGGCGGCCCGGAGGAGCCCGGCGGCCCGGACGAGTGCACGACCCGGTCGCCGGACCGTATTGCGCCGGTCCAGCGACCGGGGCCGCCGATCTCTTCTGCATATGGACCAATCGGCCGGGAGCAGCGCGTGTCCGGGCCGACGGCCGGGCACCCATGTCCCGTCCGGCCCGCACCCCGCACGGACGGAGCCCGGCCTCCCCACCCCACGAACCGACCGTCAGACCCTCACCTGGAGCTCCGCATGGAACCAGCCGCCGACGCCCGGCACTGCCCGTTCGACTACGCCGAAGCACTCGAATTCGACCCGGTGCTGAGGGAGTTGATGAACGAGGGACCGGTGTCCCGCATCCGTCTTCCGCACGGCGACGGCGATGCGTGGCTCGTCACCGGCTACGACGACGTGCGCACGGTGACCACCGACCGGCGCTTCAGCCGCACCGCCGTCATCGGCCGGAACTTCCCGCGCATGACCCCCGAACCGATCGTCCAGGCCGAGGCGATCAACGTGATGGACCCGCCGGGCAGCAGCCGGCTGCGCAGCCTGATCTCCAAGGGCTTCGCGCCCCGCCACATGGAGCGCATGCGGGTGCGCACCCAGCACGTCGTCGACGAGTTGCTGGACCGGATGGAGGAGCAGGGCGCCCCGGCCGACCTGTTCGAGCACCTGGCGGCCCCGCTGCCGCTGACCACGATCTGCGAGGTCCTCGACATTCCCGAGGCGGACCGCGCGCAACTGCGCGCCCACGCCCGGACCATGATGGACACCACCGTCGAGAACAAGGAAGCGGCGATCCGCTCCAAGGCCGATCTCCGCGCCTACTTCGCCACGTTGACGGCCCAGCGCCGGGCGAACCCGGGCGACGACCTGATCAGCGCGCTGGCCACCGCCCGCGACGGGGACGAGATCCTCAACGACCAGGAACTGACCGTCATGGCCATGGTCCTGCTCATCACCGGCCAGGACACCACCACGTACGAGATCGGGAACATCGCCTACACCCTGCTCACCAGGCCGGACGAGCTCGCCATGGTGCGCGATCAGCCCGGCATGCTCCCCCAGGCCATCGAGGAGCTGCTGCGTTTCATCCCCTTCCGCAAGGGGGTCGGCATCCCCCGGGTCGCCACCGAGGACGTGGAGCTGAGCGGGGTGCGCATCCGGGAGGGGGACATCGTGCACGTCTCCTATCTGACGGCCAACCGCGACGGCCGGAAGTTCGACCGCCCCGACGAGCTGGACCTGGAACGCACGGGGCCGTCCCACATGACCTTCGGCTGGGGCGGACACCACTGCCTCGGGGCCCCGCTCGCGGCCACGGAGCTCCAGGTCGCCATCGGAACGCTGCTGGAGCGCTTCCCCGCCCTGAAGCTGGCGGTACCGGCCGAGGACGTGCGCTGGAACAAGACGTCGATCTGGCGCTACCCCCTCGAACTCCCCGTCACCTGGTGACCGGGGAGGTCCCGTACGCCCGACGACCGGACGCGGTCCGGAGCCCCCGGTGACCGGGGGCTCCGGACCGCGCCGCGGGACCGGGGCACACGCCCCGGACCGCCGTGCGCGCCTCCGCACGTCGTACGTGTACGGCGTACGGCGCGCGCACGGCCGGGACCGGGCCGGACCCGGCCGACGGGAGGCCGTCATCGATGATGCGTCCGCGAGGGACGGGCGGCAACCGGAGCGCCCCGCCGAACCCCACCCCGCTTCCGGCACCCCCGAAGCCCGACCGCACCCCACCACGCCTCGCCCCACCCCGCCCCACCTTGCCCCACCACGCCTCGCCGCGCCGTGCCACGCCTCCGGCGCACGTGCCCGCCCCTCGGTCCTCGCCGTCCCGACATGCGACCCCGATCCGCCTGCCGTAGCGTGAACCCGACGGCCACCCATCCCGTGGCGGAGCAGCGTCCGCCCACGAACGGCTGGGGTCTTTCGTTTGGATCAGGCCGGATCAGCGAGCGGGGTCCGGTGCGTGCGATCGCAAGGCGGAGGAGGGAGCCATGGCGGAGCCATGGCGACCGACGACAACGCGGCGAGCGTGCGTGCCGGGGCACGCGAGCCCGGCATGATCCAAAACGAGAGGCCCCAGAACTCAGTCTTCGACGGTCGGCCCGTCCGCGCCCGTTCCAGGGGTACCTGCACGGCGCCGGAATCCACCAGTGCTCCATCCTGCGCGACCGCGTATGCCGACGCGATGCCGCGCGCACAAAGCCGTGGTGGCCGCCTCCGGCCGACGAACACCCCCTACGAGGAAACCTTCGGGCCCGGCCGTGTGGACCATGCCCGCTAGGAGGAGTTCCATGGCGGTTCTCTGCAAGCCGGCCATCACGGTTCCCGAGTACGTCATAACCAACGAGGAAACCCTCGATCTGGCCCGGCGGTTGCACGGTGACCACCCGCAGATCGATCTGGTCCTTCGTCTGATCGAACACACCGGGGTGCAGAAACGGCATCTGATCCAGCCGATCGAGAAGGTGTTGCAGCACCCGGGGTTCGACGCCCGCAGCGTCACCTACGAGGAGCACACCAAGGCCCGGGTGCCGGCGGTGGTGCGCCGGGCGCTCGATCACGCCGAACTTGAGCCGGATCAGATCGACTTGATCGTCTACGTCTCCTGCACCGGCTTCATGATGCCGCCGGCCACCTCGTGGCTCATCGGCGAGATGGGCTTCCGCCCGGAGACCCGGCAGCTGCCGATCGCCCAGCTCGGCTGCGCGGCGGGCGGCGCGGCGGTGAACCGGGCCCACGACTACTGCACGGCCTACCCCGACGCCAACGTGCTGATCGTGGCCTGCGAGTTCTGCTCGCTGTGCTACCAGCCCACCGACCTGGGCGTGGGATCGCTGCTGTCCAACGGGCTGTTCGGCGACGGCATAGCCGCCGTCGTGCTGCGGGGCAGCGGCGGCACGGGAGTGCGGCTGGAGCGCAACGGCTCGTTCATCATCCCGGCCACCGAGGACTGGATCTCCTACGCGGTCCGCTCCACCGGATTCCACTTCCAGCTCGACAAGCGGGTGCCCGGCACCATGGAGCCCCTCGCACCGGCGCTGGAGGCGGTCGCCGAGGAGCACCAGTGGAACGCGGGGAAGATGGACTTCTACATCATCCACGCGGGCGGCCCGCGCATCCTGGACGACCTGAGCCACTTCCTGGACGTGCCGCCCGAGGCGTTCCGCTTCAGCCGCGCCACACTCACCGAGTACGGCAACATCGCCAGCGCCGTGGTGCTGGACGCCCTCGGCCGCATGTTCGACGAGGCCTCGGCCCTCGACGGCCACCGCGGCCTGATGGCCGGCTTCGGACCCGGCATCACCGCCGAGATCTCCCTGGGCACCTGGACGAGCGAGGCCGAGTCCTGACCCGCACCCGCCGCCCTCTCCTCCGCCCCGGTCCCGGGCCCCGAGCCCCGGACCGGGGCCGGGGCCGGGGCCGGGGCCGGAGGCGCCCCGCGTGCCCGGACGGCGTTGTCAGTGCCGGGTGCCAGACTCGACAGCATGACCGAACGTTGGGCTCTGGCCATGACGGAGACCGGTGGTGCGCTCCTCGCCCCGCTGGCCCCCACCGGCCTGCCCGCCGCCCCGGTCGTGGCCGAGCCCGACCTCGTGGCCGCGGTCCGTTCCCGTCCGGACGTCGTGCGCTGGGTCTGGCGGTCCACCGCCGAGATCTACCCACGGCTGCTCGCGGCCGGTGTCCCCGTGGACCGCTGCTACGACATCGAGGTCGCCGAGTCCCTCCTCCTCGCCCACGAGGGCCGCCTCGGCGAACCCCGCTCCGCGGCCGCCGCCCACGCCCGCCTGCGCAACGCCCCCGTACCCCCCGATCCCCCGCCCCGCACCGCGGAGCCCGGCTCGCAGTCCTCCCTCTTCGAACCCCGCACCGGCACCGAGCTGCCCTTCGACGACCTGCTCCAGGTGTACGCCGACCAGCTCCGCCGCCACGACGCCGCCGAGCACCCGGCCCGGATGCGCCTGCTCACGGCCGCCGAGTCGGCCGGCATGCTGGTCGCCGCCGAGATGAACCGGGCGGGCCTCCCCTGGCGCGCCGACGTCCACCGGGACGTGCTGGACGAGCTGCTCGGCGAGCGGTACGCGGGCGGCGGCGAGCCCCGCAGACTGGCCGAGCTGGCCGACGAGATCTCGGCCGCCTTCGGCAGACGGGTCCGCCCCGACCTCCCCGCCGACGTGGTGAAGGCGTTCGCGCAGGCCGGCATCAGGATCAGGTCCACCCGGCGCTGGGAGCTGGAGGAGCTGGACCATCCGGCGGTGGAACCCCTCGTCCGCTACAAGAAGCTGTACCGGATCTGGACGGCGCACGGCTGGAGCTGGCTCCAGGACTGGGTGCGCGACGGCCGCTTCCGCCCCGAGTACCTGCCGGGCGGCACGGTCAGCGGCCGCTGGACGACCAACGGCGGCGGGGCGCTCCAGATCCCCAAGGTGATACGGCGGGCGGTCGTCGCCGACGAGGGCTGGTGCCTGGTCGTCGCGGACGCCGACCAGATGGAGCCCCGGGTGCTCGCCGCGATCTCCCGCGACCGCGGCCTGATGGAGGTCGCGGGCCACGACGGCGACCTGTACACGTCCCTGTCCGACCGGGCCTTCCAGGGGGACCGGGAGCACGCCAAGCTCGCCCTGCTCGGCGCGATCTACGGCCAGACCTCGGGCGACGGACTGAAGAACCTCGCCGCCCTGCGCCGCAGGTTCCCGCTGGCCGTGGCCCATGTCGACGAGGCGGCGAAGGCGGGCGAGGAGGGCCGTCTCGTACGGACGTGGCTGGGCCGGACCAGCCCTCCCGCGGCCGGGAGGGGGGAGGACGGGGAGGCCGGGCTCCCGCAGGAGGACACCGACCCGGCCTCCGCCGACGACGAGTTCACCCCCGGCTACGCATCGACGAACGCCCGCGCGCGGGGCCGCTTCACCCGCAACTTCGTGGTGCAGGGCAGCGCCGCGGACTGGGCGCTGCTGCTCCTGGCCGCCCTGCGCCAGTCGCTCCGCACCGCCGGGCTCCGGGCCGAGCTGGTCTTCTTCCAGCACGACGAGGTGATCGTGCACTGTCCGAAGGAGGAGGCGGAGGCCGTGGTGGCGGCGATCCGGGCGGCCGGTGACCTGGCCGGCCGGACCGTGTTCGGCGAGACACCGGTGCGTTTCCCGTTCACGACGGCGGTGGTGGAACGCTACTCGGACGCGAAGTAGCCCCCCCGGCGGCACCCGCCGCTCACCGCCCCGGACCACTCATCTCCCGGAACCGGAGCCGGAGCCGGAATCGGTCTCCCCGTCGTTTCTCCGCCCGCCCTCGTCGAACCCGGCCAGGCCGTGGTCGTAGTGCACGGGACGCAGATGCTGGTGCCGGTGGCGGGCGTTGAGCAGATGGATGACGTACGCCGCGAGCGCGATCATCGCGAGGACGACCACGACGGTGACCAGGGTGTCCATGCGGTTCCGGCCCCCTTCGATGCGCAGGCCGACAGAACCGGCTCACCGGGAGCCGTACACATCCAGGCTACTCCGCGGCCCCGCACCCGCCTCCGGAGGACGGATCCGCCCCCGGAGGACGAAAAGGAGGGTCCGGGCCGATGGTGCCGTCGGCCCGGACCCGGCGCGGTGCGCACCCCCCGCGAGGCAAGTCCGGGGTGCGCACCGCGCGGCGGTGGTACGCCTGCGCCGTGCTGCGTGTCTACCCGCGTTCCCACAGGGCGGGGACGTTCGGCGGTTCCCAGCCGGTCACGGCCGAGTGCGCCTGCAGACAGCGGTACGTGACCCCGCCGTACGTGACGCGGTCTCCCGCGTTGTAGGAGCTGCCGGCCGCCCAGGTGGTGGAGCCGGGCGGGTCGGTGGGCGGGTTGGTGGGCGGAACGCTCGGACCCTCGACGTCGAGGACGAAGTCGAAGGACCCCTCCTTCCCGGAGCCGACGTCCCGGACGTTCATCAGGAGCGCCGGGTCGAAGAGCATGTCGGTGTTGTTGCGCGGCTCGCCGGGGAAGTAGAGCTGGGTGGTCAGGATGCCCGAGCCGGGCGCCTGGGCCTTCACGTGGATGTGCCGCGTACGGCCCGGGTAGAGCCCCGCCACGATCGTGGTCAGCTTGAAGGCACCCGACTTGTCGGTGAACTGGTGGCCGCGGAAGGCGTATCCGCTCATGTCGTACGCGCCGTTGGTGTCGGCCTGCCAGAAGTCCAGGAGCACTCCGGGGATGGGCTTGCAGCTCCGCCCGAAGACGTAGCCGCTCACGGTCAGCCGGACACCGGGGGTGCTGTCGGTGATCAGGCTCGTGCGGAGCGGGGAGTTGGGCTTGAAGTAGGGCCCCTCCATCTGCTCGTGGGTCGGGCCGTCGCCGTCGTCGCAGTTCGGCGTGGGAGCCAGCGGCCGGCCGTCGGCACCGGTGTCCCGGGCCAGTGCGACGCCGCCGCCCGCGAGCAGCGGGACGGTACCGGCGACCAGGGCGGCCTTGAGCAGGGTCTTGCGGCTGATCCCGCGGGGGTCGCCGGAACCTTCGGGCACTTCTGGAGTCATGGCTGATTCCTCGATATGGGGGAAGGACACGGGCATGACATGACGTGGAGCGGTGTGCGGTGTGCGGTGTGCGGTGTGCGGTGTGCGGTGTGCGGTGTGCGGTGTGCCGGTGCGCGCCGCCCGGCGGGGAGGCCGAAGCGCTGGCCGGGCGGCGCGGTCATCGGCGCCGCGGTACCGGTGCCGGAAGGGACACCGGTGCCGCGAGGGGCACTAGGCCCGCTGCCAGAGGGCCGGCACGTTCGGCGGCGTCCAGCCGGGCTGCGCCAGGTGCGCCTGGAGGCAGCGGAAGCTTTCGGAGCCGTAGGTCACGACGTCGCCCGCCGCGTACGACGTGCCTTCCTTCCAGGTGCCGCCCGGGGCCGGCGGGTCCGTCGGGTCCGGCGGGTCGGTCGGGGTGCCGTTGGTGACCAGGGTGACCCCGTACGCCTGGAGCGCCGGGTTCAGCGGCTGGAAGTACGTCGTGCCGCCCTGGGAGCAGTTGCCGGAGCCGCCGGAGGTGACGCCCTGCGCCTGGCTGCCGGAGATGAACGAACCGCCGGAGTCACCGGGCTCGGCGCACACGTTGGTCCGGGTGACCCCGGAGACGGTGCCCTCCTGGTAGGTGACGCTGGTGTTGCGCTGCTGGACCGTTCCGCAGTGCCAGCCGGTCGTCGAACCGGAGCGGCAGACCGACGAACCCTCCAGCGCCTCGGTGGACCCGGTGACCGTCACGTCGCCGTTGCCGTAGCCGTTCACCAGGGCGCGCGGCGTCCAGTTGCTGTTGGTGGCGACCCAGGAGTAGTCGCGGCCGGGGAACGTGGAGCCCTGGAACGAGCCCTGCGCCTGCTGGTTGTAGCCGCTGGTGCTGACCCCGGGCGTTCCGCAGTGGCCGGCGCTGACGAAGCCGGACTGGGTGCCGAGCTTCACCGGGAAGCCGATGGAGCAGCGCCCCGAGCCGTTCATGTAGTACGCGTCACCGCCCCGCAGGTCCGCGAAGGTGCGCGGCTGCTCCGTGGACCGGTTCACCTTCACCAGTTCGCGCGACACCCCGGCGGCGGCCAGGAAGGTGTCGGCGGCCGAGGCGTCGGCGGCCTGCACGACGACCCGGTTGGTGGTCACGTCGACGTACCAGACGGGCACGTCCTCGGGGGCGTCGCGCAGCGCCACCCGGTCCAACTTGGCCTTGGCTGCGTCGAGTTCGGCCAGGGTGTGGGCGACGACGACGGGCTCGGCACCGGCCTTGCGGATCGCGGCGGCGTCCGACGCGTCGGTGGTGGCGACGGTCAGGGCCGCGTCGTCACCGCTCACCCGGGCGCCGGCGAAGTCCGCGCCGAGGGTGCGCTTCAGCCCCGCGGAGACGGCCGTCGCACGGGTTTCGTGGCCGATCCTGCTGCGCGCCTCGGCGTCCGTGAGACCGAGGTCGCGCCGCATGGCCTCCAGCAGACCGGGCGAGAGCTGTTCGGAACCCGCGGCGGTGGGGGTGCGGGGGGCGGGGTCGGCGGACGCGGTGCCGGCCAGGCCGGCGAGCGCGAGCGCACCGACGGCCACGGTGGCGGTACACGCGGCCAGGGCACGTCTGCGGAGCATGGATCTCTCCACGGAACTCTCCTTGACTTCGGGGGAATTGCCGCCAAGGTAGCCGTGGACACGTCACCGCCAGGAGATCCCGTTCTCCCCCTCACTTCGCGTTATGGGGTGGGCGTGCGCATGGGTTGTCGGGGGCCGGACGGCGTACCGTCCGGCCCCCGACAACCCATGTGTCACCCCGCGCCCCCGCGCCCCCCGCCCCTCCTTCTGCCCCTCCGGTCGCCGCTACCGCCCCGCCGGCTGGGCCGGCAGCGTGTAGACGTGCCGGGGCGTCACGATCCGGGTGATCGCCTCGCCGAAGAGGGTGCTCGGCTCCGAACCCCGGTAATCGGTGTCGGTGTTGAGGAGCACGACCAGTGTCGTCCTCGTTTCCGGCAGGTACACGACCAGCGATTCGTAGCCCGGCAGCGAACCGTTGTGGCCGATCCAGCCGTGCACGTCGAAGATCCCCAGGCCGTATCCGGTGTCCGGCAGACCGCTGGACCCGGTCCTCAGCCGCTCGGCCTGGGTGGCGGGGGTGAGCAGCGTGCCGGTGGCGAGGACCCGGGCCCAGACGCGCAGGTCGCGCTGGTCGGAGATGGCTCCCCCGGCGGCCCACGCCCAGGAGGGGTCCCAGTCCGTCGCGTTCTGCGTCCGGCCGTCCGCCGTCTGGTCGGTGTAGCCCTGGGCGTGCGGGGCCGGGAACTCCGTGCCGCGCGGCAGGAACGTGTGGTGCATGCCCGCCGGCCGGAAGACGTTCCGTTCGAGGTACTCCGCCAGCGGCAGCCCGCCCGCCTTCTCCACCACGAGCCCCAGCAGGATCGCGTTGGTGTTGCTGTACTCGAACTTCTCGCCCGGCTGGAACTGCACGGGGTGCCTGAAGGAGTACGCCAGCAGCTCCTGCGGGGTGAACGGCCGGTGGGGGTCGCTCGTCAGAGCCTTGAAGAAGTCCGGGTCCATGGAGTAGTTGAAGAGCCCGCTGCGCATCCCCGCCAGATCGCGCAGGGTGATCCGGTCCCCGTTGGGAACGCCCTTCACGTACCTGCCGATCGGGTCGTCCAGCCCGACCTCGCCCCGGTCGACGAGGGTGAGCAGGGCCGTCACCGTGAACGTCTTGGTCACGCTGCCGACCCGCATGTTCAGGCCGGTCGACATGGGCGCGCCCGATGCCTTGTCGGCGACGCCGAAGGCCCG
Source organism: Streptomyces sp. NPDC006435 (assembly GCF_040612315.1). Classification (NCBI taxonomy): domain Bacteria; kingdom Bacillati; phylum Actinomycetota; class Actinomycetes; order Kitasatosporales; family Streptomycetaceae; genus Streptomyces; species Streptomyces sp. NPDC006435. The sequence continues at coordinate 27,968 of NZ_JBEXPY010000006.1, forward strand.
GACGTAGCTGCCCCTGCCGGGTGTCCACAGCCCGACCGTGACGCCCGGCACCCCCGCCTCGCGCATGACCTGCCGCACCGCCCGGTCCAGCTGCCGGCTCACGGCGGGCGTGAGTTCCGGGAACCCGGGGGAGGGCGAGGGGACGGGCGGGTCGGTCCGGGCCGGGAAGGCTGCTGCGGAGGGCTGCGCGACCGCCACCGACCAGGCGTTTCCCGACGCCGCCGGAACGATCAGCAGCCCGGCCGCCGCCGCGGCCGCGAACCCGTTGCGCAGTCGGTTCTTCGGGCGCGTCATGGACCGACTCCCGTCACGAGGGAACAGGACTCCACAAAAAGCCTAGGACCGTGCGCCCGCCCCGGCGACCTCGACGGGCACCGCCGTGCCGCCGGGGCGGGCGGCACGGCGGGGAGCACGGCGGGAGGTCAGTCCGTGCCCGGCTGCCAGATCGTGCTCCGCAGGTCCGAGCCGCGGACCAGCTGGATCCGCCGGGGATCGATGCGGATCACGTGGTACTCGGGATCCTCCGGGCCGCCCCGCCAGTAGTGGATCGGGTCGTAGCCCACGCCCGGTGGGCCGCCCCGGGTGTAGAGCTCCCAGGCGTGGCGCCGGTCGGCGTCGGTGTCGGCCCAGGTGGAGAGGGCGTCGACGTGGACGGTGTTCTGGCGGGGATTCCAGTAGGAGTACGTCGTGTGCGGGCTGTGGGCCAGGTGCGCCGTCTTCACGGGGGTCCGGTACGCCGCCAGCCAGCCGACGGGCCGGCCGTCGACGACCTCCCAGACCGGGAGCAGGACCCGGGCGCGGGGCCGGTTCCTCCGGTCGACGGTGATCATCGTGGCGTACTTGATGTCGCGCACGTAGGTGAAGAAGGTGTCCTGGAGGTCGGCGAAGCTGTCGACCCGGGTGGCGGCCATGGGGTGCTCCTTCGTGATGCGGGTGAAGTGTCAGCGGGAGGAGGGGAGTTCGGAGGCGGGGAGTTCGGACGCGCGGTCGTCGGCCGGCTGCTCGCCCCCGGCGACCACCCGGTCGGCCCCGGCCCGGCGGGAGCGCACTCCGAAGCCGCTGATCAGCGCCGCGGCCAGGGCCGCTACCAGGGGCACCCAGAGCGCGGCCCGGTAGCCGTCGAGGAGCGCGGCCGGTGAACTCGACACGGTGGCGGAGACGTTGACGGCCGCGGCGGCCGAGAGGCCGAGTGCCGCGCCGAACTGGAACGAGGTGTAGAGCAGCCCGCCGGCCAGACCCTGTTCCTCCTCGTCGACGCCTTCGGTGGCGACGATGGTGAGCGGGCCGTAGGTCAGGGCGAAGGCGAGGCCCAGCAGGAGCAGGCTCGGGAGCATGACCGGGTAGGTCCAGTCGGCGCCGACCGGCAGGAAGAGCCCGTACGCCAGGGAGGCGAGGACCAGGCCGCCGAGGATCAGCCTGGCGTTGCCGAAGCGGTCGACCAGCCTGGGCACGAGGACCGGCGAGAGGATCGCGTCGATGCCGATGACGATCATCGCGAAGCTGGTCTGGAGGGTGGACCAGCCGCGCAGTTCCTGGAGGTAGAGGACGACGAGGAACTGGAAGCCGAAGAAGCCCGCCGCGAAGAGCAGCCCGACGGCGTTGGCACGCACCAGGGCGGTGTTGCGGAAGATGCCCGGACGGACCAGGGGCGCCGCCGAGCGGCGTTCGACCACGACGAACACGGCGAGGGCGGCGAGGCCCGCGCCGAGGGTGGCGAGGGTCTGGACGAGCGGGGCGTGACCGGCGCGCTCGACGCCGAGGACCAGGAGCAGGATGGCCGCGGTGACGGCGAGTCCACCGGCCAGGTCGAGGCTCTGCCCGGCGCGGTCGGGGCGGGGCGACCTGGGGACGAGGGCGAGCGCGGCGAGCAGGATCAGGGCCGAGAGCACGACCGGGGCGAAGAACACCCAGCGCCAGTCGGCCGAGGCGAGCAGACCGCCCACGACCAGGCCGATCGAGAAGCCGCCCGCCGCGGTGCCGGAGTAGAAGAGCAGTGCCTTGTTGCGCCGCGGGCCCTCCTCGAAGCCGGTGGTGATGATGGACAGCCCGGCCGGGGTCATGAAGGCCGCCGCGACACCGGTGACGAAGCGGGCCGTGACCAGCATCCAGCCCTCCGTGGCGAGTCCGCCGAGTCCGGAGAAGACCAGGAAGACCGAGAGCCAGAGGACGAACATCCGGCGCCGCCCGAAGAGGTCGGCCGCCCGGCCGCCGACCAGCATGAAGCCGCCGTAGCCGAGGACGTACGCGCTCATGACCCACTGCAGCGAGCCGGTGGACAGGCCGAGGTCGGCGCGGATGGCGGGCAGGGCCACGTTGAGCATGGCCACGTCGATGCCTTCGAGGAAGATCGCGCCGCACAGGACGAGCAGCACGCCCCAGTCACGGGCGCTCAGCGGGGCGGCCGCCGGTTGCTTCTGTGTTCGCATGCCGGTTCAACTCCTGGTTCATCCGAGGAAGGGGGAAGGGGGAATCACCGCTGCGCCGACGGGACTTCGGGCTTCGAGGCTTCGAGGCTTCGGGGCTTCGTCGGGGCGGCTCGTCCACCATCCGCCGGGCCCGGGAACGGAACAACGGCGAAGATCTCAACGTTCGTTCAACCAGGCTTACCGATCCGGTTCACCTGGGGGAATCCGATGGAACGCGACGAGGTCGAGTGCTTTCTGCTGCTCGCCGAGGAACTGCACTTCGGCCGCACCGCCGATCGGATGCGGCTCTCCCGCGCCCGGGTGAGTCAGCTGGTGCAGCGGCTCGAACGGCGCGTCGGGGCGCCGCTGTTCGTACGCACCAGCCGCCGCGTCGCCCTCACCTCGCTGGGCAGGCAGCTGCACGCGGACCTCGAACCGGCCCACCGCGCGATGCGGGCCGCCCTCGACCGCGCCGCCGCCACCGCGCGCGGCATCGACGCCGTGCTGCACGTCGGGTTCTCCAACCCGCTGACCGGCGAGATCGTGATGAAGGTGACGGAGTCGCTGCGGATCAGCCACCCCCAACTCGCCGTGGAGATCTGCGAGGTGCCGCTGTCCGATCCGTACGGGCAGCTGCGCAACGGAGAGTTCGACGTCCAGCTCCAGGAGTTCCCGGTCCGCGAGGAGGACCTGGGCGGCGGCCCGCCGCTGATCACCGAGGAGCGCGTGCTCGCCGTGACCTCGGCGCACCCCCTCGCCGCGCGCGACTCGGTGTCCATGGAGGACCTCGCCGACGTACCGCTGCTCACGGTCGAGGGCGAACTGCCGGACTACTGGCTGGAACAGCACGTCCCCGCGCGCACCCCGGCGGGCCGGCCGATCGGGCGGGGGCCCGCCGTCACCAACATGCAGGAGGCGCTGATGCTGGTCGCGGGCGGGAAGGGCGCCCTGCTCACCGCCGCGCACACGGCGACGTACCACGCACGACCGGGCATCGCCTACCTCCCCTTCGTCGACGCGGAACCGGTCGGGTACGGCCTGGTGTGGCGCACCGGCGACGACACCGGCGCGGTGGAGGCATTCGCCGGCGCGGCCCGCCGGGTGGCCCGGGAAGTGGCGCAGGGGGACCCGCGGGTCACGGCACCGTCCTGACGGACGCCCCCGGCCGTCCGGTTCGGACCGGAACGCGCGTCCGGCGCGACGGGGCGGCCCATCCGGTGAGCGAACTGCCCCCTCCCACCGGTATCCGAATATCGTGGTGGCCGGTTATCGTGACGGTCGGCGGGAGAGGACCTCCCGGGCGTTCTGCCATTTGGTGCCCGGCACCGGGCTTCGGTATGGCCGAGACCAGGGGCATGCGGTGCGACATTTCAGCCAAGGCTGATCTTGCCGGGCGCCCACAATGGTCCTTATATCCCCTCCCCGCTCTCCCTTCTTTGCCGAAATCATGGGCGACAAATTCTCCATACCGCCCCTTTTCGGTCACTCTGCTCAATGGCCTGAATCCATGACTTCCAGGGGCGAGTATCTGGTGCCGACAGAAGGTCGGAATTAACGTGACAGAGGCACCGGCACGAGGGGGAAGCGGGCATGACTGGCAAGGGGGAGGGGGATTTCGAGAAATTCTCGAATTCGCCACCCTTCGACATCTCCTCGCTGAGCGACATACTTTATCTCATCAATTCCCGGAACCTTCCGGGGACGGAGTCCGAGCCTCCCGCGGAACTCGACGAGGCCCGGATCAGTTTCATCCGCGGGCACAGCCGCCTCGCTCTGCGCTCGATCGACGCCATGCTGCGCGGCCTGGATCCGTCGGACCGCGGATACCTCGACATCGTTGCCCTCCGGCTCCTGATCGTGGCGATGACCGGGGAGGACGCCGAATCGCTGATCGCCGAGGCCGGCAAGTCGTACCAGACCGGTTCCACGGCCCTGGACGTGATGACGCTCTGTCTGAAGGCGAACGAGTGCTGGTACACGGGAGACCTCATCCAGGGGCTCTGGCTGAATCAGGTAGCGGTCGAGCAGGCCCGTGATGCCGCTCCGATCTGGAAGTTCTACGCGAATTTCCTACTCGCGAAGCGGCTCATCGACATCCACGTCCCGTACCAGGCGGACCGGATCATCCGGGAGACGCGGGAAATCGCCCGCAGCGCGGGCCTCTTCGTGTTCGGTCCGATGCCCGAGGCCCTGGAGGCGGTGCGGCACTGGCAGGAGGGACGGCTGGACGAGGCCGAGCGGTCCGCGCAGCTCACCGTCCGGCTCAGCCGGCAGTACACCTCGACCTTCGGGGTCAAGATGGCGCTGTCGGTCCTGGCGATGGTGAGCCTGGGCCGTGCGGACTGGGCGAAGACCGCGGAGTACCTGGAGGTCTCCCGCACCAGGCCCGAGCTGTACGGCATGCCGGACTCCGTGGGGCGCGCCGAGTGCGGGGAGGTGGCCCTGACCCACGCCCGGTCGGGGCCGCACGCCGCGGCCGAACGGATCCGGGCGCGCTGGGACCTGCTGGGCACCGGTTCGGGGTTCTTCGTCGAGGACCCCGCCCGCCCGGCGTGGCTGATCTCCGTCGCCGTGCGGGCGGGCGACGTCGAGCTCGGCGAACGGCTGCTGGGGGAGATCGAGCACCTGGTCGAGCTCAATCCCGGTGTGGCCGTGCTGAGGACGGCGGCGGACAGCGCGCGTGCGGCGATGGCGGGGGGCCGGCTGGAACTGCCGACGGTGCTGCCGCCCGCCCACCCCGCGACGGCACCGGCGGCCTCCCCGGGCGGACCGGACGGGCCCGGCAGACCTGGCGAACCGGGCGGACCCGGCGGCCGGGCCCGGCAGGACGGGCGGAACGGGCCGGGCGGGCAGGGCGGCCCGGATGCGCCGGACGTACCGGATGTGCGGCGAACCGCCCCGGACCGGGCGGGCACCGGCGCCGTGGCGAGCGCGTCGGACGCCTCGGCCCTCGTCGCCCGGCTCACCCGCCGGGAGCTCGAAATCGCCCGGCTCGTGGGGCGGGGCATGACCAACCAGGGAGCCGCGCAGCAACTCGGGCTCTCCCCGCACACGGTGAGCTTCCACCTGCGCAACGTCTTCAGGAAGCTCTCGATCTCGACGCGGGTCAGGCTGAGCACGATCATGCTGCAGGCCGAACCCGACCTGCCGGGCGGCGCGGCCGCGGTCCCTACCCGACGCCATGACACCCGGCGTTGAGCCGGATCGTTCCCCAGCTCCGGGCCAGGGACCGCAGCGCCTCCGAGGACCGGTCGAGCGGACCGCGGTGGATGCTGTGCGGTTCGGCCCCGGCCAGGAGCTCGCAGGAGGCGGCGAGATCGTCGAAGGCCCGCACCAGCGGTTCCGCCAGTGCCCGGAACGCTGCCTGGTCGAAGGCCAGTTCCGGGTCGTCCTCGTCGCGCAGCGCGTCCAGGAGGGCGCGCGCCTCCCGGGCGAGGACCTCGGCACTCCCGGCGATGCCCGCCGTACTCCCGGTACTCCCGGCGGTGTTCTCTTCGGCGTCATTCATGGAGCGACACTTTTCAGTAGCGGCCTGAGGTCTTCCAGGCGGTCGAACAGATGCCAGACGTACGCGGCCGTTCCCCCGACCCGGTGGGGATGCAGATCCGCCAGGGCGGGGTCGTCCAGATAGCCCCGGAAGGCCGCCTCCGACTCCCACTCGACGAGGATCAGCACCTGTCGTGGTGCGATGTCCCCCCGCACCACCCCACGCAGCCGGCCCAGCGCCACGACCCGGCCGCCGTGCCGGGCGACCGCCGCGGGCGACCGCCTGGCGTACGCCAGGTACTCCTCCCGGTCGGCCAGGTCGAAGAGGTTCAGCGCGTAGACGGGGCCGGTCCGGCCGGAGCCGGTCCCGTCCGGGCCGGTCCCGTCGTACCCGGTCCCCTCCCCCTCGTGTCCGGTCATGACAGCCTCCGGGGCAGGCGCAGTCCGAGGAGCAACGTCCCCACGCCCATCGCGATCTGCACGGTCAGCACCGTCAGCAGCGCGTCCCGCATCCCCTCCCCGGGCACGAGCCCCAGGAACAACGAGCCGAGCGTGGCCGCGCCCAGGGCGAGCATCGACTGCTGAGCGGTGATCATCACACCGCTCCCCACCCCCGCCATGGCGTTCGGCACGTCGGACAGCACGACGCGGAAGACCACCGGCATCACCAGGCCCTGGCCGAACCCGGCGATCGCCATCCCCGGCGCCAGTTCCAGCACCCCGAGGCCGGACCAGTCGGCCCGGACCGCCACGGCGACCAGCACAAGTCCGACGATCTGGACCGCGGCACCGCCCGCGGCGACCCGCCCCCCGAACCGGGCGACCAGCGAGGGCCCGACCAGCGAGGCGACGAAGAAGGCGAGCGCCATCGGCGCCAGCGCGACCCCCGAGGTCACCGGGCCGAAGTCCAGCCCTGTCTGGAGCGCGACCGCGATACAGAACATGAACCCGCCGAATCCGATGGAGAACGTGGGCACCATCGCCAGCCCGCGCCGCATGCTGCGCACGCCCACCAGGGACGGCGGCAACAGCGGCACCCGGCCGGCCCGGTCCGCGCGGTGCTCGACCGCGACGAACGCCGCCGCGGCCGGCCCGGCGGCCACCAGCAGGGTCCAGGCCCACCAGGGCCAGCCCGCCGCCCGTCCCTCCGTCAACGGCAGCAGCAGGCACCCCAGGGCGAGCGCGAGCAGCAGCGTGCCCGGCAGGTCCACCGGGTGCGGCCGGTCCGAGCGGGTCTCGGGCACGGTCCGCAGGGCCGTCGCCAGGCCGAGGAGCACCACGGGCACGTTGACCAGGAAGACCGCCCGCCAGCCCGTGCCGCCGATGTCCGCGGAGACCAGCACGCCGCCCAGTACCTGTCCGGCCACCATGGAGAGCCCGGTGGTGGCGCCGTACAGGCCGATGGCCCGGCCGCGCCGCGCCCCCTCGGTGGTCGCCTGGATGGTGGCCAGCACCTGCGGCAGCAGCAGCGACGCCGCCGCGCCCTGGGCCACCCGGGCGATCACCAGGGTCCACGCGTCGGTGGCCAGGCCGCAGACCAGCGAGGTCAGGCCGAAGGCCGCCATCCCCCACAGGAACAGCCGCCGACGGCCGAAGCGGTCGCCGAGACGGCCGCACAGCACCAGCAGAACCGCGTGGGCCACCCCGTACCCGGCCACTACCAGTTCGAGCATCGTCTCGGTGGTGCGCAGGTCCCGTTCCATCGACGGCAGCGCCACGTTGACGATGTAGTAGTCGAGCAGCGGCAGCGACGCCCCGACGAGCAGGGTGAACAGCCCCGCCCCGGTGAGCCCGGGACCCGCCCCGGCGGCCGGCGCGCGACCGGGGGCCGCGGCGACGGCCACCGGCTCGCCGCCGCGCCCCGGGCGCTCACTCATCGTCCGCCGCCACCAGCCACGCCGTCTTGGCGTCGGCGGCGAGCGCGGCGACGCCGCCCGCGGTGAGCACCGACGTCTCCAGCACGGTCCGGCAGGTGCAGTCGTCCGCCTCGGCCAGCCGTTTGACCAGCTCGGCCACGGCGGCCTGGGCGGTGGCCGAATTGCGCCGCATGACCTCGCCCACCGCCTCCGCGGTGACCGACTCGTCGCCGTTCTCGCGCCAGCAGTCGTAGTCCGTCACCAGGGCCAGACCCGCGTAGCACAGCTGCGCCTCACGGGCCAGGGACGCCTCCGGCAGGGCGGTCATCCCGATGACGTCCATGCCCCAGGACCGGAAGAGGTTCGACTCCGCGCGGGAGGAGAACCGCGGCCCCTCCACGCAGCAGTAGGTCCCCTTCTCGTGCACGACCGCGGCCGACGAGCCGTGCACGGCCGCGACCGCGAGGCGGCGCAGCGAGGCGCAATAGGGGTCGGCGAACGGCACGTGCCCGACCAGGCCGCCGCCCAGGAAGGTGGCGGGCCGCACCCCCCGGGTCCGGTCGACGATCTGGTCGGGGACCACGATGTCCCCCGGGGCGTGGTCCTCGCGGAGGCTGCCGACCGCGCTGACGCTGAGCACCCGCCGTACGCCCAGGGACTTCAGCGCGTAGATGTTGGCCCGGTAGGGCACCTCGCCGGGCAGCAGCCGGTGCCCCCTGCCGTGCCGGGCCACGAAGGCGACCGTCCGGCCGCCGAGGGTGCCGCTGACCACCGGGCTGCTCGGTTCCCCGTAAGGGGTGGCGACCCGTGTCTCGCGCACGTCCTCCAGGCCGTCCAGGTCGTACAGCCCGCTTCCCCCGATGACTCCGAGTTCCGCCCGGACAGAACCGCGTTCCTGCTGACTTTCCCGAGAGGACATCGACAACCCTTCGTCGCGTGAGCCGTGGCCACGAGCCGTGTTCTCGTCAGTACTCCCAGGAGTACGGCGGGCCGGTGCGGGCGGGCATCCGACGGGGGGCCCACGCCCTGCGACGAAAGTGGTAGCCGCCGGTGCCGGTCCGCCCCGCGCGGCTGTCCGGTCCGTGGTCCCGGTGCCCCCTGTCTCCACATGTGGCGCGCGGGACGCGGACCGTACCGTCCCCGGCATGGATGAAACCCAGAGCACAGGAGCGGAACAGGGGCCGGTCGCCGTGGTCACCGGGGCGCGGCGCGGCATCGGCCGCCACATCGCGGAGACACTCGCGGCCGAGGGGTACGACCTGGCCCTGATCGACGTGGCCGCGGCCGACGAGACGGAGAAGGCCGTCGGGGAGGCCGGCCGGCGGGTCGTCTCCCTGGTCGGCGACGTGTCCCGGGAACAGGACGTCGTGGGCCTGGCGGAGCGGGTGCACGACTTCTTCGGGCGGGTGGACGTCCTGGTGAACAACGCCGGGGTCAACCTGATCACGCCGACGGAGGAGCTGACGGGCGAGGACTGGAACCGGGTCCTCGGGGTCAACCTCACCGGAACGTTCCTGTGCAGCCGCGAGTTCGGCCGCCGGATGCTGGCGCGGCGCCGCGGCGGCATCGTCAACATCTCCTCCCTGCTGGGGCTGCAGGGCGCCCCCGACCGCGCGTCGTACGCCGTCAGCAAGCACGGCGTCGTCGGCCTGACCCGCAGCCTGGCGGTGGAGTGGGGCGCCCGGGGCGTACGGGTCAACGCCGTGTGTCCCGGCTATGTCAACACCGACATGAACGCGACCAACCAGGCCCGGGGCTTCTACACGGCCGAGGACATCACCGAACGCTCGCCCCTGGGGCGGTTCGCCGAGCCCGAGGACGTCGCCCAGGCGGTCGCGTTCCTCGCCGACGAGCGCCGCAGCGGCTACGTCAACGGGACCGCGCTGAGCGTGGACGGCGGCTGGACCGCGGACGCCAGCTGGCGCGGCCTCCTGCTGAGCAAGCGCTGAGGGAGGAGGGCGTCTTGGCACTGACACTCGCGGAGAAGCTCTGGCGCCGCCACGTCGTGGACACCACGGACGGCGGCCCCGACCTCCTCTTCATCGATCTGCACCTGATGCACGAGATGACCAGCCCGCAGGCCTTCGACGGGCTGCGGGCGGCGGGACGGCGCCCGCGCCGCCCCGACCTGACCCTCGCGACCGAGGACCACAACGTACCGACCGACGCCACGGAGGCCGGGCTGCTCTCCATCACCGAGCCCATCGCCCGCACCCAGGTCGAGCAACTGCGCGCCAACTGCGCCGAGTTCGGGGTTCCGCTGTTCAAGCTCGGCGACGCCGAGCAGGGCATCGTCCATGTCATCGGCCCCGAACTCGGGCTGACCCAGCCGGGGATGACCATCGTCTGCGGGGACAGCCACACCAGCACGCACGGCGCGTTCGGGGCGCTCGCCTTCGGCATCGGCACCAGCGAGGTCGAGCACGTCCTGACGACCCAGACCCTGCCGGTCACCCGGCCGCGCACCATGGCGGTCACCGTGAACGGCACCCTGCCGCCGGACGTCACCGCCAAGGACCTGATCCTCGCCGTCATCGCGCGGATCGGCACGGGCGGCGGCCGGGGCCACGTCATCGAGTACCGGGGCGAGGCGGTGCGGGCCCTGTCCATGGAGGCCCGGATGACGCTGTGCAACATGTCGATCGAGGCCGGTGCGCGGGCGGGCCTCGTCGCGCCCGACCGCACCACGTTCGACTACCTGCGGGGACGGCGCTTCGCGCCCGACGGCGCCGACTGGGACGCGGCGGTGGCCGACTGGTCCGGGCTGTGCAGCGACGACGACGCCGAGTTCGACACCGAGGTCGTCATCGACGGCTCCGCGCTCGGCCCGTACGTCACCTGGGGCACCAACCCCGGCCAGGCGGCCCCCCTGTCCTCGTCGGTGCCCGACCCGGAGTCCTTCCCGGACCCGGCGGCGCGCGCCGCCGCCGCGTCCGCACTCGCCTACATGGGGCTCGACGCGGGCCTGCCGCTGCGGGACGTCGCCGTCGACACCGTCTTCGTGGGCTCCTGCACCAACGGCCGGATCGAGGACCTGCGGGCCGCCGCGTCCGTGCTGCGCGGCCGCCGGGTGGCGCCGGGGCTGCGCATGCTCGTGGTGCCGGGCTCGACCGCGGTACGGGAGCAGGCGGGGCGGGAGGGACTCGACACCGTCTTCGTCGCGGCCGGGGCCGAGTGGCGCTCGGCGGGCTGCTCCATGTGCATCGGCGTCAACCCGGACCGGCTGGCCCCGGGCGGGCGCAGCGCCTCGACGTCCAACCGCAACTTCGAGGGCCGCCAGGGCGACGGCGCGCGCACCCACCTGGTGTCGCCCGCCGTCGCCGCGGCCACCGCGGTGCTGGGCTCCCTGGCCGCCCCGGCGGACCTCCCTCCGGCGATCGGCGCCGGGACATGACCTACCGGATCGCGGTGCTGCCGGGCGACGGGATCGGCCCGGAGATCATGCCGGCGGCCGAACGGGTCCTCGCCGAGGTCGGCGACTTCGAGTTCCACGAGTACGCGATCGGCGCCGCCGCGCTGAACACCCATGGCCTGCCGCTGCCGGGGAGCACCCTCGACGGGTGCCGCCGGTCCGACGCCGTGCTGCTGGGCGCGGTCGGCACCGGTGTGCAGCCCACCGACCCCGAGGCGCCGCGCGCCGAGCAGGGACTGCTCGAACTGCGGGCCGGACTGGGCCTGTTCGCGAACCTCCGCCCCGTCCGTCCGCTGCGGGCGCTGCGCGCGGCGAGCCCGCTGCGGAGCGAGTACGTCGAGGGCGTGGACCTGCTGGTCGTCCGGGAGCTGACCGGCGGGCTCTACTTCGGCGACCGGGGCAGGGAGGGCACCGGGGACGGCCAACGCGCCCATGACACCTGCCAGTACACCGCGGCGGAGATCGAGCGCGTGACCCGGGTCGCGTTCGAGCTGGCGCTGCGCCGGTCCCGGGCCCACGCGCGGCCGCCCCGGCTGGCCTCGGTGGACAAGGCCAACGCCCTGGAGACGTCCCGCCTCTGGCGCGAGGTGGTGACCCGGGTCGCCGAGCGGGACTACCCCGGCGTGGAGGTGGAGCACGTCCTGGTGGACACGGCCGCGATGCGCCTGGTGACCGCGCCCGCCCGGTTCGACGTGCTGCTGACGGAGAACATGTTCGGCGACATCCTCAGCGACGAGGCGGCCGCGCTCGCCGGCTCGCTCGGCCTGCTGGCCAGCGCCTCGCTGCCGGCCCTGCCGCAGCCGGGCCGGGCCGCCCGGGGCTCCCTGTTCGAGCCGGTGCACGGTTCCGCCCCGGACATCGCGGGCAGGGGGATCGCCAGCCCGCTCGGCATGATCCTCTCCGCCGCGCTGCTGCTGCGCCACGGGCTCGGCCTGGAGAAGGAGGCCAACATCGTCGAGGAGGCCGTCGAGCGCGCGGTCGGCGCCGGGCTGCGCACGCGCGACCTCGGCGGCACCGACGGCACCGAGGCGGCGACCCGCGCCGTCCTGTCCGCACTGTCCGATTCCCCCGGCAGGAGAACACGATGACCCGTCGCCTGTTCACCTCGGAGTCCGTCACCGAGGGCCACCCCGACAAGATCGCCGACCAGATCAGCGACACCGTCCTCGACGCGCTGCTGCGCGAGGACCCGGCCTCCCGGGTCGCCGTCGAGACGATGGTCACCACCGGTCTGGTGCACCTCGTCGGCGAGGTGACCACCACCGCGAACGCGCCGATCGTCCGGCTCGTGCGTGACCGCGTCCTCGACATCGGCTACGACTCCTCCGAGAAGGGCTTCGACGGTGCCTCCTGCGGCGTCTCGGTGTCCATCGGTGCGCAGTCGCCCGACATCGCGCAGGGCGTCGACACCGGCGGAGCGGGCGACCAGGGCCTGATGTTCGGGTACGCGTGCGACGAGACGCCCGAGCTGATGCCGCTGCCCATCCAGCTCGCGCACCGCCTGTCGTACCGCCTGTCCCAGGTCCGCAGGGACGGGACCGTCCCGTACCTGCGCCCCGACGGCAAGACCCAGGTCACCATCGAGTACGACGGCGACAGGGCCGTACGCCTGGACACCGTCGTCGTCTCCTCGCAGCACGCCTCCGACATCGGTCTCGACTCGCTGCTCGCGCCCGATGTCCGCGAGTTCGTCGTGGAGCACGTGCTGTCCGAACTCGCGGACAGCGGCATCAAGTTGGAGACCGAGGGTTACCGCCTGCTGGTGAACCCGACCGGGCGTTTCGAGATCGGCGGCCCGATGGGCGACGCGGGTCTGACCGGCCGGAAGATCATCATCGACACCTACGGCGGCATGGCCCGGCACGGCGGCGGCGCCTTCTCGGGCAAGGACCCGTCGAAGGTGGACCGTTCGGCGGCGTACGCGATGCGCTGGGTCGCCAAGAACGTGGTGGCGGCGGGGCTGGCCGCCCGCTGCGAGGTCCAGGTCGCGTACGCGATCGGCAGGGCCGAGCCGGTCGGCCTGTTCGTCGAGACCTTCGGCACGCACACGGTCGACGACGAGCGGATCTCCCGGGCCGTCACCGAGGTCTTCGACCTGCGTCCGGCCGCGATCATCCGCGATCTCGACCTGCTGCGCCCGATCTACGCCCGAACCGCGGCGTACGGCCACTTCGGCCGCGAACTCCCCGACTTCACCTGGGAGCGCACCGACCGCGCCGACGCGCTGCGCGAGGCCGCCGGCCGGTACTGAACCCCTCGGGGAGAACTCCCGGCCCTACGGCCCCGGACCGAACCGGTCCGGGGCCGTCCGCATTTCCCCGCCGGGGCCGCCCGTATTTCCCCGCCCGGGCCGTCCGTATTTCCCCGCCCCCGACCCATTCCATTTCCCGCACCCCGAAAGAAATTTCCTGTCAAGTACCGAACGGCGAATTCTTCGCGCGCATCGCACATCCGATGGGTCTTTTCAGCCGACGAGACGTCCCGCCCATTCGCGAATACTCGTCATCAGCAATCGGAACGGGTCCGCGCCGCGGACCCGCCCCACGATCCGGAGGACATGTCATGCCCAGGCCGCTCATCGCATTCCTCTCCGACATCGGCTCGCACGACGAGGCACACTCGCTCTGCAAGGGCCTGATCCACTCCGTCGCCCCCGAGGCGACGATCACCGACATCACGCACCAGGTCACGCCGTTCGACGTCCGCGAGGGCTCCCTCTACCTCGCCGACGTACCGGACTCGTACCCGGCGTGGACGATCATCACGGCGTACGTCTATCCCGAGACCGGCACGAGCACGCGCACCATCGTGGTGCGCAACCAGAAGGGACAGCTGCTCGTCGCCCCCAACAACGGGCTGCTCACCCACGCCCTGGCCGGCATCCCCGCCGTCGAGGCCTGGGAGGTGACGTCCCCGTACGTCATGAAGCAGCCGGTGACCCCCACCTGGTACGGCAAGGACGTGGTCGCCGCGGCGGCGGCCCACCTGGCCGCGGGCACCGCGCCGGAGTCGGTGGGCCCGGCGCTGCCGCTGGAGGACATCGTGCTCCTGCCCCACGAGAAGGCCGTCGCACTGCCCGGTGGCGGCGGCGCCGAGGGCGAGATCACCCGCATCGACAAGGCCTTCGGCAACGTCTGGACCAACGTCAACGTCAACCTGATCGCGCCCGCGGACGAGCTCGTCGGCCGCACCCTGCGCGTCAAGCTCGACGGTGCGGAGGTCGACCTGCCGTTCCACCCGACCTTCGGCGAGGTCGCCGTCGGCGAGCCGCTGGCCTACACCAACAGCCGGGGCACGCTGGCCTTCGGCCGGAACCAGGACAGCTTCCTCGCCAAGTGGCAGGTTGCCCCCGGCAGCCGGTTCTCCGTGCGGGTAGTGGAGTCCTGAGGCTCCCCCGCGCCGACCGCGTCGCACCGACGCACCGCCTCTGACACCGCCTCCCCCCGGTGTCAGAGGCGTTCCCCTTTCCCGCGCCTCTTCCCCTCCTCCCCTCCTCCCTTTCCCGCCCTTCCCCCTCACCCCGGGAGCCTGTGATGACCACGACGAGTCCCCCCGACCGGGACGCCGCCCTCGCCCTGCTGCGGGAACGGATCCGGGACGTGCCCGACCACCCGCGCCCCGGGGTGGTGTTCAAGGACATCACCCCCCTGCTGGCCGACCCCCTCGCCTTCCGCACCCTGGCCGACCTGCTCGCCGACGAGTGCGTCCGGCTCGGGGCGACCACGATCGTCGGCGTGGAGGCGCGGGGGTTCATCCTCGGCGCGGCCGCCGCAGCGCGGGCCCGCGTCGGCTTCGTCCCCGCGCGCAAGGCCGGCAAGCTGCCCGGCCCCACCCTGTCGCGGGCCTACGACCTGGAGTACGGGAGCGCCGTCGTCGAACTCCGGGCCGACGCCCTCCGGGCCCACGACCGGGTCCTGGTCGTGGACGACGTCCTGGCCACCGGCGGCACCGCCGAGGCCGTCCTGCGACTGGTCCGGTCCACCGGGGCGACGGTGGCCGGCCTGGCCGTGCTGCTCGAACTGGCCTTCCTCGAAGGGCGCGAGCGCCTCGCCCCGGCCCTCGCCGAAGCCGGTGCCGACCTGCACGCCGTCGTCGTCGTGTGAGTCGCACGGCACGACGGCTCCGCCCCGTCACCCCCGGTGGGGCGGTGACGGGGCGGAGCCGTGCGGGACCGGGCCGGGCCTACTGGGCCAGGTAGCCGCCGTCCACCGGCAGTACGGCACCGGTGATGAACGACGCCTCGTCACAGGCGAGGAAGCGGATCGCGGCGGCCACCTCGGCCGGTTCGCCGATCCGGCCCATGGGGTGCATCCGCTCGATCGCCGCGAGGTACTCCGGACCCCCGGGCTCCTCCGGGAGCCTGCGCACCCGGTCGGTGCGCACGGTGCCCGGCGCCACCGCGTTGACCCGGATGCCGCGCGCCGCCCACTCGACGGCCAGGTGCATGGTCAGCCCGGTCGCCACGAACTTGGCGGGACCGTACGTGCTCTGGCCCCGCTGTCCGGCCAGACCGGAGATGGAGGACAGGCACACGATGGCGCCGCCGCCGTTCGGCTCCATCGCCTCGATCGCGTACTTGCAGGTCAGGAACATGCCCCTGCCGTCGATCGCCATCACCTCGTCCCAGTCGTCCGCATCGGCCTCGGTGATGTCGAGCAGCGGGATGATCCCCGCGTTGGCCACCAGGACGTCGAGCCGCCCGTACTGGTCGACCGCCGCCGCGATCATGGCCCGGGCGTCCTCGGGGTCCGACACGTCGCCCGTGACGGCCACCGCCCCGAAGCCCTCGCCGGCCAGCCGGGCGACCACCTCGGCGAGCGCCCCGGCATCCCGGTCGGTGAGCACGAGCCGGGCGCCCTCACGGGCGAACAGCTCCGCCGTCGCCTCCCCGATGCCGTGCGCCGCGCCGGTGATCACGCAGACCTTCCCGGCCAGTGTCCCCTGGGCCGTGCCGCCGTCAGTGCGCATCCGTGTTCTCCTCGTCGTCCGCGCGGCCCCCGCCGCTCCCGTGGTCCACGACGTGGACCGCCGTCACCGCACCCCGGGCCGCCGACCCCACCAGCGCCCGGTACTTCGCCATCACCCCGTGCCGGTACCGGGGCTCCGGCGCCCGCCAGCCGGCCGCCCGCGCGGCCAGCTCCTCCTCCGCGACGTCCAGCCCGACCCGGCGTCCGGGCAGGTCGACGGTGACGACGTCCCCGTCCCGGACATGGGCGATCGGCCCCCCGACGGCGGCCTCCGGCGCGAGGTGCCCCACCATCAGCCCCCGGGTGGCCCCGGAGAACCGCCCGTCCGTCACCAGCGCCACCGACTCCCCGAGCCCGCGCCCCACGATCGCCGCGGTCACCCCGAGCATCTCCCGCATGCCGGGTCCGCCGCGCGGTCCCTCGTACCGGATCACCACCACGTCACCCGGACGTATCGCGCCCGACTGCACGGCGGCCATGGCGTCCTCCTCGCAGTCGAACACCCGGGCCGGTCCGGTGTGCACCGGGCGGACGTGCGGCGTCGCCTTGACCACCGCGCCCTCCGGTGCCAGGGAGCCGTACAGCACCAGCAGGGCCCCGCTCGGGCTCAGCGGACGCGCCACCTCCGCGACGACGTCCTGCCCGGGCTCCTCCTCGGCCTCCTCGGCCTCCTCGCCCAGGGTCCGCCCGGTGACCGTCGGCGTGGTCCCGTCGACGAGCCCCGCCCCGACCAGGCGCCGGGCGACGAGCGCCGTGCCGCCCGCCCGGTCCAGGTCGACGGCCGTGCGACGGCCGAACGGCTTCAGGTCGGTGATCACCGGCGTGCGCGCGCTGTACGTGTCGAAGTCGGCGAGGTCCAGGGGGACGCCCGCCTCCCGCGCGATCGCCAGCAGATGCAGCACCAGGTTGGTGGAGCCCGCGGTCGCGGCCCCCGCCACGACGGCGTTGCGGAACGCGGCACGGCCGAGCAGGGTGCGGGGGGTCCGCCCGGACGCCCACGCCTCGACGGCGAGCCGGCCGGCCCGTACCGCCCACTCCCGCCGCCGGGTGTCGGTGGCGGGCGGCCCGGCCGAGCCCAGCGGGGACAGGCCGAGGAACTCCATCGCCATGGCCATGGTGTTGGCGGTGTACTGCCCCCCGCAGGCACCGGCGCCGGGACACGCCCGCCGTTCCAGACGGGTCAGGTCCTGCTCGCTCATCCGGCCCGCCGCGTGGGCGCCCACCGCCTCGAAGACCTCGGCCAGGGTCACGTCCCGGCCGTCGAACCGTCCGGGGGCCATCGCCCCGGAGTAGAGGATCACCCCCGGTATGTCGAGCCGGGCGTGGGCCATGGCCGCCGCCGGGATGGTCTTGTCGCAGCCGACGACCGTGACCATGGCGTCGAACATGTGGCCGCGGGCGACGAGTTCCAGGGAGTCGGCGATCAGTTCCCGGCTCACCAGCGAGGTCCGCATGCCCTCCGTGCCCATCGTGACCACGTCGGAGACGGCCACGGTGTTGATCTCCATCGGGGTGCCGCCCGCGGCCCGCACCCCCTTCTTCACCTCCTCCGCGAGCATCCGGTGCGTGTGGTTGCAGGGCATGGTCTCGGTCCAGGAGTGGGCCACCGCGACGACCGGGCGCTCCAGGTCCTCCTCGGTGAACCCGACGGCACGCATCTGCGCGCGCGCCGGGGCCCGGTCGGGGCCGGCGTACAGCAGGCGGCTCCTGCGCGTGGGCGGGACTGCGTTCATGAGATCTCCGCGGGTGAGGGGTCGGGGGCGGCCCGGTGGGTGCCCCGGGGCATCGGGTCGCGCAGCGCGGACACCCGGCGGGCCAGCCAGAATCCGGCCGCCTGGCTGGTGACGATGGAAACGAGGACGAGAACGGCGAAGAACCCGTCGTTGATGAGCCCGGCCTGGTGGGTGACCCCGGCGAGGATCACCCCGAGCGTGCCGCGGGCGTTGAGGGCGAGCGCCAGGGAACCGGCGAACGCGCTCGTCTCGCCCGCCAGCCGGGCCGCGCCCCAGATGCTGAGCGTCTTGACGCCGCACGCCAGCAGCAGGAACCAGACGAAGAACCACACGTCGAACTCCCGGACCAGATCGAGCCGTACGCCGACCAGGGCGAAGAAGACCGGTACGAAGAACGCCTGGGAGAACCGGCCGATCGCCTCCCACGCCTGCGACGCGTTCTCCTTCGCCCGGAGGTCCCCGGCCCGCTCGTCCCCCCGCGCGGCGCAGATCCCCGCGACCAGCCCGCCGAACACCGTGTTGACGCCGAGGCCCAGGCAGACCAGGACCACGACCAGCAGGAAGGCCAGCCGGAAGGCGATCGGGCTGCGCCGCGCCACGACGTTGCCCCGGTGCTCGGCGAGCCACCGGAACCAGCGCGGCCCGTGCATCAGCGCGCCCCAGATGAAGACCAGGCTGATCAGTGTGAAGTAGACGGCGCTCCACAGCGGCGACGTGCTGCCGAACGTGTGCCACAGCCCGACGGACTGTTCGGACCCGGCCTGCGCGAGGCCCAGGGCCACGGCGAGCACGACGTAGAGGACGATGTCCTCGATCACCGCCACCATCAGCACGATGCGGCCGAAGACGGTGTCCATGATGCCGAGGTCCATCATGATGCGGGAGATCACCGGGATGGCCGCCACCGCCATCGCCAGGGCCACGACGAGAGCCGTCGTCGCCGTCGTCCCCGCCGGTCCGGCGAACCGCCCCGGCCCCGACATCAGCACGACCCCGGCCCCGACGGCGAACGGGAGCAGCAGCCCGGCCGCCGCCGCGGCGGCCCCGGTGCGCCGTTCCCGGCGGGCCGCCCCGACCCTCAGTTCGGCGCCGGCCAGGAACAGCAGCAGCAACTGGCCCAGCTGGTACAGCGCGTCCAGGCCGTGCGCCACCGGCCCGGAGGACGGGAACAGCGCGGCGACGAGGCCCGGCGCGAACAGACCGAGGAACGAGGGCCCCAGCAGGATGCCGCCCACGATCTCCCCGATCACCGGCGGCTGCCGCAGGGCCGAGAAGAGAAAACCGCAGCCGTGCGCCACTGCACAGACCGTGGCGAGCGCCGCGAGCAGGTGAACCGTTTCCCTGGCCTCCAATTCCGTCCCCTCCATACGAGTCGCACTCGTCACTCATCCGGAATTCACCGGGATCAACGCTAGGAGTGCCGGCCGCCCGGGAAATGCACCCACGGGATTGCCGCTCTGCGAGAAGAGGCCGAACACCTTGGCGGAAAGTCGCAGACCCTTTGCAACGGCCGGCGGAAGCCGGAGAGCCGGGCGGAGGAAACCATCGGGGAACACGGCCGCGCGAGGCCACGCGGGATGTCGAGGGAAGGAACACCTGCCGTGAACATTCTCTTCATCGGTGACATCGTGGGAGACCGCGCCGTCGCGGAACTCTGCGCGTGGCTACCGGGATTCCGCGCCGAACGGCGGGTCGACCTGGTCGTCGCCAACGCCGAGAACTGCGCCCCGACCGGCCTCGGCATGGCCGGGGTCCAGGTCGACCGGCTGCTCGCGGCCGGGGTCGACGTCATCACCGGCGGCAACCACTCCTGGGACAGCGAGGAGTCGGTCCAGCTCCTCGAACTCCCGCAGGTGCTGCGGCCGTTGAACATCGACGCGCACATCCCGGGCCGCGGCCTGCTGCACGTGGGCACCCCGCTCGGCGAGGTCACCGTGATCAATCTCGCCGACCACGCCGCCATGCGGTCGGTCAGAGCGATCGAGGACACCTTCCGGCCGGCCTTCGGGGCCTGGCGCGAGGCCGAGCGGCGGGGCGTCGTCCTCGTCGACTACCACGGCGACCACGTCCTGGAGAAGCAGATCTTCGCCCGCGCCGTGGACGGCGTGGCGACCGCCGTCCTCGGCACCCACAGCCACGAGGCCACCATCCCGCTCCACGTACTGCCCGGCGGCACCGGCTTCGTCACCGAGGTGGGCATGACCGGACCGTCGGACGGCATGCAGGGATTCGCGTACGACATCCTGGTCAAGGGGCTCCACGAGACCGGCGACGCCTTCGCCCACGGGATACCCCCGGTCTCCGACGGCCCCCTCGTGCTCGGCGCCGTGCTGCTGCGCACCGAGGGACGGCGCACCGTCGGCATCGAGCGCCTCACCTGGGGGGCGGGACGATGAGCGCACCGCTTCCCGCCCCCGCCGCGGTGGTGGACCTCTCCCTGCCGGTCGCCGAGGACCTGCCCTGCTTCTGGCCGACCCACCAGCCCTTCCAGCACAAGACGTGGAACTGGTTCACCGACGTGCACTCCCCCGCGGGACCGGTGTCGGGCCGGGGCGGCCCCTACGCGACCCGCTGGATGGCGATCGACGAGCACACCGGCACCCACTGCGACGCACCCACCCATTTCATCCCGCCCGAGGATTCGGGGCTGCCGCACGCGGGGCCCGCCGGCGCCCTGTCCGTGGACAGACTTCCGCTGGACCGGCTGATGGGCCCCGCGGCCGTGATCGACGTCCGCGCGCTCGACGTTCCGGGCACCCCGGGCGGGACGAGCCCGCTCGTCCCGCCCGGGGTGGTCACCGCCTGGGAGGCGGCGCACGGGGAGCTGGCCGCCGGCGACGTGGTCCTGTTCCGCACCGGCTGGGACACGCGCTACCTGCGCGGCGCGGCCGGTCACGGCTATGTGCACGACGTCGTCGTCTCCCGGACCGCGCCGGGCTGGCCCGCCCCGTCCGTCGAGGCGCTGGAACTGCTGCTCGCCCGCGGTGTGCGCTGCGTGGGCATCGACGCACCGTCGATCGGCGCCGCGCACGACCCCGTACCCGTGCACGTCGCCGGTCTGCGCACCGGCGCCGTCTACGTCGAGGGGCTGACCCGGCTCGACCGGCTGCCGCCCCGCGGCGCCCGGTTCTGCTTCCTGCCCCTGAAGATCGAGCACGGCACGGGCGCGCCGGGCCGCGCCGTGGCGTTCCTGCCGGCCGCCCCCGGGTGAACCGGCCCGCCGGAGTGGGCCGTTGCGCCCCTGCGGCTACGACGAAAGTCGCACGCGGGGCATCCCTTCCGGCGATGTCACGAGGGCGTACCGGCGGAAGACTTGGCCCGCTGACACGCCGGTCCCCGGTCCCCTCGCCCACGTCCCCCCGTCACTCCACTCCAGCCGAGAAGGCGAGCCGTCCACCATGGAGACCCCGACCAGCCGTCAGCGCACCAGCGGCATGCCCGTGCACAAGTACCGGCGCTACGAGAAGTTCCCCCTGCCCGACCGCCGGTGGCCCGACCGGATGCCCGAACGGGCGCCGCTGTGGGCCAGCGTCGATCTCAGGGACGGCAACCAGGCGCTCATCGACCCCATGGACATGGACCGCAGATGGGCCATGTACCGCCTGCTCCTGCGGATGGGCTTCAAGGAGATCGAGGTCGGTTTCCCGCTGTCCTCGCAGGCCGACCGGGACTTCACCCGCGCCGTGATCGAGCAGGACGCCATTCCGGACGACGTGACGATCCAGGTGATGTCGCCCATCCGGGACGGCATGATCGAGGAGACGGTCCGCTGTGTCCGCGGCGCGCCCCGGGTGATCCTCCAGATCTACAACCCGACCTCGACCGCCCAGCGCAGGGTCGTCTTCGGCATGTCCCGCGAGGAGGTCAAGCGGCTCGCCCTCGTCGGGGCCGAGCGGGCCCTGCGGCTCCGCGACTCCCTGCCGGGCACCGAGATCCAACTCCAGTACGGCACCGAGTCGTTCACCCAGACCGAGCCCGAGTTCGCGCTGGAGGTGTGCAACGCCGTCCTCGACCTGTGGCGGCCCGAGCCCGCCGAGGGATGCCGCATCGTGCTGCCGAGCACGGTGGAGTGCTACCCGCCGCACGAGTTCGCCGACCGCATCGAGTGGATGCACCGCAACCTCTCCCACCGCGAGGCGATCATCCTCTCCCTCCACCAGCACAACGACCGGGGCAGCGGCATCGCCTCGGCCGAACTGGCGCTGCTGGCGGGCGCCGACCGCGTGGAGGGCACGCTCTTCGGCAACGGCGAACGGGCCGGCAACGTCGACCTGGTCACGCTGGCCATGAACCTGTACTCGCAGGGCATCGACCCCGGGCTCGACCTGAGCTTCCTCGACGAGGCCCGGCAGATCGTCGAGTACTGCAACCGCCTCCCCGTCCCGCCCCGCCACCCCTGGGTCGGGGACTTCGTCTACACCTCCTTCGCCGGGTCCCACCAGGACGCCATCAGCAAGGGCCTGGCGGAGCGCGGCACCGGCACCGGCGAGGGCCGCTGCTGGGACGTGCCCTACCTGCCGGTGGACCCGCGGGACGTGGGCCGCGACTACCAGGCCCTGATCCGGATCAACCAGCAGTCCGGCAAGGGCGGCATCGCCTACCTCATGAGGCAGGAGCACGGATACGTGCTGCCCCGCCGGCTCCAGATCGAACTGGCCGCCGTCGTCCAGGCACGGTCCGAGGCGACGGGCGAGGTCACACCCGAGCTGCTGCTCCAGTGGTTCACCGCCGAGTACCTCACGCCCGACGCCGCGGCCGTCCCCTCCGCCCCCGGGACCCGGATCACTCCGCGGGACGTCGTCGTGCAGCCCCCCGGCACCGGGACGGCGAACGGCGCGGGGACCGACTGGAAGGTCTACGTCGAGGCCGCCGACGGGACCGCGGTGCGCTGGGGCGTCGGGGAGGGCGCGACACAGGACGAGGCCCGGGGCCGCGCCCTGCACTCCGCGGCGCGCCGACTGGCGGCCGCCGCGCACACCGGACCGGAGGAGCACTGATGGAAGCGCTGATACGGCACACCGGAACCGTCGCGCCCCTGGAGCGCGGCGGTGTGGACACCGACCAGATCATCCCCGCACGGTTCTGCCGACGGCTCGGCCGGACCGGCTACGAGGACACCCTGTTCTTCCGCTGGCGCCGGGACCCGGACTTCACGGTCACCTCGGAGCGCCACGCGGGCGCCAGCGTCCTGGTCAGCGGCCCCGACTTCGGCATCGGCTCCTCCCGGGAGCACGCGGTATGGGCGCTGCGCGACTTCGGGTTCCGGGTGGTGGTCGCCCCCTCCTTCGGAGACATCTTCCGGGCGAACGCCACCAAGAACGGCGTGCTGACCGCCGAGGTCCCCGAGGAGAGCGCGGCACGGCTGCGCCGGGCGGCCGCCGCCCGGCCCGAGCTGCCCGTCCTCGTGGACCTGGAGCGGCGCACGATCACTGCGGACGGCCTGACCATCGAGTTCGGCATCGACGCCTACAGCCGCTGGCAGCTGATGAACGGGTTCGACGACCTCCGGGCGACGCTGAGCAGGGCGGAGCAGATCGATGCCTACGAAGCTACCCGCCCCGGCTGGCTGCCGACGACGCTCGGGTCATGACAGGGCCCGACCGCGGAGAACGAGGAAAGAAGAGAGCTGGAAAGACGATGACACATCTGTACGGCATCGACGCCCGGTCCGGCGAGCGCCTGGAGCCCCCGGTCCCGGAGACCACGCCCGCGGAGGTGGCGGAGCGGTGCGCGGCGGCCGACCGGGCGGCTCCCGCGCTGGCCGCGCTGCCGCTCGGCACCCGGGCCCGGCTCCTCGAAGCCGTCGCCGCGGGCCTCGACGCCGTGGCGGACGAGCTGATCGGCTCGGCCGACACGGAGACCGCGCTGGGTCGCCCCACCCTGGAGGCCGAACTGGCGCGCACCACCAACCAGTTGCGCCTTCTCGCCGAGGAGGTCCGGCGCCCCGACTTCCTGAGCGGGCGCACCGAACAGGGCCCGGACGGCACCCCGTCGTTCCACCGGGCCCTGCTGCCCATCGGCCCGGTCGCCGTGTACGCGGCGAGCAACTTCCCCCTCGCACTGGCCGTGGCCGGCTCGGACACCGCCGCGGCACTGGCCGCGGGATGCCCCGTCGTCGTCAAGGCGCACCCCGGCCACCCGCTCACCTCGCGGCTCGTCGACGAGGCCGTCACCGGGGCGCTGCGGGAAGCCGGGGCCCCGGACGGCACGTTCTCCGTGGTGCACGGCATGGCGGCCGGGCAGGCGCTGATCACCGATCCGCACATCAGGGCCGCCTCGTTCACCGGTTCCCAGGCCGGCGGCCGCGCACTGTTCGACGCCGCCGCCTCCCGCCCCGACCCGATCCCGTTCTACGGCGAACTGGGCAGCGTCAACCCCGTGTTCATCAGCCGGGCGGCCGCGTCGGCCCGCCGGGCGGAGATCGTGTCCGGCTTCGTCACGGCGGCCACCCGCTACGTGGGCCAGCTGTGCACCAACCCGGGGCTGCTGTTCCTGCCCGCGGGCCACGGACTGGAGGAGGCCCTGGCGGCCGAGCTGTCCGAGGTCCCCGCGGCCCCCCTGCTCAACCGGCGGATCCTGGAGGGCTTCCGCCAGGGCGTCCAGCGCCTGACCGGGGCCGCGGACCCGCTGGTGGCCGTCACCGACGGCCCCCACCTGTTCCGCACGACGTCCCGGGACTTCCTGGAGCGCCCGGAACTCTCGGAGGAGTGCTTCGGCCCGGCGTCCGTCCTCGTCACCTACGAGGACGAGGCGGAACTGCTCGCGGCGGCCGCGCAGTTGCCGGGCTCCCTGACCGCCACCCTGCACGCCGAACCGTCCGACGCCGCGCTCGTGGGGCGGCTCCTTCCCGTGCTGACCCGCAAGGTGGGACGCGTGGTGTGGAACGGCTGGCCGACCGGTGTGGCGGTGAACCGGACGATGCACCACGGCGGACCGTGGCCGGCGACCACCTCGGCCGCGCACACCTCCATCGGCACCGAGTCCGTCCGCCGCTTCCAGGTCCCGGTGACGTTCCAGGACTTCCCCGGGGAGCTGCTCCCGGCCGCGCTGCGGGCGTGACGACCGCCGACGGGCGGGGCGGTGGCCGGGGTCGGCCACCGCCCCGCCCGTCAGGAGGCGGAGGGCTGCCGCCGCAGGGTCAGCAGCCGCATGCTCTCCGCCTTGTTCACCGCGCTGATGCGGGTGTCGACGTCCAACTTCAGGTAGATGTTGGTCAGATGGCGCTTCACCGTGCCCTCGGAGATGAACAGCGAACGGGCGATGCCGGAGTTGCGCAGCCCCTGCGCGACCAGCTCGATCACCTCGATCTCCCGCTGGGTGAGAACCCCTCCGTCCGGGTCGCTCAGCCGCTCCATCATCCTGCGCGGCACGGACAGCAGGACCCGGTCGTGACTGCGCGCCGCGCCCCGGATCGTGGCGACCAGATCGGCGCCGGTCGACTCCTTGGAGATGAAGGCGTGCACACCGAGCCCCATCGCCTTGCTCACCGTGCGGACGTCCTCGTCCGCGTGCAGGACGGCGATGCTCACCGAGGGCCCGAGATCGAGGAGTTGGCGCAACAGCGTCATGAGCGGCGTCCCCGGCAGCTCCGCGTCGACCAGTACGACATCGGGACACTGCCGCGTCGCCGCCGCGAGCACCGTCGATCCGGTGTCCCCCTGTCCGACGACGTGCATGTCCGGGGTGGTTTCGAGGATCTTGCTGACCCCCTCCCTGAAGAGGTCGCGCCGGCCGCCCACCACCACCCGAATCTGCTCCTCAGCCCTCAGCACGCGGCCTCCAAGACTCTGCAGAGCGATCCCCGGTCAGGTCCATGCGTCCGATCGTAGGCACTCCTGCTCGGCCCGCGCAGCCCGCACATTCATGCAGATGAACCCACTCGTTCTAACGGCTACCCATGCTGGAACCACCCCCGGCCGACGGGTTCCCGCACCGAAGAACAGCACGTCCCGGGGGTGCCGCCGGAAAAACAGAAGGCCGGGTCGGACATCGTCCGACCCGGCCTTTCTCTGAGCCGCCTTCGGGATTCGAACCCGAGACCTACGCATTACGAGTGCGTTGCTCTGGCCAACTGAGCTAAGGCGGCACACCCTGTCGCACCATGGTGCGATCAGCAGCGTCGCCAAGTCTACACAGTTTCCGGGGGTGCTCCGCACCACCTCTGTTCCGGTCCGTCCTCGCAGGTCAGCAGGGGGTCGGCGGGGTCAGGAGCATTTCTTGCCGTCGTTCGGCGGGGTGCCTTCCAGGAGGTAGGTGTTGATCGCCGTGTCGATGCAGTCGCTGCCGCGGCCGTACGCCGTGTGGCCGTCACCGCTGTAGGTGAGGAGGGTGCCGGAGGAGAGCTGGCCGGCCAGGGACTCGGCCCACTTGTACGGGGTGGCCGGGTCGCGGGTCGTGCCGACCACGACGATCGGGGCCGCGCCCTTCGCCTCGATGCGGTGGGGGGTGCCGGTGGGCGGGGTCGGCCAGTGGGCGCAGTTCAGGGCGGCCCAGGCGAAGGCGCGGCCGAAGACCGGGGACGCCTTCTCGAAACCGGGAACCGCCTGCTCGACGTCCTCGGCGTCGGTGAAGGCGGGCGGGAGGTCCAGGCAGTTCACGGCGGCGTTGGCGAACATGAGGTTCGCGTACGTGCCGTTCGGCTGGCGCTCGTAGTAGCTGTCCGACAGGGAGAGCAGACCGGAGCCGTCGCCGTCCTGGGCCGCGGCGAGGGCCTCGCGGAGCTGGGGCCAGGCCGATTCGTCGTACATCGCGGCGATGACCCCGGTGGTGCCGAGGGACTCGGTGAGCTGGCGGGAGTCCCCGGTCTCGATCGGGTGGGCGTCGAGGTCGGCGAAGAGCCGCTTCAGGCGGGTGGCCGCGTCGGCGGTGGAGGTGGTGCCGAGCGGGCAGTCCGCCTTCTTCACGCAGTCGGCGGCGAAGGACTGGAACGCGGTCTCGAAGCCCGCCGTCTGGTCGCGGTTCATCTCGACGGAGGGGAGCGACGGGTCCATCGCGCCGTCCAGGACCAGGCGGCCGACCCGGCCGGGGAAGAGCCCGGCGTACGTCGCGCCGAGGAAGGTGCCGTACGACGCCCCGACGTAGTGCAGCTTCTCGTCGCCGAGGAGGGCCCGCAGCACGTCCATGTCGCGGGCGGTCTCGACGGTGGAGACGTGCGGGAGGATCGTGCCGGAGCGCTTCTCGCAGCCGCTCGCGAACCGCTCGTACTCGCTGCCCAGCCCGGTGATCTCGGCCGCGTCGTCCGGGGTCTGGTCGACCTGGGTGTAGGTGTCCATCTGCGGGCCGGTGAGACATTCGACGGGCTCGCTGCGGGCCACTCCGCGCGGGTCGACGGCGACCATGTCGTAGCGGGCCCGGACCGGGGCGGGGTAGCCGATCGCCGCGTAGCCCTGGAGGTAGTCGATGGCGGAGCCGCCGGGGCCGCCCGGATTCACCAGGAGGGACCCGATCCGCTTGCCGGGCCCGGTGGCCCTCTTGCGGGAGACCGCCAGATCGATCTCGTCGCCGTCCGGCTCCGCGTAGTCCAGCGGCGCCTTCATCGTCGCGCACTGGAAGCCCTCGACACCGCAGTCCCGCCACTTCAGCGTCTGCCCGTAGTACCGCTCCAGCCCCTTTGGCACGGGCGGCACGGACGCCGTCGCCGGCGCGGACGACGAGGTGTCCGTCGGGCTCCCGCCGGTACAGCCGGAGACGAGGAGGCCGGCCGCGCCGAGTGCGGCGGCGAGAATGCGGAGCGAGCGCCTGGTGTCCATCCCCGGAGCGTAGTCGCCGAGTGACGGACCGCCCCGCCCCCTGCCCGTACGGGTGAAAAGCGGCGAAAAGCGGCAATGGGTGGGTGCGGGCAGCGGTACGCGGTCCACCGGGGGCGACGGCCGTGAATGCCGGTTTCCGGTACGCGGGCGAAGGGGGCAGCGGTACGCGGTCCGCCGGGGACGGCGGGGTGGCGGACCGGCGCGGCAGAACGGCGGGGCGGGTCGGTGGACCGGCGTGGCGGCAGCGCGGCGGGGCGGGTCAGCCCGCGCGGAGTGCCATCGTCATCGCCTCCACCGCGAGCAGCGGCGCCACGTTGCGGTCCAGCGCCCGGCGGCAGGCGATCACCGCCTCTATCCGGCGCAGGGTGCGCTCGGGGGTGGAGGAGCGGGCGACCCGGTCGAGGGCGTCCTCCACGTCCGTGTTGGCGATGGCGATCCGCGAGCCCAGCTGGATGGCCAGCACGTCGCGGTAGAAGCCGGTCAGGTCCGTGAGCGCGAGGTCGAGGCTGTCGCGCTGGGTACGGGTCTTGCGGCGCTTCTGCCGGTCCTCCAGCTCCTTCATCACCCCGGCGGTGCCGCGCGGCAGCCGCCCTCCGGCCGCGGCCCCGAGCGCGGCCTTCATCTCCTCCGTCTCCTTGGCGTCGACCTCCTCCGATACCTGCTTGGCGTCGTCGGTCGCGGTGTCGATCAGCTCCTGGGCGGCCTTGAGGCAGCCCCCGATGTCCTCGACCCGCAGCGGGAGCTTGAGCACGGCGGCGCGGCGCGACCGGGCCCGCTCGTCGGTGGCGAGGCGACGGGCCCGGTCGATGTGCCCCTGGGTGGCCCGCGCGGCGGACGCGGCCCGCTCCGGATCGATGCCGTCGCGCCGGATCAGGACGTCGGCCACCGCGTCGACCGGGGGCGTGCGCAGCGTGAGGTGGCGGCACCGGGAACGGATGGTGGGCAGCACGTCCTCCAGGGAAGGCGCGCAGAGCAGCCACACCGTGCGGGGCGCGGGCTCCTCGACCGCCTTCAGCAGGACGTTCCCCGCGCCCTCGGTGAGCCGGTCGGCGTCCTCCAGGACGATGACCTGCCAGCGGCCGACGGCCGGCGAGAGCTGGGCGCGGCGGACCAGCTCACGGGTCTCCTTCACACCGATGGAGAGCAGGTCCGTACGGACCACCTCGACGTCGGCGTGCGTGCCGATCAGGCTGGTGTGGCAGCCGTCGCAGAAGCCGCAGCCCGGTGCGCCGCCCAGGGCGCGGTCGGGGCTGGTGCACTGGAGGGCGGCGGCGAAGGCGCGGGCCGCGGTGGCGCGGCCGGAGCCCGGCGGTCCGGTGAACAGCCAGGCGTGGGTCATCTTCGACCCCGGGGACACCGACTCCCCCGCCCCGTCGGCGGTGACCAGCGCATCGGCGTCCCGGGCGGCGGCCGCGAGCTGTTCCTGCACACGGTCCTGCCCGACCAGGTCGTCCCACACGGTCATGGGTCACCGCCCTTCCGATGGTGTGCGCCGCGCGGCTCTCGTGCGGTACGGCCGCGCGGCCGTGGTGTCGCCGTCCGCCCGGCCGGGGCCGCCGCCCGGCGCGGCGGTCTCCGGTCCGGCTTCCATGATCCGGCATCCATTGTGGGGGACGGGTCTGACAATCCCGGCAGAGAGCCCCGACCGGGCCGCCCGGACCGGACCGCCCGGGCCTTCGGCCCGAGACCGTATGCCCGGACCGCCCCCGACCGGACCGTACGCCCCGCCCCGCGGACCGTACGCCCGACCAGCCCGACCAGCCGCCCGGCCCCGGCCCCTGCCGACCGGGCGTCCCGAACGGACGGGTGGGGCAGCCCGACGGTCTCACCCGTCACGACTGCCCCACCCGGTCGTCCCGTCGCCGTCCGTCCGTTCCGTCAGCGGCGCGGGCGGCGGCCCCTGCCGGAGCGGCCCTGGTCCCCGTCGTCGAGGTCGCGGCGGTCGCCCAGCAGCTCGTCCGCCAGCGTCGGCAGGTCGTCCAGCGGGGTCTCCTCGGCCCAGTCGGGGCGGGGCCGCCGGCTGCGCTCCTCGTTCTCCCACCGGCCCTGCGCCGCCTGCGGGTCGCCGATCTGCGGGAGCTCGCGGGTGCGCTCGTTCTCGCCCTCCGGGGCGGAGCCCGCCGGGCGCTCGTCACGGAAGATGCCCTGCGGAACCCGGTCCTCCGGCCGCGCCGACCGCGTCTCGCGCGCCTGCGCGGCGTCCCGGACCGGCGGAAGGACCGCAGTCTCGTCCGCGGCGCCCGGCGCACCGGGCCGGTCGTCGATCTTGGGGAGCATCGCCGTCTCGGCCTCGTCGGAACGCGTGGACGGGGTGGCCGGCGAGGGCACCTGCTGCGTCACGTCGTTCGGGTTGACGATCGGCGTCGGGACCGTGATCTCGTTCTCCGGCACGGAGGCTGCCGCGGCGGCCTCCGCCCTGGCCCGTTCCGCCGCCTCGGCGGCCTCGGCCTCGGCCTGCCTGCGCGCCTCCTCGGCCCTCAGCAGCGCCTCCTCGGCCTTGCGCTGCTTCTCCAGCCGCAGCGCCTCGGCCTCCTTGCGCAGCCGCGCCTCCTCCTCGGCCTGACGGCGCAGCCGGGCCTGTTCGGCCTCCCGGGCCGCCTCCTCGGCCTCGCGGCGGACCCGCTCCTCCTCGGCGACGCGACGGGCTTCCTCGGCCCGCTGCCGGGCCTCCTCCGCCTGGCGTTCGGCCTCGCGGCGGCGCGCCTCCTCCAGCTCGCGGGCCTTGCGCTCCTCCTCCTCGGCACGGAGCTTGGCCAGCTGCGCCTGCCGCTCGCGCTCCAGCCGCTCCTCCTCGGCCTTGCGCGCCGCCTCTTCCTCGGCCTTGCGCCTGGCCTCCTCCTCGGCCGCCCGGCGCGCCTCCTCCTGGGCCTTGATCTCGGCCTCGGAGAGCGGGAGGAGCTGGTCGAGCCGGTGGCGTACGACCGTGGTGACGGCCTCCGGGTCCTGGCCCGCGTCCACCACCAGGTAGCGGGTCGGGTCGGCCGCGGCCAGCGTCAGGAAACCGGACCGCACTCGGGCGTGGAACTCCGGCGGCTCGGACTCCAGCCGGTCGGGCGCCTCGGTGAACCGTTCCCGCGCCGTCTCCGGGTCCACGTCCAGCAGCACCGTCAGATGCGGTACGAGTCCGCTCGTCGCCCAGCGTGAGATCCGGGCGATCTCGGTCGGGGACAGGTCGCGGCCGGCGCCCTGGTAGGCGACGGACGAGTCGGTGTAGCGGTCGGAGATGACGATCGCGCCGCGCTCCAGCGCCGGACGGACGAGCGAGTCGATGTGCTCGGCCCGGTCGGCGGCGTACAGCAGTGCCTCGGCCCGGTTGGAGAGCCCCGCCGACGACACGTCGAGCAGGATCGAGCGCAGCCGCTTGCCGACCGGGGTCGCCCCCGGCTCCCGGGTGACGACGACCTCGTGGCCCTTGGCCCGGATCCACTCGGCGAGCGCCTCGACCTGGGTGGACTTGCCGGCGCCGTCACCGCCCTCCAGGGCGATGAAGAACCCGTTCGCGGCGGGGGCGACGGCCGGGTCGCCGCCGCGCAGCGCCTCGCGCAGGTCGCGGCGCAGCGGCACGCCGGAGCGGTCGTCCGTCTTCGCGAGCACGATCGCGGCGACGGGCAGCAGCAGCGCGCCGATCAGCATCAGGGTGAAGGCCGCCCCGCCGTGGGCGAAGACGAAGTCCCCGGCGGTCAGCCGGTGGGTGCCGATCCCGGCGGCCAGCAGCGGACCGCCGAGCGCGCCGAGCGCGATGAGGACCCGTGCGACGGCCTGGAGGTGTTCGGTGGTCCTGGCCCGGCGGGTCTCCTCGGTCTCCTGGTCGACCAGGACGTGACCGGTGTGGGCGGCGACCCCGGCCGCGTACCCGGCGAGCACCGCGATCATCAGCACGGTCGCCGTGTCCGGCACGAGGCCCATCGCGAGGAGCGCGATGCCGGTGGTGGCGATGGCCAGTGCGAGCAGCCGGCGCCGCGACAGGGTCGGCAGGACCTTCCCGGCGGTGCGGATGCCGGCGCCGGTGGCACCGGTCAGGCCGAGGATCAGCAGGGCGAAGGTGGCGGGTCCGCCGCCCAGGTCGGCGGCGTGCAGCACAGCGACGGCGGCAGCGGCGGCGATGGCCCCGGCGACCGTGGCCGAGGCGGCGACGACCAGCGGGACGGCCCCGGTGCGGCCCTTGTCGGGTCCGTTGCCGGTCGACGGGCGGCGCAGGCCCTCCAGCGGCGAGCGCGGGCGGGGCGTCTGCGTGCCGGGCAGCTCCAGGAAGTACAGGACGGAGATCGAGGCCGAGAAGAGCCCGGCGGCGATGTACGAGCCGAGGGCCGCCTGGTGGATCGAGAACCACTCCAGGCCCGAGCCCAGCAGGTTGCCGATGAGCGTGGCGACCAGCAGGACGGCCGCGGCCACGGGGATCGCGGCGAAGTCGGTGCGGACGGAGAGCCGGCGCAGTGCGTCGAGGTGGTCGGGCAGCGGGCGCACGGCGGCGCCCTCGATGGGCGGGGCGGGCAGCAGCGCGGGGGCCGCGCCGTCCTTGGCGACCGTCCACAGACGTTCGGCGGCGCCGGTCACGAAGACGGTGATGAGGATCATCATGAGCGCCCGGTCGGGCATCCAGTCGATCCACAGCGGCGCGACGACCAGCAGCGCGAGCCGCAGCCCGTCCGTGCCGATCATCAGCCACCGCCGGTCCAGCGGTCCGCCGGGCGCGGTGAGTGTCGTCAACGGCCCCAGGAGTACGGCCCCGAAGAGGAGGGTGGCAAGGATCCGGGCACCGAACACCGCGGCGACGGCGAAGGCCGCCCCCCGGTACCCGGTCCCGAATGAGCCCTCCAGGACCGCCGCTTGCAGCGACATCAGCACCAGCACGAGAAGGGCGAGTGCATCGCCGATACCGCCGACGAGCTGTGCGCTCCACAACCGCTTCAGCGGGGGAACACGCAACAGGGCTCGTACGGCGCGCTCGCGTGAGTCTGCGGCAAGTGTGTCGGAGGTGGGGCTCACGACCGTTGGCTGCTCGGCTCGCGTCATCCGCCCAGCCTATCCGGAGCCATGGGGTCCCCGGAGGCCCCGTCCGAACATACGGGCGCCCGAGCAGTTCCGGCGTGCGCGGTTCACCCGGTGCGCCCCGCCCCCGGCCTGTGCTTTCCGTCCGCCCGGCCCGATGTGCGCGGGTGCCGGTACGGACGCCGGAGGGGCCGGGTCTCCCCGGCCCCTCCATTGACGTACTCGCCCCGCGCACCCGGCCGACGCGCCCGCGGTGTCCGGCCGTACGCGTACGGCCGCCCCGGCCCCGGGCCCTCGCGAACCCCCGGGCCCGGAACCGCGGCCTCAGTCCTCCGCGGACGCCGCAGCCGTCGTCTTCTTCGCGGCCGTCGCCTTCTTGGCCGTCGTGGTCTTCTTCGCGGTCGTGGTCTTCTTCGCCGCCGTCTTCTTGGCGGCCGCCGTGGTCTTCTTGGCGGTCGTCTTCTTCGCGGCCGTCTTCTTGGCCGGGGCCTTCTTCGCCGTCTTCTTCTTGGCGGGCCCCTTGGCACGCTTCTCGGCGAGCAGCTCGTAGCCGCGCTCCGGCGTGATGGCCTCGACGCTATCGCCGGTGCGCAGCGTCGCGTTCGTCTCGCCGTCGGTGACGTACGGACCGAACCGGCCGTCCTTGACCACGACCGGGGCCCCGCTCACCGGGTCCGTGCCCAGTTCCTTCAGCGGCGGCTTGGCGGCGGCCCGGCCGCGCTGCTTGGGCTGGGCGTAGATCGCGAGGGCCTCTTCGAGCGTGATGTCGAAGAGCTGCTCCTCGGTGGTGAGCGACCGCGAGTCCGTGCCCTTCTTCAGGTACGGGCCGTAGCGGCCGTTCTGCGCGGTGATCTCGACGCCCTCGGCGTCCTCGCCGACGACGCGCGGCAGCGACATCAGCCGGAGCGCGTCGGCCAGCGTCACCGTGTCCAGGGACATGGACTTGAAGAGCGAGGCGGTCCGCGGCTTCACCGCGTTCTTGCCGGTCTTCGGGGTGCCCTCGGGCAGCACCTCGGTGACGTACGGGCCGTAACGCCCGTCCTTCGCGATGATCTGGTGCCCGGTGACCGGGTCCGCACCGAGCTCGAAGGCACCGCTGGGCTTGGCCAGCAGCTCCTCCGCGTACTCGACCGAGAGCTCGTCGGGCGCCAGGTCCTCCGGCACGTCCGCGCGCTGGTGGCCCTCCGCGTCCTTCTCGCCGCGCTCGATGTACGGCCCGTAGCGGCCGACCCGCAGCTTGATGTCGTTGCCGACGGGGAAGGAGGAGATCTCGCGCGCGTCGATCGCGCCGAGGTCGGTGACGAGCTCCTTCAGACCGCCGAGGTGGTCGCCGTCGCCGTTGCCCGCGTCGGAGGCCGAGCCCGCGCCGGCCAGGTCGTCACCGGCGCCGAAGTAGAAGCGCTTCAGCCACGGGACGGACTGGGCCTCGCCGCGCGCGATGCGGTCGAGGTCGTCCTCCATCTTCGCGGTGAAGTCGTAGTCGACGAGCCGGCCGAAGTGCTTCTCCAGCAGGTTGACGACGGCGAAGGAGAGGAACGACGGGACGAGCGCCGTGCCCTTCTTGAAGACGTAGCCGCGGTCCAGGATCGTGCCGATGATCGACGCGTACGTCGACGGGCGGCCGATCTCGCGCTCCTCCAGCTCCTTGACCAGCGAGGCCTCGGTGTAGCGGGCCGGCGGCTTGGTGGCGTGGCCGTCGGCCGAGATCTCCTCGGCGGACAGCGCGTCGCCCTCGGCGACCTGCGGCAGGCGCCGCTCGCGGTCGTCGAGCTCGGCGTTCGGGTCGTCGGCGCCCTCGACGTACGCCTTCATGAAGCCGTGGAAGGTGATCGTCTTGCCGGACGCGGAGAACTCGGCGTCCCGGCCGTCGCCCGCCCGGCCGCCGATCTTGACGGTGACGGAGTTGCCGACCGCGTCCTTCATCTGGGAGGCGACGGTCCGCTTCCAGATCAGTTCGTACAGCCGGAACTGGTCGCCGGTGAGGCCGGTCTCCGCGGGGGTGCGGAAGCGGTCGCCGGAGGGACGGATCGCCTCGTGCGCCTCCTGTGCGTTCTTTACCTTCCCGGCGTACGTGCGCGGCTTGTCCGGCAGGTAGTCGGCGCCGTAGAGCTGGGTGACCTGGGCCCGGGCGGCGGTGACCGCGGTGTCCGAGAGAGTCGTGGAGTCGGTACGCATATAGGTGATGAAGCCGTTCTCGTACAGCTTCTGCGCGACCTGCATGGTGGCCTTGGCCCCGAAGCCCAGCTTCCGGCTCGCCTCCTGCTGGAGGGTCGTCGTCCGGAACGGGGCGTACGGGGAGCGGCGGTACGGCTTCGACTCGACGGACCGCACGGTGAACGCGGTGTCGGCGAGCGCGGCGGCCAGGGCGCGGGCGTTCGCCTCGTCCAGGTGCAGCACCTGGCCGGAGCCGGGCTTCAGCTGCCCGTCCGGACCGAAGTCACGGCCCTGTGCGACGCGGCGGCCGTCGACCGTGCTGAGCCGGGCGGCGAGCGTCGAGGGGTCGGAGGAGTCACCGGCACGGCCGGTGGCGAAGGTTCCGGTGAGGTCCCAGTACTCGGCGGAGCGGAAGGCGATGCGCTCGCGCTCCCGCTCGACGACGAGCCGGGTCGCCACGGACTGGACGCGGCCGGCCGACAGGCGCGGCATGACCTTCTTCCACAGGACCGGCGAGACCTCGTAGCCGTAGAGCCGGTCGAGGATGCGGCGGGTCTCCTGGG
The DNA here is from genome assembly GCF_040612315.1 of Streptomyces sp. NPDC006435. Classification (NCBI taxonomy): domain Bacteria; kingdom Bacillati; phylum Actinomycetota; class Actinomycetes; order Kitasatosporales; family Streptomycetaceae; genus Streptomyces; species Streptomyces sp. NPDC006435. The sequence goes on from NZ_JBEXPY010000006.1 coordinate 63,282, forward strand.
CGTCGACCATGCGCTGGTTGAGCTCGCGCGGGTTGGCGACGGCGGCCCGGATCGCGTCCTTGGTGATCTCGTGGAAGACCATCCGGTGGACCGGGACCTTGGGCTTCAGGACTTCCTGCAGGTGCCACGCGATGGCTTCGCCCTCGCGGTCCTCATCGGTGGCGAGGAAGAGTTCATCGGACTCGGCAAGAAGCTGCTTCAGCTTCCTGACCTGGGCTTTCTTGTCCGCGTTGACGACGTAGACGGGCTGGAAGTCGTGCTCGACGTCGACGCCGAGCCGGCGGACCTCACCGGTGTACTCGTCCGGGACCTCTGCGGCGCCGTTCGGCAGATCGCGGATGTGCCCGACGCTCGCCTCGACCACGTATCCGGGGCCGAGGTAGCCCTTGATCGTCTTCGCCTTGGCAGGCGACTCGACGATGACGAGTCGGCGGCCGCCCTGTGCGGTCTCGCTGGTCGGGGACAACTTCGCTCTTCTCTCCGGTCGACGCTCGGTGGACATCCGGACAGCGCGATGACGCTGCCCACGGTGCTGTCGCTGCGGAGTGTGACGGTACAACCCGCCCCCGTGTCAAACGGCAAAAGCCCGCAACGGCCACTCGAACGGTAACCCGACTTCCGCCATTCCTGCCGCCCGGACCACCCCGTCCACCGTGCGCACGGCCACTGCCTGCGGGTTTCGGGGCGCGGTGACGGCGTTACGGGCACCGGGGGTGAGATGTGGACGACCCGGGCGTGTTCCCCGCCACGGTCCGTCGCGCCCCGCGCTCCCTGCCCGACGCCGGGCAGGAGTGGATCAGGCCCGGGTGAAGCACCACACACCGAGAGCGAGAAAGAGTACGCCGAACACGGTGGCGAGAGCGGCGGAGGCCACGGGGCTCACGCCGTGCGCGACCGGCGCGCGATGCAGCACGCGCGCCCCCGTCCACAGCAGCAGTGCGGCTCCGAACAGCGCGAACGCCGTTCCGGCGAAGACCGCGGGTCCGCTCTCCATGTCCGTACGCCTCCCTGTCCCGTATCTGGACGTCCGGGCCCCGTGTCCGGGTTTCCGCACCCGGCCGGGGCCGCGCCGTCCGGCCAGAGGGAGGCTGCCACTCCCGGGCGTCACCGACGCGAACCCCGGGTGAATCCCCGGATTCGCCGCGCCGACCCACACCACCGGACCACCCCGGCTCGCACCACCGGTCCGCCCTGGCACGCACCACCGGACCACCCCGGTCCACACCACCCGGCGCCCCGGTCGCGCACCGCCGGGTGCCCCGGCCCGCACCACCGGACCATCCCGGTACGCACCGCCGGGTGCCCCGGCCCGCACCACCGGACCATCCCGGTACGCACCGCCGGGTGCCCCGGTCACGCGCCCCGGGCCGCGCGTCGGCCGGAACCAACCGGAATCCGCGCCCCCGGCAAGGCGCGGGCGGCGATCGGCCCGCGCCCGCCACCGCCGGGGCGGCTCGTCACCTACGCCGGCAGGGGTCCACGCGCACGACGGCACGGGCCCGAACGGGAACGGAGCCCGCCGGGCCGCCGACTCCGGCGGCCCGGCCGTCCGGCGGACGGACGGCCCCGCGGTCCGGCGCCCCGGGCCCGACGACCGGAAACCGGAACCGGATTCACGTGCTCATCCCGCCGACGGCGGCACCGGCTCCAGGAAGCCCTCCTCCACCAGCAGCCGGATCGCCTGCGGGGTCCGGTCGCGCAGCAGCACCGGGTCCTCGTTCATCAACTGGGCGATCGCGTCCAGGATCCGGCCCGCCGGCAGCGTCCCGTCGCACACGCCCGCGAAGCCCGCGCCGACGGCGTCGACCTTCGTCGCGCGCCGCATGCCCCGGTTCTGACGGAGCACCACGTGCTCGGGGTCCTCCGCGCCCGGCAGCCCCACCTGTTCCTGCACCACCTCGGCGGCCAGGGTGAAGTGCCCGGCCAGGAGCGCGGCGTCGTCCTGCTCGCGGAGGTAGTCCTGGCGGGCGAAGTGGGCCTCGACGGCCGGTCCGAGCGGCTGCTCCACCGCGTGCGGCCACTCCTCGATCACGACGGACGGATTCCCGGCGGCGGCCGCGGCGGACCTGCGCAGGGTGATCCAGCCGAAGCCGACACCCTTGGTCTTGCGGGCCTCGAACTCGTCCAGCCAGGCGTCGTACCGCGCGGCGTACTCGGCGGGGTCCGTACGGTGGTCGCCGCCGTCGCGCAGCCACAGCTCCGCGTACTGCGTGACGTCCTGGACCTCGCGCTGCACGATCCAGGCGTCGCAGCCGTGCGGGACCCAGGAGCCGACCCGGCTCTGCCACTCCTCGCCCTCGACGTGCTGCCAGTTGGCCAGGAAGTGGGCGTACCCGCCCTCGTTCAGCCGGTCGCCCGTCCGCTGCACCAGCGTCCGGCACAGGTCGTCGCCGCCCATCCCGCCGTCGCGGTAGGTGAGCCGGGCACCGGGCGAGATGACGAACGGCGGGTTGGAGACGATCAGGTCGTACGTCTCCGTGCCCACCGGTTCGTAGAGGGAGCCCTCGCGCAGTTCGGCCGGGGCGGCGCCGGACAGCGCGAGCGTCAGCCGGGTGAACTCCAGCGCCCGGGGGTTGACGTCGGTGGCCGTGACCCGGGTGGCGTGCTGCGAGGCGTGCAGTGCCTGGATGCCCGATCCCGTACCGACGTCGAGCGCGGAGGCGACAGGCGTACGGACGGTGATCCCGGCGAGCGTGGTGGACGCCCCGCCGACGCCGAGGACCACACCCTCCTCGCGCGAGCCGATGCCGCCCGCACCGCCGACCGCGCAGCCCAGGTCCGAGACGATGTACCAGTCCTGCCCCTCGGGCCCGCCGTACGGCCGCACGTCGACCGCGGCCCGCACCTCGTCGCCGGTACGGGTCACCCAGCCGTCCTCGACGCACTCGGCCAGCGGCAGCGCCGCACGGGCCCGCTCGTACGGCACCGGGTGCTGGAGCAGGAAGAGCCGGACCAGCGTGTCGAGCGGGGAGCCGCCCCGGGTGGCGCGCAGCGCCGGAACCGTCTCGCTGCGGGCGAGCGCGGCATAGGCGGGTGCGCCGAGCAGGTCGAGGAGCCCGTCGGCGGTGAAGTCGGCGGCGAGCAGGGCTTCGCGGAGCAGGGGCGAACGGTCGGGCGCGGGGAGGCTGGTCGTACTCACCCACCCATTGTGGCCGCTCCCGCCGACAACGGCAGCGGCCCGGCGCCCATCGGGGCAGCCGGGCCGTCCGCACAGCCGGTTCCGCGTCCCGGTGGGGCCGCGCCCGCCGTCCGGGTCACGCCTTCTTGCTGGGCGACCCGGACGGGGACGTGGGGGTGGACGGCTCGGTGGAGGACTTCGGCGGCGTCGAGGCCGTCGGCTTCTGACAGCCCTTCTGCTTGGCCATCGCGGTGCCGACCTCGCCGGACTGGAGCTTCTTCAACGCCTCGTCACCGCTGGTGCTGATCTTGTTCAGTTCGTCCGCGATGCCCTTGAGCCCGTCGGCGAACTTCGCCTGGTCCTTCGTCTCCAGGGCGTCGACCTTCTTCTGCAGGTTCGCGTACGCCGCGGAGGAGGCGTTGAGTTCCTTAACGGCCTCCTTCTGCGTGGTCTCGCCGCCGTCGACCGGCGGCGGACCGGCCGACTCGACGGCCGCGCCCAGCGCCTTGTACGCCTGCGAGATCTGCTGGAAGGCGGCCGAGTCGGTGCGCTGCACGTCGACGGGCTTGCTGTTGTCGGCGGTCTGCTGCTGGATGGCGGCGTTCGCGTTCGCGATCTTCTGGAGCTGGGGCTGGACCTGGTCGCAGACCTGCTTGGCCCAGGCGTTCACCTTCTCGCTCTTGTCGTCGTCGCTGCTGCAGCCCGACAGCGCGATCACCAGTACCGCACCGCCGGACAGTGCGGCCGCTAGCTTCTTGTTCACCGGTTTGGTCCCTTCCAAGGCTCTCGGCCCCGGAACTTACACGGCGGGCGCCCCCCTTCCGCGAGCCGGACGTCCGGTGGATGGCCTTTTGCAGCCATTTGCACCAAGGGAAATGAGGGAGATACAACTCACCCACACAGCCCCCGGAACCCGGGAACGCCTGAACGAGCAACCACTCGAACGGATTACGGATTCGACGGCCTGAACCGGTCTGCGATGCCCCCGCCGTGATGCGGCCGGACGAACGACCGGGCAGGGGCGGAGGAACGGACGGAAGGGCGACCGGAGAAACAACGGAGAAAGAAGCGGGCGGAGAAGCGGGCCGGGGAAGCGGGCCGGGGAACGGAAGGCGGAGCGAACGAAGAGACGGACCGAGGAACGGAAGACGGAGCGGACGAAGAAGCGGACGGCACATCAGGACGCGCCGCCCGCCCGGTCATTGACCCGGGATCCGTCGGACGCCCCCGGCCCACCCTCTTCGCAGCACCTTTCGCCGCCTGCTCCTCCGTCCGCTCCCCCGCCGCCTCACGAGACGGCTGCCTGCCCCTGCGCCCCCGAGGACCGGTCCCCGCCGCCGGGGCCCTCCCCGTCCTCCACGGCGATCCCTCGCCGCTTGGAGACGTAGACCGCCCCGACGACGACCGCGACGGCGATCGCCGCCACCAGGGCCCGCACACCGGCGCTCGCGTCCTGCCCGTAGCTGAACTGCACCACCGCCGGGGCGATGAGCAGCGCGACCAGGTTCATCACCTTGAGCAGGGGGTTGATCGCCGGACCCGCCGTGTCCTTGAACGGGTCGCCGACCGTGTCGCCGATGACGGTCGCGGCATGGGCCTCGCTGCCCTTGCCGCCGTGATGACCGTCCTCGACGAGTTTCTTGGCGTTGTCCCACGCCCCGCCGGAGTTGGCGAGGAAGACCGCCATCAGGGTGCCCGTCCCGATGGCGCCCGCGAGGTACGAGCCGAGCGCCCCGACACCGAACGTGAACCCGACGGCGATCGGCGCCAGGACGGCGAGCAGGCCGGGCGTGGCGAGCTCACGCAGGGCGTCCTTGGTGCAGATGTCGACGACGCGCCCGTACTCGGGCCGCTCGCCGTGCTCCATGATCCCCGGGTGCTCGCGGAACTGCCGCCGCACCTCGTAGACCACCGCTCCGGCGGACCGCGACACCGCGTTGATCGCGAGCCCGGAGAAGAGGAAGACGACCGCGGCTCCGAGGATCAGGCCCACCAGGTTGTTCGGCTGCGAGATGTCCAGGCTGAGTGTCATCTCCCCCGCTCCGGCCCCCACGTCGTCGACCGCCGTGGCGATCGCGTCGCGGTACGAGCCAAAGAGCGCCGACGCCGCCAGGACCGCGGTGGCGATGGCGATGCCTTTGGTGATGGCCTTCGTGGTGTTGCCGACGGCGTCGAGGTCGGTGAGGACCTGTGCGCCGGCCCCCGTGACGTCGCCCGACATCTCGGCGATGCCCTGCGCGTTGTCCGAGACCGGCCCGAAGGTGTCCATGGCGACGATGACGCCGACGGTGGTGAGCAGCCCGGTCCCCGCCAGGGCCACCGCGAAGAGCGCCAGCATGATCGACGTACCGCCGAGCAGGAACGCCCCGTAGACGCCGAGTCCGATCAGCAGCGCCGTGTAGACGGCGGACTCCAGCCCGATGGAGATGCCGGCGAGCACGACGGTGGCCGGTCCGGTCAGCGAGGACTTGCCGATGTCCTGGACGGGGCGCCGGCCGGTCTCGGTGAAGTAACCGGTCAGCTGCTGGATCAGGGCCGCCAGCACGATGCCGATGGCGACGGCGACCAGCGCGAGGAGCCGCGGGTCGCCCCCGTGCGAGGTGATCGAGCTGTCGCCGACCCCGTCCAGCTCCGCGTACGAGGAGGGCAGGTAGGCGAAGACGGCCGCGGCCACCAGCACCAGCGAGATCACCGCGGAGACGAAGAACCCGCGGTTGATGGCGGTCATTCCGCTGCGGTCGGCGCGGCGCGGGGCGACCGCGAAGATCCCGATCATCGCGGTGATCACCCCGATCGCCGGGACGATCAGCGGAAAGGCCAGCCCCGAGTCGCCGAAGGCCGCCTTGCCCAGGATCAGCGCGGCGACGAGCGTCACGGCGTACGACTCGAAGAGGTCGGCCGCCATGCCCGCGCAGTCACCGACGTTGTCGCCCACGTTGTCGGCGATGGTGGCCGCGTTGCGCGGGTCGTCCTCCGGGATGCCCTGCTCGACCTTGCCCACGAGGTCGGCACCGACGTCCGCCGCCTTGGTGAAGATCCCGCCACCGACCCTCATGAACATGGCGATCAGCGCGGCCCCGAGGCCGAAGCCCTCCAGCACCTTCGGGGCGTCGGCGGCATAGACGAGTACGACGCAGGAGGCGCCGAGCAGCCCGAGCCCCACGGTGATCATGCCGACCACACCACCGGTACGAAAAGCGATCTTCATCGCCTTGTGCGAAACAGCGGTGAGATCTTTTTCCGGTTCCCCCTCCGCGGGTGTCGCCTCACGCGCAGCAGCAGCCACACGGACATTACTGCGCACGGCGAGCCGCATACCGATGTATCCGGTGGCCGCCGAGAAAAGCGCGCCGACGAGGAAGAACAACGAGCGTCCCACGCGCTGCGACCAGTTGTCGGCCGGCAGCAGCAACAGGAGGAAGAAGACCACGACGGCAAATACGCCCACGGTGCGCAACTGCCGGGCCAGATAGGCGTTCGCACCTTCCTGGACGGCGGCCGCGATCTCTTTCATGCGCTCGGTGCCCTCACCGGCCGCCAGCACCTGGCGCACCAGCAACCGGGCCACCACCAGGGCGGCGACGGCCACGGCCGCGACGACGACCACGATCACCCGATTGCCGTCGGTGAGCACCGCGGCGGCCAGGGAATCGGGTGAACCAAAGGAGCCGGAGAATACGGAATCTTGCGCCGGTCCTGTCAGTGGTGGGTTGAGGATCTCCGCCATGCGTCCTCCTTGATGCTCAGCGCTCAAGTCGTGGACGAATTGTAAGGAGCGGGAGCCGATCAAAACAGTGCGAGGCAAATCCGATTGCCCGCAACCGGCCGGTCATTAAATGATCGGGACACGAGGTCGACCCGAATGCAGTAATGGGGCAGGCACATTTTCCGAGGTCGTCGATCACGTCGAAATGAATAAAGGCCCTGCTCAGCAGGGCCTCAAATGGCGGATCGAGAAACGAGAAATGGTCCGGACGAGGAGTCGGGTCGCGTCCCGGCGGGCGGACCGCCCCGACGGAGACGGTGGTTCGGTGCCCCGGGGCACGCTTCCGGGAAGCTCAGCGGAGCACCTCTCGCGCCTCCGCGCCCCTGCGTCCCCCCGCGCCCCTACGGCCTCCGTGTCTTCAGGGAAGGGCGTCCACGGGCGCCTTCGGCCAGGTCATGCGGATCACTCCGCCGTTGATCCCCGACCGGACCTCCACGTCGTCGACGAGGCCGCTGATGACCGCGAGCCCCATCTGGTCCTCGCCGTCCGCGTCGCTCTCGTGGTCCGGTTCGTCGAGCCCCGCGCCGGACGTGGCGCCATGCGCCTCGGACGCCCCGGCCCGCCCGCCCAGGGTGGGCTCGGCGCCCGGCCCCGGCACCTCGTCGCCGACCTCCACGGCGAAGGACTTCTCCTCCTCGATCAGGGCGACGGTGACAGGAGCGGTGATGCCATGGCTGCGGTGCAGCCCGACGGCGCGGCTGCAGGCCTCGCCGACAGCGAGTCTGACCTCGTCGAGCACGGCTTCGTCGATACCCGCCCGGCGTGCCACGGCGGCGGCCACGAGGCGGGCCGTCCTGACGTGTTCGGGCTGGGCGCTGAAGCGGAGTTCAACGGTGGCCATGCGATCCCCCTCAGACGTACGGGCGTGCATCCCAGGGTCCCGGGCCCGCTGCCCGGCGCCCCTGCTCTTCTTCCGGAACCTGCAGGAACAACTTCTTTGCCGGAACCTGCAGGGATCGACGACCGGCCGCCCCGTCCGTCGACCGCCGGACGAACCGGACCGCCGACGTACGGCCACCGGCCGACGACAGACATCCACCAACGACGGACGCCCACGGACGTCCACCCGGTGACCGGCCCGCTTCCGGGCCGACCGGGCGCCGGACGTGCGGCCCGGCCGACAGGCCGCCACCGACCATCACACACCGGTCCGCGCCGACCCACAAACCCCGGGGCGGAAGATCCGGCCACCACCTGCCGAACGGCGAGCCGCCGACCGCCCGGCATCCGCCCGACCACCGGTCGGCCGGGCGTCGGCCGAAGACCCGGCCGGGCGATGACCCGACCGGCGGACAGCCACACAGGTCACCGGCGACACGATCACCCGTCCGGCAGACGGACGGCCCGACCGCCCGGCGGGCAGCCGACCCGATCGACGAACCCCGGCCGACAGCCACTCGGACGCCCCGGACAACCCGGCCGGCCGTCCGGACACCGAAAGCCCGGCCGGAAGACCTCCGGCCATCGCCCGGACACCCGGCCCCGTACCGAGGCACCGGATCGTTCCGGCCCCTTCGCCCGTTCAGGGCTCCCGGCGCCGGTTTCCCGGCCACCCGCTCACCCGTACCCGGCCGATGAGTCACATATCCGGCCAACCACACGACCGCCCGGCAGGGAAGCCGCACGACCGCCCGGCGGGCCCGTACACGGCGACCCTGCCACCCGACGGCGAAGCCCGTCCGCGTCGGACGGTCCGCCCGCCGGGGCCCGGCATCCGGCCCGTGCGCCGATCCGCGCCGGACCGGCCCCTCGGCCGGTCCGAACGGCGGAACCGGACGTCAGTCGGTGGCCGCGACGGCCTCGTCGACCGTGGTGTGGATCGGGAACACCTTGGTCAGACCGGTGATCCGGAAGATCTTGAGAATGCGCTCCTGGTTGCAGACCAGGCGCAGCGAGCCCTCGTGGGCCCGGACACGCTTCAGGCCGCCCACCAGCACGCCGAGACCGGTGGAGTCGAGGAAGTCGACGCCTTCCATGTCGACGACCAGGTGGTAACTGCCGTCATTCACCAACTCGACCAACTGCTCGCGCAGCTTGGGCGCGGTATACACATCAATCTCGCCACCGACCTCGACGACCGTACGGTCGCCACCAGGGCCGGACACATTGCGAGTCGACAAGGACAGGTCCACGGATCCTCCAGCACCTTGCTATCGAGCGGTCGCCCCTCGGTCTCCCCGGCGGAGCCGGGGAACGGATCGCCAGCCGCGATGGCATTCAATCACTTACCAGCAGGCATGCACGACGCCTTGGGGCCATTGTCCGTCACGCCAGTGACACACTCGATGCCGATGGCCAAGAATCACCGCCCCAGCCGACCGCCCGGGAACGAGGACTCCAGCCCCTCTCCCGACATGGTCCTCGACCGACTCGCCGCAGTGGCGGGCCGGTCCGCGCGCATCACTCATACGGAGCACTTGCCCCCGCGCGCGGGAACCCATGCCATCTGGCCCGATCGCATCCGGCCGGAAGTCGTCGCCGCGATCCGGAAGGCCGGAATCGATCATCCGTGGGCGCACCAGGCGGCAGCCGCCGAGCACGCCCTGGACGGCGAATCCGTGGTCATCGCCACCGGCACCGCGTCCGGCAAGTCGCTCGCCTACCTCGCCCCCGTCCTCAGCACCCTGCTCGACGGCTCCGAGGCCCCGAACGGCCGCGGCTCCACCGCCCTGTACCTGGCCCCCACCAAGGCCCTGGCCGCCGACCAGAGGCGGGCGGTGAAGGAACTCGCGGCACCGCTCGGCAACGCCGTCAGACCCGCGGTCTACGACGGCGACACCCCGGTCGAGGAACGCGAATGGGTGCGCCAGTACGCCAACTACGTCCTGACCAACCCCGACATGCTGCACCGCGGCATACTCCCGTCCCATCCACGCTGGTCCTCCTTCCTGCGCGCCCTGCGCTTCGTCGTCATCGACGAGTGCCACACCTACCGCGGCGTCTTCGGCTCCCACGTCGCCCAGGTGGTGCGCCGCCTCCGCCGGCTGTGCGCCCGCTACGGCGCGGATCCGGTCTTCCTCCTCGCCTCCGCCACGGCGGCGGAGCCCTCCGTCGCCGCGGGCCGCCTCACCGGCCTCCGGGTCACGGAGATCGCCGACGACGCCTCGCCCCGCGGCGAACTCGTCTTCGCCCTGTGGGAGCCGCCCCTGACCGAGCTGCACGGCGAGAAGGGCGCGCCCGTACGCCGTACCGCCACCGCCGAGACCGCCGACCTCCTCACCGATCTGACCGTCCAGGGCGTCCGCTCGGTCGCCTTCGTGCGCTCCCGGCGCGGCGCCGAGCTGATCTCCGTCATCGCCAAGGAACGCCTCGCCGAGGTGGACCGCTCCCTGCCGGACCGGGTCGCCGCCTACCGCGGGGGCTACCTCCCCGAGGAGCGCCGCGCCCTGGAACGCGCCCTGCACTCCGGACAGCTGCTCGGCCTGGCCGCCACCACCGCCCTGGAACTCGGCGTGGACGTCTCCGGGCTGGACGCCGTCGTCATCGCCGGCTACCCCGGCACCAGGGCCTCGCTGTGGCAGCAGGCCGGTCGGGCCGGGCGCGCCGGCCAGGGCGCCCTGGCCGTCCTGGTGGCCCGCGACGACCCGCTGGACACCTTCCTCGTCCACCACCCCGAGGCGCTGTTCCAGCAGCCGGTGGAGTCGACCGTCCTCGATCCGGACAACCCGTATGTCCTCGCCCCCCATCTGTGCGCCGCCGCGGCCGAGCTCCCCCTCACCCGGCCCGACCTGGACCTCTTCGGCCCCGCCGTGGCCGAACTGCTGCCGCAGCTGGAAGCGGCGAAGCTGCTGCGCAGACGGACGACGGGATGGCACTGGACCCGCCGCGAGCGCGCCGTCGACCTCACCGACATCCGCGGCGAGGGCGGGCGCCCCGTCCAGATCGTCGAGGAGGGCACCGGCCGGCTCCTGGGCACCGTCGACGAATCGGCCGCGCACACCGCTGTCCACGAAGGTGCCGTCCACCTCCACCAGGGACGCACCTACCTGGTCCGGAAGCTGGACCTGGAGGACTCGGTGGCCCTGGTCGAGGAGGCCGTCCCGCCGTACTCGACCACCGCACGCGACACCACCTCCATCGCCGTCCTGGAGACCGACACCGAGATCCCCTGGGGTGACGGACGGCTCTGTTACGGCTCCGTCGAGGTGACCAACCAGGTCGTCTCCTTCCTGCGTCGCAAACTGATCACCGGCGAGGTCCTCGGCGAGACCAAACTGGACCTGCCGCCCCGCACCCTGCGCACCCGGGCCGTGTGGTGGACGGTCACCGAGGACCAGCTCGACGCCGCCCGGGTCAATCCGGAGATCCTGGGCGGGGCCCTGCACGCCGCGGAGCACGCGTCGATCGGGATGCTGCCGCTGTTCGCCACCTGCGACCGGTGGGACATCGGTGGCGTCTCCGTGCCGCTGCATCCGGACACCCTGCTGCCCACGGTCTTCGTGTACGACGGCCACCCGGGCGGCGCCGGATTCGCCGAGCGGGCCTTCCACACCGCCCGGGCCTGGCTGACCGCGACCCGCCGGGCCATCGCGTCCTGCGAGTGCGAGGCGGGCTGCCCCTCCTGCATCCAGTCCCCCAAGTGCGGCAACGGCAACGAACCGCTGCACAAGCGCGGCGCCGTGCGTCTCCTCACGGAACTCCTCCGCTCCGCCCCGCAGCCCCCCGAAGAGCCGGGTACCCCGCAGCCGGCCCCTTCGGGATCGGGGCAGGGGCAGAAACCCGGGGCGGAGCCGGCCTCCTCGGGATCGAGGCAGGAGCCGGAGCCGAGGCAGGAGCCGGAGCGGCGGTCGGAGGACCGGCCCGGGACCTGACCTCCGCCCCGTACGGCCCGAATCCCACCCGGGCCGTCACATCGGCGACCTCCCCGTCCACCACGCACCGCACCAGCACCGCCCCCTGCGCCTCGGCCACCTTCTCCGCGGTCCCGCAGGCCGTCCCGGGTCCTTGCAGGGCCCGGTCCGCCGCGGCCAGGGCCGCCAGGTCCGCCGCACCGCCAGCCCGATGCCGGACGACCACCACCTGCCCGATCGCCAGCACCACCGCGAACACCGCGCACAACGTGGCCGTGGTCATCGCCACCCACACCGTCGCCAGTCCCCTGTCCCCGCCCGCCGTCCTTCCGCCACCCCCGCTGCTCCCGTTGCCGCCCGCCGTCCTTCCACCGCCCCCGCTGCTCCTGTCGCCGCCCCTCGCCCGTTCCCGTACACCGGTCACTGCTCCGCCCCCACCGTGTCCTCGGCCAGTGCCGCCGCCTCCGCGCGGAGCGTCAGGGCCAGCGGGCCGGGGCCCGGTGCCGACGCCTCGACCCGCACCCGCCACAGTTCCCCGGTCCGCCCCATCACGATCTCGGCCCCTTCGGGGGCCGCCGACCGGGCGACATCCAGCGCCTGGGCCTCCGGTTCGGAGCGGGCCGCGGCCCTTGCCCCGGCTCTCGCCGCGTCCACGCACCGGATCTGGGCGGAGGCCGCCATCAGCGCCCAGACCAGCGTCAGGGCGAACACCACCAGCACCGGAACCGCCATGGCCGCTTCGGCCGTCACCGCGCCCCGGTCCCGCCCCTCCCCTGCTCTTCCGTCCGCGCCCCGGGAACGGCACCCGGCGGGTCGTCGCCCGCGGCCACGCTCAGAACTTCGCATCGAGCGCTTCCTTCAGCAGTGACTGCAGTGCGGACATGACCGGCTGGCTGGTGACCACCTTGTAGAGCACCGCCGCGAACGCGCAGGCCGCGATCGTTCCCACCGCGTATTCGGATGTCGTCATTCCGTTGTCCGACCGGACCCGGCGTGCCACGCCACGTGCCCAGTCCCTGATTCGCCGTGCCATTTCAACCCCCGCTGATCGCTCGTCCTCGTAGGAAAAATTCAGGCGCCCGATCTTTCGGGTCACCTGGTGTGCAGCAGTCCGGTCGCCAGGCCCATCACCACCGGGGCCACGCCCACCGCCAGGAAGGCGGGCAGGAAGCAGAGTCCGACCGGGCCGGTGATCAGTACGCCCGCGCGCTGTGCGCGCGCCACGGCAGCGCTCGCCCGTTCCGCCCGCATCGCCTCGGCCAGCCTCGCCACCGGTTCGGCCGCCGGAGCCCCGGTCGAGCCCGCCCGGTCCAGGCAGCGGGCCAGTGCGTCCGCACCCGGGATCTCGCCGAACCTCCCCCAGGCCGCCGCGGGTTCGCCGCCGAGACGGATCTCCGCGGCCGCCTGCGCCAGGCTCGTGCCGACCGGCCCGCCGAGCGACTCCCCCACCGCTTCGGCCGCCTCTCCCGGCCCGGCACCGGCAGAGACACAGGCCGCCAGCAGGTCGGACGCCAGCGGGAGTTGGCGTGCGGCCCGCGCCTGCTGCTCCTTCTCGTCCCGCTGCTCGTGTCCCTTGCGGGCCCGCTGCCACCGCCAGACGCCGTAACCCCCTGCCAGCCCTGCCGCACACCCCAGCGGGCCACTGATCAGGGCCCAGCCCGTCACCGCGGCCGCCAGCGGCGCGGTCCACTCCTTCACCCGGTCGTGGGAGACCGTGCGCCCGCGTCGGCGTCTCTCCGGGGGAAGCGCCAGCAGCACCGCGCCCCGGCGGCGCCCCGCCCGCTTCCGCCTCGTTCCTGCCAGGGCAAGGGCCGACCAGAAGGCCGCCGTGCCGAGAGCCGCGCACACCGCCGCCCCGAACCCGGCCCCACCGATGATTCCGCTCATGCCGTCTCCCCCGCCCGTACGATCCGGCCGGCCCACCAGAGCCCCGCGGCCTCCAGCAGCCCGCCCACCACCACACAGGCCAGCCCGGCCGGGGTGTGGAGGAGCACCCGCAGGGGGTCGGCCCCGAGCGCCGCTCCCAGGCCCAGCCCCAGCACCGGAAGCAGGGCCAGTACGGCGACCGTCGACCAGGCTCCCGCCAGCCGGGCCCGCAACTCCTCCCGTCTGCGCCGCTCGGCCCGCAGCGCTCCCTCCAGCCGGTCCAGGCCCGCCGCGAGCCCGGCCCCGCCGTCCACCGCCACCCGCCAGCAGGCCGCCACTCCGGCGAGCCCGTCCAGGCCGGGCTCCCGCGCCGCCTGCCCGAGCGCCGCCGGTACATCACCGCCGAACCGGGCCGCAGCCGACACACCGGCCTCCGCCGCCCCCAGCACCCCCGTTTCCCGGACCGCGGCCAGCAGCGCCTGCCCCGGCTCGCGCCCGGCCCGCAGCTCGCCCACGACCGCGCCGCACAGCGCCACCACCCCCGCCTCGCGGCGTTCCCGCTCCTGTCTCCGGGACCGCCCGCGCAGCCACCGGCGTACCAGCGGCACCGCCGCCGCCCCGGCGAGCAACGGCAGCACGGACGCCCCCGGCACGGCGACGATCAGCGCCACCGGGAGGCAGAGCCATTCCCTCCGCTCCCGCAAGCACTCCAGCAGCCGTGCTCCGGCCCGCTCCCACCACACGCGCAGCGGCGAGCGGACCGGCCCGTCGACGAACAGCACCCGCGCCCTCTGCCGCCCGTGGTCCCGTGCCACCACCAGCCAGGCCGCCGCTCCGGCACACAGAGCAGCCGCGCAGGCCACGCCCGTCACCGACCCCGTCGGCGCACCGCCGCCGCTCACGGCTCGCCTCCGATCAGCGAGTGCAGCCGTTCCCAGCCCCGTTCCCGTACGAAACCGTCGGCGCCCCAGCGCAGGGCGGGCACGGTCACCACCAGCCCCGCCGCGTCCCGCTCCAGGACGTGCACCTCGGCGATCCGCCGCTGCCCGGCCCGGTCGCGCACGAGGTGGACCACCACCGACAGGGCTGCCGCCAGCTGGCTGTGGAGCGCCGTCCGCTCCAGCCCCGCCGCCGTCCCCAGCGCTTCGAGACGGGCCGGCACGTGCTCGGCCGCGTTGGCGTGGACCGTCCCGCAACCGCCTTCATGGCCCGTGTTGAGGGCGGCCAGGAGTTCCGTGACCTCGGCACCGCGGACCTCTCCGACCACCAGCCGGTCGGGCCTCATGCGCAGCGCCTGCCGCACCAGGTCCCGGAGCGTCACCCGTCCCGCCCCTTCCTGGTTGGCGGGACGTGACTCCAGGCGCACCACATGCGGATGGTCCGGCCGCAGCTCCGCCGAGTCCTCGGCGAGCACGATTCGCTCGCGCTCCCCGACCGCGCCCAGCAGACTCGACAGAAGGGTCGTCTTCCCCGCGCCCGTCCCTCCGCTGATCAGGTACGAGACGCGGGCCTCCACCAGGGCCCGCAGCACCCGGTCACCGCCGGGCGGCACGGTCCCCGCCGCGACCAGTTCCGTCAGCGAGAAGGCCCTGGGCCGCACCACCCGCAGCGACAGACACGTCGAGCCGACCGACACCGGTGGCAGCACGGCATGCATACGGGTGCCGTCCGGCAGCCGGGCGTCCACCCAGGGGCGGGCGTCGTCCAGCCGCCGCCCCGCCACGGCGGCCAGCCGCTGCGCCAGCCTGCGCACCGCGGCGGCGTCCGTGAAGGTCACCCCGGTCAGTTCGAGCCCACCGCCCCGGTCCACCCACACCCGGTCCGGAGCGGAGACCAGTACGTCCGTCACCATCGGATCGGCGAGCAGCGGCTCCAGCACCCCGGTCCCGACCAGCTCGCCGCGCAACTCCTCGGCCGCGCCGAGCACTTCGGCGTCCCCGAGCAGCCGCCCCTGGGCCCGTAACGCGGCCGCCACCCCGGCCGGGGTCGGTGCCGTACCACTCTGCGCCAGCCGTTGCCGTACGGCGTCGAGCAGCGTCTCCGTCACGACACGCCTCCACCGGTGCGTCCCGCCGCACTCTCCGTGGCGAGCGCCCGCTCCCAGAACGCCGCACAGAACCTGGCCAGTGGGCCGCGAGCGCTTCCGCCCGGCGGGGATCCGCTGTCCTGATCGGCCAACAGTCCGGCATCGAACGGCAGTTCACCGATGAGCGGCAGCCCCAGTGCCTGTGCCACCCACCGCTCGTCGAGGCCCGCCGCGTACGGGCCGCGGGCCACGACCCGCAGATCGTCCAGGACCATCCCGGCCATCGACGCCACCCGCTTCGCCGCCGCTACCGCGCGGAGTTCCCCCGGCACCACCAGCAGCCCCAGATCCAGCTGGGCAAGCGCCTCGGCCACCGACTCGTCGACCCGGCGGGGCAGATCGACGACGACCACCCCGCCGAGCCTGCGGGCGGCGGCCAGTACGGCCTGCATGGCCCGGGGCGGGACGACCACCCAGTCGTCACGGCCCCAGCTGAGCACCCGCAGCCCGTGCAACGCGGGCAGCGACTCCTCCAGCGCGCCTCCGCCGACCCGACCCTTCGAATGGGCGAAATCCGGCCATCGCATCCCTTCGGCCCGTTCGCCTCCGAGCAGCACGTCGATGCCTCCGCCGAGCGGATCACCGTCGATCAGCATCGTCCGTCGGCCCGCCCTGGCGGCGGTCACCGCGAGGGCGCAGGCCAGTGTGGACGCGCCGGATCCGCCCCGCCCGCCGATCACCCCCACGGTGAGCGCCGACCGGCCCACGCCTTCCACCGCATTGGCGATCTGGTCGACCAGCCACCCCTCCGAATCGGGCAGCCTCAGTACGTATTCGGCCCCGATCTCCACCGCACGGCGCCAGACGTCCGGGTCGTCCTGCTCCCGGCCGACAAGCATCACGCCCTGTCTGCGCGCCGCCCCGCGGCACCGCCCGGCGGCGTCATCGCCCACGAGAACCATCGGGGGCTGTTCCCAGCCGCCCCTGTTCTCGGGCAGCGAGTGATGGACTTCCGGTTCCGCCCCGGCTGCCGCGCACAGCCGCAACAGATCATCGAGCAGTTCCACGTCCTCGGTCACGATCAGTGGCCCGCCCCGCCGTGCTCCGGCGGCCGGCGGACGATCCCACGCGATGGACCCGGCCAAGATCTCCACTCCCTTCCCACTGCACCCTCATCGCGGTTCGCGGTGATCCCGGATCGTTCCGGGACCGGCGATTCCGCAATCCGCGGACTTCGCGGCAGGAATCACCGTGCAGCGCTTCGGGAAAAGATGTGGATCTTGCTCAAAAGCTGGGGACAACTCCGCCCTTGTGAATAACTTCGTCACCCATACCGGCGACTTTCGCAGCGCACCCCTTCCGCTACACAACGTGACGAGTCAGGGTGATGGGGGCGGAGCGAGAGGCAAGCCGTCACGGCCGAAATGGAGGCGGAATGCTTGATTCCGAATGGAAGAAACGCACCCGGACATGCGACGACCCCCGCCGGGGGGGAGAGCGGGGGTCGTCCCCACGGCCGACTCGGGGGGGGGAGGAGCCGGACCGGGTTAGCACGGTCGCGAACGATCCGTGACTTCCATGGTGTACCCGAGAGCCCTCTCAGGCAAACCCACGCGCCGGAGTTTACGCCGAATGGTCGGCCCCTATGCTCTGCCTTGTGGAAAACCGCTTCTTGCCGCGCACAGCAGCCTTCTTTGACCTGGACAAGACGGTCATTGCGAAGTCTTCGACACTGGCCTTCAGCAAGTCCTTCTACCAAGGCGGACTGATCAACCGCCGTGCCGTACTGCGCACTGCGTACGCACAGTTCGTGTTCCTTGCCGGGGGCGCAGATCACGATCAGATGGAACGGATGCGAGAATATCTCTCCGCACTCTGCAAGGGCTGGAACGTCCAGCAGGTGAGAGAAATCGTCGCCGAGACCCTGCACGATCTGATCGACCCCATCATCTACGACGAAGCGGCGACGCTCATCGAGGAGCATCACACCGCCGGGCGCGACGTGGTGATCGTCTCGACCTCGGGCGCAGAGGTCGTCGAACCCATCGGCGAGATGCTCGGCGCCGACCGGGTCGTCGCCACCCGAATGGTGGTCGGCGACGACGGCTGCTTCACCGGTGAGGTGGAGTACTACGCGTACGGCCCGACCAAGGCCGAGGCGATCAGGAGCCTCGCGGTGTCGGAGGGGTACGACCTCTCGCGCTGCTACGCCTACAGCGACTCCGCCACCGACGTACCGATGCTGGAGTCGGTCGGCCACCCGCACGCGGTCAATCCGGACCGCGCGCTACGGCGCGAAGCAACCCTTCGCGAGTGGCCGATTCTCGTCTTCAACCGACCGGTCCGCCTCAAGCAACGCCTGCCCGCATTCTCGATGCCACCACGCCCGGCACTGGTCGCCGCGGCAGTGGGTGCGGCCGCCGTGACGGCGGGGCTGGTCTGGTACACGTCCCGCCGCCGGGGTGCCACGGCCTCGGCCTGACGATCCCCGTCCCGGCGGCCCCGGCGCGCATACCACCGGCTCCCGCCACCGAGTCCCGCGACCGGGCGCCCCGCGGGGCCGATCCCAGGGCCGATCGCGTAGCCGGCTGCGGGGGCCGGCGCACCGACCGGACGTTCCGGGTGATCCGCATTCCGGATCACCCGGAACGAATTACCCGACTCGCCCGTAATTGAACCTAAAAGTAAAGAAGTGTGGCCAGCACTACCGTTCGCACCACCTCTGGAGTACAAAGGACTCAACGGCCCGCGAGACCAAGGACATCCGAGAGGATTACCAGTAACGCAGAGAAGGCCCCACGGACCGAAGCATGAAAACCGAGCACCCACGCGACGTCGACCCGTCGATTACGGGCCAGCCGCACCAGGGACAGGGCAAAGAACCCTCCCTGATGGGCACATATCGAGGACGCATGGTAACTGGGTAGACATGCCAGCGGCGGTACCGAGGACGGTACCGCCGCAACCCTTTTCCGGGGTGATGAAGTCGGCGCGGTGAAGCCGCTCCCGGAAGTCACCGCCGTGAAGACACTTCGGTGCTTTCACCCCGGCGGAGTCATGACATCGGACCTCGCTCGACGAGGTCCCACCCCGGGACCTCACCGATGGAGTTGTCCATTCCGCCGCGCGTGCCGCCCATCGGGCCCACCACCCTCACGAACCCATGACCCCACGAATCCGTGACTGCGCGACCTCACGAGCCCACGGGTTCGAGGTCCACGAAGCCGGGCCCCATGGACTCACGGCGTCACGCCGCTCCGGCTCCCTTTTTACGCCGCACCCCGCTGCAACGCCTCGCACACCGCCGTCGACTCCCGGACGCCCAGTTCCACGGAGCGCCCGCAGTGGGCGATCCAGGCCGCCATCCCGTCCGGCGTACCCGACAGATAGCCCTCGAACGCCGCGAGGTACGCCGCCCGCCCCTGTTCGGCGTGGCCCACCTCGGCCGGGCAGATCGACTTGGGGTCGAGCCCGCTCCCGATCAGCACGATCCGTTCGGCGGTCCGCGCGACGAGCCCGTTGTACGAGCCGAAGGGGCGCAGGGCCAGCAGTTCACCATGCACGACCGCCGCCGTCACCAGTGCGGGCGCCGAAGTCCCGGAGAGGATCAGCCCGGAGAGTCCCTCCAGTCGTCCGGCCACCTCGTCGGCGTCCGGCAGCGGCGCTTCGACCAGCGGTTCGTCCACGGGCTCGCCCGCGAGCCTCGGACGGCCGATGGAATCCTCGGGCTCCACGCCGCCGGCGGCGACCAAGTGCAGCCGGGCCAGCACCCGAAGCGGCGACTGCCGCCAGATGGAAAGGAGTTGACCCGCTTCGGCGGTCAGCCGAAGGGCCGCGCCGATCACCCGCGCCTCGTCGTCGCCGCTGAAGTCGGTGCGTCGGCGCACCTCTTCCAGGCTCCAGTCGGCGCCCGACAGCGCCGCCGAGCCGCGAGCGCCGCGCAGGGCCGCTTCGGCGGTGACCTCGTTGCTGCGACGCCGCATGACACGGTGACCGTAGACCCGGTCGACGGCCTTGCGTACGGAGTCCACCGCGTCGGCGACCCCCGGCAAGGACCCCAGGGCGGCGAGCGGATCAGAGGCAGTCGTACTCATAAGTAGCGAGGCTACGCGCCCTCTGCGCCGATACCGCCGGGGAGTGGCCTTCTTCACGAAGTGTGACAGCGGAAAGCAATTGCACCGCTACCCTAGGTGAACATGAAGATCGCTTTCGTAGGGAAGGGCGGCAGCGGCAAGACCACGCTGTCCTCGCTCTTCATCCGCCACCTCGCCGCCAATGAAGCCCACGTCGTCGCGGTGGACGCCGACATCAACCAGCACCTCGGGGCCGCGCTCGGCCTGGACGACCAGGAGGCCGCGGCGCTGCCCGCCATGGGCGCCCACCTGCCCCTGATCAAGGAGTACCTGCGCGGCAGCAACCCGAGGATCGCCTCCGCCGAGACGATGATCAAGACGACTCCGCCCGGCGAGGGGTCGCGGCTGTTGCGGATCCGCGAGGACAACCCGATCTACGACGCGTGCGCCCGTACGGTGCGGCTCGACGACGGGGAGATCCGGTTGATGGCCACCGGGCCGTTCACCGAGTCGGATCTGGGGGTCGCCTGCTACCACTCCAAGGTCGGCGCGGTCGAGCTCTGCCTCAACCACCTCGTCGACGGCCCCGACGAGTACGTCGTCGTCGACATGACGGCGGGTTCGGACTCCTTCGCCTCGGGGATGTTCACCCGCTTCGACATGACGTTCCTGGTCGCCGAACCGACCCGCAAGGGCGTCTCCGTCTACCGCCAGTACAAGGAGTACGCGCGGGACTTCGGGGTCGCGTTGAAGGTGATCGGCAACAAGGTGCAGGGCGAGGACGACCTGGACTTCCTGCGCGCCGAGGTGGGCGACGACCTGCTGGTCAGTGTCGGGCACTCCGACTGGGTGCGGGCCATGGAGAAGGGGCGCCCCTCCCGTTTCGAACTGCTGGAGGCCGACAACCGGATGGCGCTGCAGGCTCTGCAGAACGCGGCGGAGGACTCGTACGGGCAGCGGGACTGGGAGCGTTACACACGGCAGATGGTGCACTTCCACCTGAAGAACGCGGAGAGCTGGGGCAACGAGAAGACGGGGGCCGATCTGGCCGCCCAGGTCGACCCCTCCTTCGTTCTCGACGAGCGGTACGCGCAGGACGGCGCCGCCCAGCCCGCCTGAGCCACCGGCCTCCCGGGCCGGCCCGGGAGGCCGGTTCCCGGGCCGGCCCTGGCCGGCTCCCCCGCCGAGGTCCTGTCGCGTTCCGTGTCGCCTCCGGGTGTCCGCTCGGGCGCCGGCCGGGATCGGTGTTCCGCCCCGTCCGGCGCCCGACGCGCGGCTCCGTCACCCGGACACGTCCGGCGTACGGGGCGCCGGACGCGTCGAAGTCCGCGCGGTTCGGCCGGCCCGTCGGCGGGTTCGCTCAGCTCTCGTCCGGGCGGGCCTCCGTACGGGCGGCCCCGGCCGCGCCGTCGGCCCTGGAGGACGACGTTCCACCGAGGAGAGCGGACCAGCCCCGCTCGGGCGCCTGGCCGACACCGAGCGTGCCGAGCTTCTCCAACGTCGCCGGGTCCTGCGCGTCCAGCCAGTCGGCCAGCTGCCGGAAGGACACGCAGCGCACCTCTTCCTTGGTGCAGACGGTCGCGATGGTCTCCTCGACGGCGCGCATGTAGGTACCGCCGTTCCACGACTCGAAGTGGTTGCCGATGATCAGCGGGGCGCGGTTGCCGTCGTAGGAGCGGTCGAAGGCCTGGAGCAGGCCGTCGCGCATCTGGTTGCCCCAATACTCGTGCTGGTCCGGGTCTCCCTGCGTCGTACCGGACTGGTTGAACATGAAGTTGTAGTCCATCGAGAGGGTCTCGAACTCGCGGCCCGGCACGGGGACGAGCTGCATCGACAGGTCCCAGACGCCGTCCTTCCTCTTCGGCCAGACCTGGTTGTTGACCCCGCTGGAGTCGTAGCGGAAGCCCATCGTCCGAGCCGCGGCCACCATGTTCTTCTGCCCCTCCAGGCAGGGGGTGCGGCCGCCGACGAGTTCCTTGTCGTAGTCGAAGGGGAGCGGCTTCTCCTCCTCCAGGCCGGGCGCGTTGCTCTTCCAGCTCTTCACGAAGGACTTGGCCTGGCTGATCTCGCTCTTCCACTGCTCGACGGACCAGGTGCCGACGCCGCCCTCCGGGCCGCAGAAGTGGCCGTTGAAGTGGGTGCCGATCTCGTCGCCGTCCTCCCAGGCGCCACGCACCTGAGCGATGGTGTTCCGGATTCCCTCGGTGTCGTTGAAGCCGATGTCGGAGCTGCCGGCGTTGTGCTTCGGCGGGTCGTAGAGCTCCCGCTTGTCCTCCGGCAGCAGGTACACGCCGCTGAGGAAGTACGTCATGTTCGCGTGGTACTTCTTGCCCACCTCACGGAAGTGCGAGAACAGTTTCTGGCTGTCCTCGCCCGCACCGTCCCAGGAGAACACCACGAACTGCGGGGGCTTCTGACCTGGCGCCAGGCGTTCGGGCACGGGCTGCTTCGGCTGGCTGCCGGTGAAAGCGGTGGACCCGTCGCCGATGAGCCGGAACACACTCTTGGGCGGAGCCTCGGGGGCCCTCTTCTTCGCCTCGGGGGCCTTCTCCGCTCCCGGGGCGCGCTTCGCGGCTCCCGGGCCGGCGGCGCCGACGTCCGGGCCGGAGGAACAGCCGGCCACTCCCGCGGTCAGCGCAACGACCGTGACGCCCAGGGCGACCCGCCGGGCGGTCCTCGCCCCGGCAGCCCTACTCGTGACGGCTCTCCTCGTGGCGACCTTCTTCGTGGCGGCCATCATCCGCCCACCCTCTTCCTTGCAAGTGATTTGCACTGAAAGTGCCGACACGGCGCGGCCAAGGTCGCATGTGGCCCATCAAAATCAGTACGACAGGCCATATGAAAAGCTACTTATTCACCTGAACGGGTGCGTAAATCGTCTATTTGATCCCAACCATGGACATGAATCTTTACTCTCCATTACGATCCATTTACCGAGAGTTGAGAAATCCCGCCGCTGCACGCCGTGACCCACGGCCGCGTCCCACATTCCGCGACCGCGCTGCCCCGGAGGAGACGGGAACATGTCTGCTTGCGTCCCCACTCGTCATAACCGCACATCCCGCAGCTCGCGCCCATCGCGCGCCTCGGGAGTCAAACGACCGCACAGCCCGCCGCAGCCGCCCCCCAAAAGGCGGTTCCACATCGCGGGATCCGATCTGTCCGCCTCGATCACCGTCTTCCTGCTCGCCGTTCCCATGTCGCTCGGCCTTGCCGTCGCCATGGACGCCCCGCTCCAGGCAGGGCTCATCTCCGCCGCCATCGGCGGCATCGTCGCCGGACTGCTCGGCGGCACCCCTCTCCAGGTCAGCGGCCCGTCCGCCGGACTGACCGTGGTGACAGCCGAGTTGATCCACCTCTACGGCTGGCGCACCACCTGCGCGATCACCATCGGTGCCGGACTGCTGCAGATCCTGCTGGGTTCGATCCGGGCAGCACGCAGCGCCCTCGCCGTCAGCCCCGCCATCGTGCACGGCACCCTCGCCGGAATCGGCGTGGCCATCGCGCTCGCCCAGTTGCACATCGTGCTCGGCGGATCGCCGCAGAGCTCAGCAGTGGCCAACGTGCTTTCCCTGCCGGACCAGTTGAGCAGGGTCGCCCCCGCCGCCCCGTTGATCGGCGTACTGACCATCGCCGTCCTGGTCCTGTGGCCGAGACTTCCGGGACGGGGCGGCCGAGCGGTACGAAAAATCCCGGCCGCCCTCGCCGCCGTGGTGACCGCCACGACTGTGGCCGCCCTCGCCGCACCCGGGATCGCCCGCGTCGACCTGCCCTCCTGGCGGTCGCACGCCTTCCCGGAGATGCCGCACGGGCCCGTACTGGCCCTGGCCACCGCGGTGTTCACGGTGATGCTGGTGGCCAGTCTGGAGTCGTTGCTCGCCGCGGTCGCCGTGGACAAGCTGTCAGCCGGCCGCGCCGCCGAACGAGCGGCCCCCCGGGCCGGCACCGGCTCACCGACGCCGCCCACGCCCACGGAGCCTGCGGCGTCGGCATCGGACCGGGGCGCGCCGCCCGGCTCGACCGGCCTTCCCGTGCCGCCCCTCAAACGTTCCGACCTCGACCGCGAACTACGGGCCCAGGGCATCGCCAACGCACTGTCCGGGCTGGTGGGCGGGCTGGCGGTGTCCGGCGGCGCGGTGCGCAGCTCGGCGAATGTGCGCGCCGGGGCCAGGGGGCGTGCCTCCACCGTGCTGCACGGAGTCTGGATGCTGCTCGCCACCGTGCTGCTCGTCACCGTGCTGGAGTGGATCCCGCTGGCGGCACTCGCCGCGCTGGTGATGATGGTCGGCATCCAGATGGTGAATCTCGCCCACATCCGCAATGTCCACAAGCACCGCGAGTTCCTGGTGTACGGGGCGACGATCACCGGTGTCCTGCTCTTCGGGGTGCTCAAGGGAGTGGCGATCGGCATCGCCGTGGCCGTGGCCGTGGCGATGCACCGGTTGGGCCGGACCCGGATCACGGTGATCGACCAGGGCGGACAGCATCTGGTCGTCGTACGCGGGCAGTTGACGTTCCTCGCGGTGCCCCGGCTCAGCCGGACGCTCGGCCAGCTGCCCCAGGGTGGCGACGCCGTCGTCGAGTTGGACGGCTTCTTCATGGACCATGCGGCGTACGAGACGATCCAGGACTGGAGCAACGCCCAGACCGCCCATGGCGGCAGGGTCGTGTTCACCGGAAGGTCCGGTGGCCGGATCGCCGAGCCGGCCTCTGCGGCACACTCCTGTTGCCGCCCGTGGACACCGTGGCGCAACCATCACTGTCACGACGAGCCCGACCGCATGCCCGTACTCCGCCATGGCACCGGCACGCCCTTCGCCGAAACCCCCTTTGCCGGGGCACTCTCCGGCCCGGGCCCCGTCCCCATCCCCACCCTCGGCACCGGCACGGCTCCTGCGCACGATGCCGACACTGGCTGGAACGCCTCCCCCGGCAGTGCGCTCGACAGCACCCCAGGCCCCGTCGGACCCACTACCCCCATTGCCCCCACCAACCTCGCCGGCCTCGCCGCAGCCGACGCCCCGGCAGACCACACCCCGTACGGCCTCCGCAGCCGAACAGACGGCTTTCCCCTCGGCTCGTCCACCGGCTCACCCACTGTTCCGTCCACCGCCCCGGTGTTCGCCCCGGGCACCCCACGCACCACCGCGCCCAGCACCCCGACCGACGGCGCTCCGACCGAAGGCGCCCTGACCGGCAGCACTCCGACCCATGACACCTCGGCCGATGGCGTCCGGGTCGACGGCGCTTCGGGCGACGGCACCCCGGTCGGTGGTACGCCGCGCAGGACGGGGGGCAACCGGCTGGTCAGTGGTCTGAGTTCGTTCCAGCGCAACACGGCCCCGTTGGTGCGCGGCGAGCTGGCCAGGCTGGCCCTTGAGGGGCAGCGCCCGTCCCAGCTCTTCATCACCTGTGCCGACTCCCGGCTGGTCACCAGCATGATCACGGCGAGCGGCCCGGGAGATCTGTTCACCGTGCGGAACATCGGCAATCTGGTGCCCCTGCCGGACACCGAGTCGGGGGACGATTCGGTGGGCGCCGCGATCGAGTACGCGGTGGACGTGCTGAAGGTCGAGTCCATCACTGTCTGCGGGCACTCCGGCTGCGGTGCGATGCAGGCCCTCCTCGGCGGCGAACCGGACCGGGACGCTCCCCCCACGGCGCTGTGGCGGTGGCTGAGACACGGGCTGCCGAGCCTCCGCAGGATGGCGTCCCGGAATCACGCCTGGGCCCGGATCTCCGGACGGCTTCCGACCGATGCGCTCGAACAGCTGTGCCTCACCAATGTGGTTCAGCAGTTGGACCATCTGAGGTCCTACGAAGCAGTGGCCCGGCGGCTCGCCGACGGAACGCTCCAGTTGCACGGGATGTACTTCCATGTGGGCGAGGCGCAGGCGTATCTGCTGGCCGAGGAGGCGAGCAGCGGGCTGGCCCTGGACGAGGTCTTCGACCCCGTGGGCCCCGAGGCCACCGACTCCCGCAGACCCGTGTGCTCCACCGCCCCCATCACCATCCCGCCCGTGACCGCCTCGCCCGTGACTGCCTCGCCCGTCATCACGTCGCCCACTGCCGCGTCATCCGCCATCACGTCACCCACCGTTCCGGGTGGTCCTTCCGATACCGGTCCGGGCCCGCTGGAACACACCGGCGTCTGAACCGGATTCACCCCCGGTCCGTGAGACCTTGTGGTCCCGCCTCCGCGCAGATCCGCGTCGTTCTGCACCGCATGGCACCGCAATGCCCGGCTCCGTTCCGTATTGCGTGATCATGCACCGCACCGCTCGCGCCGCGCGCGGATGCGGGACGGTCTCCATACACGAGACACAGGTCTAAACCAATTCCCGGCAGACACTTGTCACCCGGCCCCCGGCCTGATGAGCTATGCCCGGGACACAACGGACACCCTGGGAATGGGAGATGTCGTGAGCAACGAAAGCCTGGCCAACCTGCTCAAGGAGGAGCGGCGGTTCGCACCGCCTGCCGATCTGGCCGCCAATGCCAACGTCAAAGCGGAGGCGTACGAGCAGGCCGAAGCGGACCGGCTGGGCTTCTGGGCCGAGCAGGCCCGGCGCCTGACCTGGGCCACGGAGCCGACCGAGACGCTCGACTGGAGCAACCCGCCCTTCGCGAAGTGGTTCGCGGACGGCAAGCTCAACGTCGCGTACAACTGCGTGGACCGTCACGTCGAGGCCGGCAACGGCGACCGGGTCGCCATCCACTTCGAGGGCGAGCCCGGCGACGGCCGCGCCATCACCTACGCCCAGCTCAAGGACGAGGTCTCCCGCGCCGCCAACGCGCTCACCGAGCTCGGCGTCGGCAAGGGCGACCGGGTCGCGGTCTACCTGCCGATGATCCCCGAGGCGGCCATCGCGATGCTGGCCTGCGCCCGCATCGGCGCCGCCCACTCGGTGGTCTTCGGCGGCTTCTCCGCCGACGCCATCGCCGCCCGCATCCAGGACGCGGACGCCAAGGTCGTCATCACCGCCGACGGTGGCTACCGGCGCGGCAAGCCGTCCGCGCTCAAGCCCGCCGTGGACGACGCGGTCTCCCGCATCGACGGTGTCGAGCACGTCCTCGTGGTGCGGCGCACCGGCCAGGACACCGCGTGGACCGAGGGCCGCGACGTCTGGTGGCACGAGATCACCGCCCGGCAGTCCGCCGAGCACACCCCCGAGGCCTTCGAGGCGGAGCAGCCGCTCTTCATCCTCTACACCTCCGGCACCACGGGTAAGCCGAAGGGCATCCTGCACACCTCCGGCGGCTACCTCACGCAGGCGGCCTACACCCACAGCGCGGTCTTCGACCTCAAGCCGGAGTCCGACGTCTTCTGGTGCACCGCCGACATCGGCTGGGTGACCGGCCACTCGTACATCGTCTACGGCCCGCTGGCCAACGGCGCGACCCAGGTCATGTACGAGGGCACGCCCGACACCCCGCACCAGGGGCGGTTCTGGGAGATCGTGCAGAAGTACGGCGTCACGATCCTCTACACCGCGCCGACCGCGATCCGGACGTTCATGAAGTGGGGTGACGACATCCCCGCCAAGTTCGACCTGAGCAGTCTCCGGGTCCTCGGTTCGGTCGGTGAGCCGATCAACCCCGAGGCGTGGATGTGGTACCGCAAGCACATCGGCGCCGACAAGTGCCCGATCGTGGACACCTGGTGGCAGACCGAAACCGGCGCCATGATGATCTCCCCGCTGCCGGGCGTGACGGCCACCAAGCCGGGCAGCGCCCAGCGCGCCCTGCCCGGGATCTCGGCCACCGTCGTCGACGACGAGGCCAACGAGGTTCCGAACGGCGGGGGCGGCTACCTCGTCCTCACCGAGCCGTGGCCGTCGATGCTCCGCACCATCTGGGGCGACGACCAGCGCTTCATCGACACCTACTGGTCGCGCTTCGAGGGCAAGTACTTCGCGGGCGACGGCGCCAAGAAGGACGAGGACGGCGACATCTGGCTGCTCGGCCGGGTCGACGACGTGATGCTCGTGTCCGGGCACAACATCTCGACCACCGAGGTCGAGTCGGCGCTCGTGTCGCACCCGTCGGTCGCCGAGGCCGCCGTGGTCGGTGCCGCCGACGAGACGACCGGCCAGGCCATCGTCGCCTTCGTGATACTGCGCGGTACGGCCGAGGCCTCCGACGGGCTCGTCGCCGAGCTGCGCAACCATGTCGGGGCCACGCTCGGCCCGATCGCCAAGCCGAAGCGGATCCTGCCCGTCGCCGAGCTGCCGAAGACCCGCTCCGGCAAGATCATGCGCCGTCTGCTGCGCGACGTCGCCGAGAACCGCGAGCTGGGTGACGTGACGACGCTCACCGACTCCTCGGTGATGGACCTCATCCAGAACCAGCTGCCGTCCACCTCCTCCGAGGACTGACAGCGGCGAAGGACCGACGGCGACAGGCGCCCGCAATCGCCTTCACCTGCGGTTTTGTACGTCCCCGAGGGGCGTCCGGCAACGCGCCGGACGCCCCTCGGGCATTTAGGGTGAAGATCACCGCATAGAGTCCCGCGCACACCCCGGGTAAAGTGGTTGCTGCGTAAACAGAGCCGAGCGAGCAGGAAAAGCGGAACAAGACGCATAGAGAAACCCCAGGGTGTGCCGGGAAGTCTGGTCGGCAAGTGCATCAGCCATGCCATCGCTGCCGTACCGACCCGGAGGTCCTCACTCGTGGCCGCGCCCACCCCCGCACCCCCGTCGCCCCGCCGTACCCTGCTCGGCCGCCTGTCCCTGCCCGAGCGGAACTACCTCACGAACGCCCTGCGCACCGAGACCGTCGGCGGCGTCATCCTGCTCGTCGCCGCGATAGCCGCCCTGCTGTGGGCGAACATCTTCGGTTCCAGTTACGAGGCCGTCAGCGACTTCCACTTCGGACCGGCGTCGCTGGGCCTCAACCTCTCCATGGAGCACTGGGCGGCGGACGGGCTGCTCGCGATCTTCTTCTTCGTCGCGGGCGTCGAACTCAAGCGGGAACTGGTCGCGGGCGAACTGCGCGACCCCAAGGCGGCCGCCCTCCCGGTCGTCGCCGCGCTGTGCGGAATGGCGGTTCCGGCCCTCGTCTACACCCTGGTGAACGTGGTCGGCGGAGGCTCGACGGACGGCTGGGCCGTACCCACCGCCACCGACATCGCCTTCGCGCTCGCCGTGCTCGCCGTCATCGGCACCTCGCTGCCGAACGCACTGCGCGCCTTCCTGCTGACCCTCGCCGTCGTCGACGACCTCTTCGCGATCCTGATCATCGCGGTCTTCTTCACCGAGCAGATCAACTTCCTGGCCCTCGGCGGTGCCTTCGCCGGCCTCGCCGTCTTCTACCTGCTACTGCGCAAGAACGTGCGCGGCTGGTACATCTACGTACCGCTCGCCCTGGTCATCTGGGGCCTGATGTACAACAGCGGCGTCCACGCCACGATCGCCGGTGTCGCCATGGGCCTGATGCTCCGCTGTGCCCGGCGGGAGGGCGAGAGCGAGTCCCCCGGCGAGCACATCGAGCACCTCGTCCGCCCGCTGTCGGCCGGTTTCGCCGTTCCGATGTTCGCGCTCTTCTCGGCCGGGGTCTCCCTCTCCGGCAGTGCGCTGGCGAACGTCTTCGGCCGGCCCGAGACACTCGGCGTCGTCCTGGGGCTCGTCGTCGGCAAGACGCTGGGCATCTTCGGCGGTACGTGGCTGGCCACCCGTTTCACCAAGGCGGAGCTGAACAAGGAGCTGGCCTGGGCGGACGTCTTCGCGGTCGCCTCGCTCGCCGGGATCGGCTTCACCGTCTCGCTGCTCATCGGCGAGCTGGCCTTCGCCGGTGACAAGGAAACGATCAACGAGATCAAGGCCGCGGTGCTGATCGGTTCGCTGATGGCCGCGGTGTTCTCCGCCGTACTGCTCAAGCTCCGGGTCCGCAGGTACCGGGCACTGCACGAGGCGGAGGAGCGCGACGAGGACGAGGACGGGGTGCCCGACATCTACGAGCAGGGCGACCCGGAGTATCACCTGCGGATGGCCGCGATACACGAGAGGAAGGCGGCCGAACACCGCCGCCTTGCCGAACTGGCGGGGGCAGCGCGCAACGAGCCGGACAGTCCGGCATGATCTGACACCAGATGTGTTGAGCAGCAGGACTGGAGAGGGAGTCAGGGATGAGCGACCCCGGCAACAACGCGGGCGGTGCCGACCGCAGTCTCGGACAACTGGTCGCCGCGGCGACGGCCGAGATGTCCGCACTGGTGCACGACGAGATCGCCCTGGCCAAGGCGGAGGTACGACAGGACGTCAAGCGCGGCGTCATCGGCAGTGTGGCGTTCATCATCGCGGGCGTGCTGGTGCTGTTCGCGATCCCGGTGCTGAGTTTCGCGGCGGCGTACGGCATCCACAACCTGGGGCTCGGGCTGGCCTGGTCGTTCCTGATCGTGGGCAGCGCCTTCGTGATCCTGGGCCTGCTGCTCGCGCTGTTCGCCGTCGCCAAGTTCAAGAAGGTGAAGCCGCCGCAGAAGTCCATCGCCTCGGCGAAGCAGACGGCGGCCGTGCTGCAGGGCGTCAAGCCGCATCCGCGTCATGAGGTCGCGACGGGAACGAGCCGCCCGGCCGCCGTCGGCAGCACGCTGGCCGACCGGGCCATGGAGAAGGCGCCGGTCCAGGACAGGGCGTCCGCTGTGGCACGCTCGTCCACATGACGGTCCCCGATTCCAGCGCATTCGGCCCACTGAGCCCCGTGGGTCCAGTAGGTCCGGAAGATTCAGCCGGCCCGGCGAGTACGGTCGGCCGTCCCGGCCCGCACGGTTCTTCCAGCCCGGACGGCTCCTCGGACTCGGGTCCGGACCTGGGCCCGGATTCAGGCTCGGGCCCGGATTCAGGCTCGGGCCCGAACCTCGACTCGGGTCCGGGTGCGGACCCGGGCCCGGGTACGGACGGTTCTTCGGCCCAGGCCGGTGTTCCTGGTACGGAGGGCGGTCCGGGTCCCGACATCGGCGGCGGTTCGGCGCCTGTGGACGGACCGGGCTCGTCCGGATCGTCCCTGCGCCCCGTCTCCCTCTCCTCCTCCGGCGCGGCCGCCTCGCCCACCGCTCCCGGCCCGGTCCTGCCCGGTGGCCCCGTGCGGATCGACGGGCCGTGGACCCACCGGGACGTGGCGGCCAACGGCGCCCGTTTCCACATCGCCGAGCTCGGCGAGGGACCGCTGGTGCTGTTGCTGCACGGCTTCCCGCAGTTCTGGTGGACCTGGCGCCACCAGCTCACTGCACTCGCCGACGCCGGTTTCCGTGCCGTCGCGATGGACCTGCGCGGCGTCGGCGGCAGCGACCGCACACCGCGGGGTTACGACCCCGCCAACCTGGCGCTCGACGTCACCGGCGTGATCCGCTCGCTCGGCGAACCGGACGCGGCGCTGGTCGGCCACGACATGGGCGGCTACCTCGCCTGGACGGCCGCGGTGATGCGGCCGAAGCTGGTGCGCCGCCTCGTGGTCTCCTCGATGCCGCACCCGCGCCGCTGGCGCTCCTCGATGCTCTCCGACTTCGCCCAGACCCGGGCGGGTTCGCACGTCTGGGGCTTCCAGCGCCCCTGGGTGCCGGAGCGTCAGCTCGTCGCGGACGACGCGGCGTTGGTCGGCCGGCTGATCCACGAATGGGCGGGCCCCCGCACCCCGGAGTTCCCCGACGACGCGACGCTGGACGTCTACCGGCACGCGATGTGCATCCCGTCGACGGCGCACTGCTCGATAGAGCCCTACCGCTGGATGGTGCGCTCCCTGGCCCGTCCGGACGGGATCCAGTTCAACCGCCGGATGAAGCGACCGGTACGGGTACCCACGCTGCACCTGCACGGTTCACTCGATCCGGCGATCCGGACGCGCAGCGCGGCGGGGTCCGGCGAGTACGTCGAGGCGCCGTACCGCTGGCGACTTTTCGACGGTCTGGGGCACTTCCCCCACGAGGAGGACCCGGTCGGCTTCTCGGCCGAACTCATCAACTGGCTCAAGGATTCCGAGCCCGATCGGTAACCTTGTGCGCACACTTGTCCGACGGACAGCCAATTGCCCGGCGCATAGGCCAATTGGCTGACGGATGGGCGGTTACCGACCATGAGGCACGGGCAGACGTCCGGGTATGGGCTGGACGCACGACTTCGGTGACGCAGCACGCAACCGCCGCTCGACCGCCACGGCTGGTCCGAGCACTCATGAGGGGGACGGCCCCCGGGGCCGGGTGCACGATATGCATGCTCCGCATGATCCCCGGCTCGGAATCCCGCGCATTCTGCGCCGCAGGGCCCGTTGGGTCTCGGCGCGGTTGCGCCATCCACGCGGATGATCCCCGCCCCGTCCTGACCGTCCGGTGACCGTTCACCGGACGGGCGGGGCGGGGCATCATCACGAAACTTCACCGCGACCACTTCACCGCGACCACTTCACCGCGGCTGCTTCACCACTCGGCTGCTTCACCGCTAGGCCGCTTCGCCGCTCGACCACTTCACCGCGGCGCCGCTGCCGCGGGGCCTCGCCGTGACGAACGGCTACAGGGCGCACCCCTGGCTGTCGACCTGCTGGTTGGCGGAACGGCCGCGCTCGATGTCCTGGCGGATCTCGTCGGCCGTCAGCGCGTAACCGGTGTCGGGGTCGTCGAGCGACTTCGCGAAGACGACTCCGTACACCTTGCCGTCGGGCGTCAGCAGCGGCCCGCCGGAGTTGCCCTGACGGACGGTCGCGTAGAGCGAGTACACGTCGCGCCGGACGGTGCCCCGGTGGTAGATGTCCGGGCCGTCGGCGTCTATGCGGCCCCGGACGCGCGCGGACCGGACGTCGTACGAGCCGTTCTCCGGGAAGCCCGCGACGATGGCGTCGTTCCCCGTGCGGGCGTCGCCGTCGCCGTCGGTGAACTTCAGCGGCTTCGCGTCGAGGTCCGGCACGTCGAGCACGGCGATGTCCCGCCGCCAGTCGTACAGGACGACCTTGGCGTCGTACAGCCGGCCCTGGCCGCCGATCTGGACGGTCGGCTCGTCGACGCCGCCGACGACGTGGGCGTTGGTCATCACCCGGCGGTCGGAGAAGACGAAGCCGGTGCCTTCGAGGACCTTGCCGCAGCTCGGGGCCGTGCCGACGACCTTGACGATGGACTTCTTGGCGCGGGCCGCGACGGGGCTGTTCATCAGCGCCGGGTCCGGGGGCCGGACCTCGGTGATCGGCTCGTTGGCGAACGGGCTGAAGACCTGTGGGAAGCCGTTCTGCGCGAGGACGGAGGAGAAGTCCGTGAACCAGGTGGACGCCTGCGCGGGCATCACCCGGGAGACCCCGAGCAGGACCGATGAGCTGCGGACCTCCTTGCCCAGCGTCGGCAGCGAGGTACCGGCCAGCGCGGAGCCGATCAGCCAGGCGACCAGCAGCATCGCGACGACGTTGACCAGGGCGCCGCCGGTCGCGTCGAGGGCGCGCGCGGGCGACCACGTGATGTACCGGCGGAGTTTGTTGCCGAGGTGGGTGGTGAACGCCTGCCCCACCGAGGCACAGACGATCACGATGACGACGGCCACGACGGCCGCCGAGGACGAGACCTCGGAGCCGTCCGTCAGCTGGTCCCACAGGACCGGCAGCAGGTAGACGGCGACGAGACCGCCGCCCAGGAACCCGATCACCGACAGGATGCCGACGACGAACCCCTGTCTGTAGCCGATGACCGCGAACCACACGGCGGCGGCCAGCAGCAGGATGTCCAGCACGTTCACCGTCTATAGCCTCGCAGATTCGTCACCGGGCCCATTCCTTCGGCTGGGTCCGGACCGGGCCGGACGGGTCAGCACGGGAGTCAGCCTGTCATGCGCGCCAGTCGAGCGGCACCTGCCTGGTGGTGTCCCAGGGGCGCTCCCAGCCCGCGAAGTGCAGAATCCGGTCGATCACTCCGGCGGTGAAACCCCAGACCAAGGCGGATTCGACCAGAAATGCCGGGCCCCGGTGACCGCTCGGATGGACCGCGGTCGCACGATTCGCCGGATCCGTGAGATCCGCCACGGGGACGGTGAAGACGCGGGCCGTCTCACCCGGATCGACGACACCGACCGGGCTCGGCGAGTGCCACCAGCCGAGGACCGGTGTCACGACGAAGCCGCTCACCGGGATGTAGAGCCGGGGCAGCACGCCGAAGAGCTGGACCCCGCGCGGATCGAGGCCGGTCTCCTCCTGGGCCTCCCGCAGCGCGGCTCTGAGCGGTCCCGTCGTCGCCGGGTCGCCGTCCTCCGGGTCCAGGGAACCGCCCGGGAAGGACGGCTGCCCCGCGTGGGAGCGCAGGCTTCCGGACCGCTCCATGAGGAGCAGCTCGGGGCCGTGCCCGCCCTCGCCGAAGAGCACGAGCACGGCGGACTGCCGACCGGCCCCGTTCTCGGGCGGCAGGAAGCTGCTGAGCTGGTCGGGCTCGACGGTCCGTGCGGCGTCGGCCACGGGGCCGAGCCAGGTGGGCAGGCCATCGGCCGTGACGGCGACCCCGGTGCCATGACCGGCGCCGGGCGCGGCGGCCGTGGCGGCGGTGCCGGCCCCCGTGCCGGCCGCGGGACCGTTCGGGGAACGGTTTCCCGCGGCGGGTACGGCGGATACGGCGGGCCCGGTTGTCGCTTCCTCGCTCTGTTCCTTGCTCTGTTCGTGCGTCCTCATGAGCACCCCTCGTCTCACAACGCCTGTGGTCACGCGTTTCGTTCCGCAGCGGCGCCGTGACGGGCGCCGCGTATCAGTCGGCCCCCGGAGCCGGTGCGGGTCTGCCCGGGTAGTCCGCCGGTGGGCTCAGCCGCTGGCCCGGCCGACCGCCCATCTCGTACTTCAGCAGCTTCCTGGCCTTCTCCGGGTCGGTCTCGCCCTCCCCGTACGCGGGACAGAGCGGGGCGATCGGACAGGCACCGCAGGCGGGCTTGCGGGCGTGGCAGATGCGACGGCCGTGGAAGATGACGCGGTGCGAGAGCATCGTCCACTCGCTCTTGGGAAAGATCGCGCAGATCTCCGCCTCGACCTTCTCCGGGTCCTCCTGCTCCGTCCACTTCCAACGCCGTACGAGGCGCCCGAAATGGGTGTCCACAGTGATTCCCGGAACACCGAAAGCATTGCCCAGGACAACGTTGGCGGTCTTGCGGCCGACACCCGGAAGCGTGACGAGGTCGGCGAGCCGGCCCGGCACCTCGCCGCCGAAGTCGTCCCGGAGCGCCGCGGAGAGCCCTATCAGCGACTTGGCCTTGGCCCGGAAGAAACCGGTCGGCCGGATGATCTCCTCCAGCTCCTCCGGGACGGCCGCGGCCATGTCCTCGGGGGTGGGGTAGGCGGCGAAGAGCGCGGGAGTGGTCTGGTTGACCCTCAGATCGGTGGTCTGGGCGGACAGCACCGTGGCGACGAGGAGCTCGAAGGGGTTCCTGAAGTCCAGCTCGGGATGGGCGTACGGGTAGAGCTCGGCCAGCTCACGGTTGATCCTGCGGGCACGGCGGACCATCGCCAGGCGCGATTCCGGCTTCCGCCCCGCCCCCTTGGCGGAAGATTTCTGCGCCTTATTCCCCTTAGCGGCGGGTTTCGGCGCCTTCTCCCCTTTGGAGGCCGATTTCGACACAACCTCCTCCTTGGCGCCCTTTGTCGCCTTCCCAGGGCGGATCACACCCCGTTCCGAACGATTCACGCCCTGTTCGCCCACAGCGGAATCACGGCCTTCCGACACCCCATCAGCCCCCTTGGCCTGCGCTCTCACCGGCGACTTGGACACCCGACCAGCCTAGAGCCACGTACCGACATCCGCCCCGGTCACCGCACATCCGCCCCCGATCGGCCCCCTGCCGCACGATTCGGCACGTCCGTGCGTCAAACTGGTTTGTGATTGATCGCACTGTTTTACCGTCCTGCATGATGGGGACCACGGTTCCCGGAACAGGCCGACAAGGAGAGAACTCGTGGACGACGTTCTGCGGCGCGCCCCGCTTTTCGCGGCGCTCGATGACGAGCAGGCCGCGGAGCTCCGCGCCTCGATGAGTGAGGTGACCCTCGCACGCGGCGACGCGCTCTTCCACGAGGGCGACCCGGGCGACCGCCTCTACGTGGTCACCGAGGGCAAGGTGAAGCTCCACCGCACCTCCCCCGACGGGCGCGAGAACATGCTGGCGGTCCTCGGCCCCGGCGAGCTGATCGGCGAGCTGTCCCTCTTCGACCCGGGCCCCCGCACCGCCACCGCGACCGCGCTGACCGAGGTCAAGCTCCTCGGCCTCGGGCACGGCGACCTCCAGCCCTGGCTGAACGCCCGCCCCGAGGTGGCCGCGGCCCTGCTGCGCGCCATCGCCCGCCGCCTGCGCAAGACCAACGACCAGATGTCCGACCTGGTCTTCTCGGACGTTCCGGGCCGTGTCGCCCGCGCCCTCCTCGACCTGTCGCGCCGCTTCGGCGTCCAGTCGGAGGAAGGCATCCACGTCGTCCACGACCTGACCCAGGAAGAGCTGGCCCAGCTGGTCGGCGCCTCCCGCGAGACGGTCAACAAGGCCCTCGCCGACTTCGCCGGACGCGGCTGGCTGCGCCTGGAGGCGCGCGCCGTGATCCTGCTGGACGTGGAGCGCCTGGCGAAGCGGTCCCGCTGACCGGTCCCACCGCCCGGTCCCGCCGGGCACGGGCCCGGACCAGGACCTGGCCTGATCGGTCCGGACCGACCCGGACCGCGCCGGACGGACCTCGGGCACGCCCCGGGCGGACGCCGGTCGTGTCGACTCCGTACGTGAGGCCCCGCCGCCCGGCGGGGCCTCACGCCGTCTCGATCAGCCCGTGCTCGCCCAGGTACTCCAGCTGGGCCAGTACCGAGAGCTCCGCGGCGGGCCACAGGGACCGGTCCACGTCCGCGTACACGTGCGCCACCACCTGCGACGCCGTACGGTGCCCGGCCTCGACCGCCGTCTCCACCTGGGCCAGCCGGTGCGCCCGGTGCGCGAGGTAGAACTCGACCGCGCCCTGCGCGTCGTCCAGCACCGGTCCGTGCCCCGGCAGCACCGTGTGCACGCCGTCGTCGACAGTCAGCGAGCGCAGCCGCCGCAACGAGTCGAGGTAGTCGCCGAGCCGCCCGTCCGGATGCGCGACGACCGTGGTGCCCCTGCCGAGGATCGTGTCGCCCGTCAGCACGGCCCGGTCGGCCGGCAGGTGGAAGGAGAGCGAGTCCGCGGTGTGCCCCGGGGTGGGCACGACCCGCAGTTCCAGCCCTCCGGTGGTGACCACGTCGCCCGCGGTCAGCCCCTCGTCGCCGAGGCGCAGCGCCGGGTCCAGGGCGCGCACCTTCGTCCGGGTCAGCTCGGCGAAGCGCGCCGCGCCCTCCGCGTGGTCGGGGTGCCCGTGGGTGAGGAGGGTGAGCGCGATCCGGCGGCCCGCCCGCTCGGCGGTCTCCATGACGGCCCGCAGGTGCGCGTCGTCCAGCGGGCCCGGGTCGATGACGACCGCGAGATCGGAGCCGGGCTCGGCGACGATCCAGGTGTTGGTGCCGTCCAGCGTCATCGGCGAGGCGTTGGGCGCGAGGACGTTGACGGCACGGGTGGTGGCGGGGCCGGACAGGACCGCGCCGCGCGGCTGTCCGGGCAGCGCTGCCGCATCGCTCATATGGACCCACCCCCCGCACCGGCCTCCGCACCCGAAGCGGAACCGGAACCGGCATCCTCGCCGGAGGCGGAACCCGAACCGGCCCCGCCGCCGTCCGCCCTGCCCGGGATGTGCTTGGTGAACTCGTCGTGTCCCGGCCAGCTCAGCACCAACTCGTCACCCTCCAGCCTCGCCCGTGCGAGTACGGGGGTGAGGTCCTGGGAGTCCGCCGCCTTCAGGACCTCCGCGACCGTCCCGTACGGCCTCAGCGCCCGCAGCGTCGACACGGTCGGCGGCATCATCAGCAGCTCGCCCCGGTCGTATCCGTCGGCGGCCTCGCCGGGAGCGATCCACACCGTGCGATCGGCCTCCGTGGAGGCGTTGCGGGTGCGCTGGCCCTCGGGGAGCGCGGCGACGAAGAACCAGGTGTCGTAGCGACGGGGCTCGAACTCGGGGGTGATCCAGCGCGCCCAGGCGCCCAGCAGGTCGGAACGCAGCACCAGGCCGCGCCGGTCCAGGAACTCGGCGAAGGACAGCTCCCGGGCGACCAGCGCCTGCCGGTCGGCCTCCCAGTCCGCGCCGGTGATGTCGCCGACCACCGTGTCCGCGCCCGGCCCCGCGAGCAGGACGCCCGCCTCCTCGTACGTCTCGCGCACCGCCGCGCAGACGATGGCCTGGGCCTCGGCCTGCGTACCGACGCCGAGCCGGTCGGCCCAGATGTCCAGCCCGGGTCCGGCCCAGGCGACGAGCCGGTCGTCGTCGCGCGGGTCCACCCCGCCACCCGGATAGGCGTACGCCCCGCCGGCAAAAGCCATGGAGGCGCGGCGGCGCAGCATGTGGACGGCGGGACCGCCCCCGGTGCCGACGGCGGGATTCCGGAGCAGCATCACGGTGGCGGCCCGCTTCGGGGTCGCGGCGCTCAGCTCGCCTGCGGCGAGTGCCCGGATCCGGTCGGGCCATTCCGGTGGGTACCACTGACCATTGGACATGGCCGGAGGCTATCCGGAACCGCGCCGATGTTCGAGAGGTGCACTGATCCGCTCCCGGCAGGCGCCCCTGTACACAGCTGATCCCGCCCGGTCGTCATGACCGGACGGGATCAACGGGATCAACGGGCCCAGCGGGCTCGGCGAGCCCACGGGATCCCGGGCGGGCAGCCCCGGCCCGGCTCAGGCGTACGGCTCAGGCCCCGACCAGCTCGACCTGGACCTCGACCTCCACCGGCGCGTCCAGCGGCAGCACCGCGACGCCCACAGCGCTGCGCGCGTGGACGCCCTTGTCGCCCAGCACCTCGCCCAGCAGCTCGCTGGCGCCGTTGATCACGGCGGGCTGCCCGGTGAAGTCGGACGCCGACGCCACGAAGCCCACGACCTTCACGATCCGGGCGATCCGGTCCAGGTCGCCCGCGACGGACTTCACCGCGGCCAGCGCGTTGAGGGCACAGGTCCGCGCCAGTTCCTTGGCCTCCTCGGGCGTGACCTCCGCCCCCACCTTGCCGGTTACCGGAAGCTTGCCGTCCACCATCGGCAGCTGGCCGGACGTGTACACGTACACCCCCGACTGCACGGCCGGCTGGTACGAGGCCAGCGGCGGGACGACGGCCGGCAGCGTCAGCCCGAGCTCGGCGAGCCTCGCCTCGACTGCGCCCGCCACTACGCCTTCTCCCGCTTCAGGTAGGCCACGAGCTGCTCGGGGTTGTTCGGGCCGGGAACGACCTGGACCAGCTCCCAGCCGTCCTCGCCCCAGGTGTCCAGAATCTGCTTGGTCGCGTGCACGAGAAGGGGCACGGTCGCGTATTCCCACTTGGTCATGGCCCGACTGTAGTGCCTGCGTGATTACCGGCACGCGCAGCCTCGTGCGTAGCCCGCGGTGTGACTGGTTAGGCTCGAATACGTGAGCAGGTTCCAGGTCGTCAGCGGCAAGGGCGGTACCGGTAAGACCACGGTCGCCGCCGCCCTCGCGCTCGCCCTCGCGGCCGAGGGCAGGCGCACCCTCCTCGTGGAGGTCGAGGGCAGGCAGGGCATCGCCCAGCTCTTCGAGACGGATTCCCTTCCGTACGAGGAGCGCAAGATCGCCGTCGCGCCGGGCGGCGGCGAGGTGTACGCCCTCGCGATCGACGCCGAGCGCGCGCTCCTCGACTACCTCCAGATGTTCTACAAGCTCGGCAGCGCGGGCCGGGCGCTCAAGAAACTCGGCGCCATCGACTTCGCCACCACCATCGCGCCCGGCGTGCGGGACGTGCTGCTGACCGGCAAGGCCTGCGAGGCCGTCCGCCGCAAGGACAAGCAGAACCGGTACGTCTACGACCACGTGATCATGGACGCCCCGCCCACCGGACGCATCACCCGCTTCCTCAACGTGAACGACGAGGTGGCCGGGCTGGCCCGGATCGGCCCGATACACAATCAGGCCCAGGCCGTGATGCGGGTGCTCAAGTCGCCCGAGACCGAGGTCCATCTGGTGACGCTCCTGGAGGAGATGCCGGTGCAGGAGACCGCGGACGGCATCGCGGAGCTGCGGGCCGCCGGGCTCGGGGTGGGCCGGGTCATCGTGAACATGGTGCGGCCGCACCTGCTGGACGAGGAGGCCCTGCGCACCGCCTCGGGCGGCCGCCGCAAGGAGATCGCCAAGGCCCTGACCCGGGCCGGGGTGACGGGCTCCGCGGCACTGGTGCGCCCCCTGGTCGAGCAGGCCGCCGAGCACGCCCAGCGGGTCGAGCTGGAGCGCGAGCAGCGCGCGGTGCTCGCTGGCCTGGAACTGCCGGGGTACGAACTCCCGTTGATCGGCGAGGGCATCGACTCGGCCGGTCTCTACGACCTGGCGACCGAACTCCGCAAGCAGGGCGTGGGTGAGGGGACGGGACAAGGGGCGGGACAAGGGGTGGGTACATGACACAGCGCACGGGACCGGACGCGGCCACATCCGCGGTCCGGAAGCCGACCACGTCCGCGGCCCGGGGCTCCTCCGCGACCCGGACTTCCTCCGCGGCCACCGCCCCGCCCCCGCCGTCCCCGCTGTCCGCACCCGCGCTGGACGCCGACGCGCTGCTCGACGACCCCGCCATCCGGATCGTCGTGTGCTGCGGCTCGGGCGGCGTCGGCAAGACCACGACCGCCGCGGCACTGGGCGTACGGGCGGCCGAGCGCGGCCGCAAGGTCGTCGTCCTCACCATCGACCCGGCCCGCAGGCTCGCCCAGTCCATGGGCATCGACTCGCTGGACAACATCCCGCGCCGGGTCCCGGGCATCGAGAGCGAGGGCGGCGGGGAGCTGCACGCCATGATGCTCGACATGAAGCGGACCTTCGACGAGGTCGTCGAGGCGCACACGGACGCCGAGCGGGCCCGCGCGATCCTGGAGAACCCCTTCTACCAGTCCCTGTCGGCCGGTTTCGCGGGCACGCAGGAGTACATGGCGATGGAGAAGCTCGGACAGCTTCGCGCCCGCGACGAGTGGGACCTGATCATCGTCGACACCCCGCCGTCGCGCTCCGCGCTGGACTTCCTGGACGCGCCGAAGCGGCTCGGTTCCTTCCTGGACGGAAAGTTCATCAAGGTGCTGATGGCCCCGGCGAAGATGGGCGGCCGGGCCGGCATGAAGTTCCTGAACGTGGGCATGTCGATGATGACCGGCACCCTCGGCAAGCTGCTCGGCGGTCAACTCCTGCGTGACGTACAGACCTTCGTCGCGGCGATGGACACCATGTTCGGCGGCTTCCGGACCCGGGCCGATGCCACGTACACCCTGCTCCAGGCACCCGGCACGGCATTCCTCGTGGTCGCGACCCCCGAGCGGGACGCGTTGCGCGAAGCCGCCTACTTCGTGGAGCGGCTCGCCGCGGAGGACATGCCGCTGGCCGGCCTGGTGCTCAACCGCGTCCACGGCAGCGAAGCCGCCCGGCTCTCGGCCGAGCACGCCCTGGCCGCCGCAGAAAATCTTGACGGGGTCGGCATTGTGGATCAGACGACCGGGAAGGCTGGACTTCGTGAGCCGTCCGACCGGTCGGACGCCCCGCCCGAAGCCGTCGCCGCCCCCGACACCACTCCCGATCCTCCCGAGCACACCGACCACGAGGACCACGCGAGCGCCACGGACCACGTCGATCAGCTGACCGCCGGCCTGCTGCGTCTGCACGCCGAGCGGATGCAGGTGGTCGCGCGCGAACAGCGCACACGCGACCGCTTCACCGCGATGCACCCCGAGGTCGCCGTGACCGAAGTGGCCGCACTGCCCGGTGATGTACATGATCTCGAAGGCCTTCGGGCCATCGGGCACCGGCTCACGACCGGTTCCGCCCCGGCCTGAGCTGCCCGGTCGTTCGTTCGCGCTATCCCACCGCGGCGTACCTCTCGTGCAGTTCGTCGTCGTCCAGTCCGATCGCCACGGGCAGGATGCCCGCGGACTGCTCGTACTCGCTGCGCGCGGTCTCCAGCAACCGGCGCCAGGACGTGACGGTGGGCCGCCTGCGCAACAGCGCGCGACGCTCCCGCTCGGTCATTCCGCCCCACACGCCGAACTCGACGCGATTGTCCAGCGCGTCGGCCAGGCACTCGGTCCGCACCGGGCATCCGGTGCACACCGCCTTGGCTCTGTTCTGCGCTGCTCCTTGTACGAACAGTTCATCCGGATCGGTAGTGCGGCAGGCTGCCTGCGCACTCCAGTCGGTTACCCAGCCCATCACGGCGCCGTCCTCTCCCGAATCGAGGCTCCCCCACGGCGACAGCGGCATATTCACCGCTGCCAGTTGAGGACGTTACGGAAGGTGGCGACAGCACAACACCCCCTTCGGGCCCAATCTTGGATGGCCCGAACGGACTATGCGTATGCGGCAGATCACCCAGGGGAGTGAGGTGAGGACATGCGCGACCATCCCGGCGAAATAGGGACAGTTCACCTGGATCACAACGGACGTTCAATGACACACGAGGCGAATTCGGGAACGCCTTGGTTCGTGGCCGGGTCGTGCACGGGGGTTGATGCGGGACCGGACTGCTGTGACAGTTGAGAGCAGCTTAGGCCAAGGCATATACGTGTGTCCGGCGAATGAGAACGTAGGCTGCCCCCATGCCAAAGAAGCGCTCGGGCGGGGGTCTCTCGACGACCCAGCAGGCCGCCAAGTTCCTCGGTGTCGCCGCGCTCTCCGGAGTCGTGCTCGCGGGCATCGCGCTGCCGGCCGCCGGAGCACTGGGGCTCGCCACCAAGGGGACGGTCGAGGGATTCGACGAGATCCCGGCCAACCTCAAGACCCCGCCGCTGAGCCAGCGCACCACGATCCTGGACAGCAAGGGCGGCACGATCGCCTCGGTGTACTCGCGCGACCGCACGGTGGTCCCCCTGAAGGACATCTCGCCGTACATGCAGCAGGCGATCGTGGCGATCGAGGACGCCCGCTTCTACAAGCACGGGGCGATCGACCTCAAGGGCATCCTGCGCGCGCTGAACCGCAACGTGCAGGCGGGCGGGACCGCGCAGGGCGCCTCGACCCTCACCCAGCAGTACGTGAAGAACGTCTTCGTCGAGGAGGCGGGCGACGACCCGGACAAGGTCGCGCAGGCCACCCAGCAGACCATGGGCCGCAAGATCCAGGAGCTGAAGTACGCGATCCAGGTCGAGGAGGAGCTCGGCAAGAAGAAGATCCTGGAGAACTACCTCAACATCACCTTCTTCGGCCAGCAGGCGTACGGCATCGAGGCCGCCTCCCAGCGCTACTTCTCCAAGCGGGCGAAGGACCTGACCCTGGAGGAGGCCGCACTGCTGGCCGGCCTCGTGCAGTCGCCGAGCCGCTACGACCCGGTCAACGACGCGGCCGAGGCGACCAAGCGCCGCAACACCGTGCTCCAGCGCATGGCGGCCGTCGGGAACATCTCGCAGGCCGAGGCCGACAAGGCGAAGGCGAACCCGATCAAGCTGAAGGTCAAGAAGCCGCAGAACGGCTGCATCACCGCCGTCAACGGCGCGGGCTTCTTCTGCGACTACGTGCGCCAGGTCTTCCTCAACGACCCGGTCTTCGGCAAGACCAAGGAGGACCGGGCCAAGATCTGGAACCAGGGCGGCCTGACGATCAGGACGACGCTCGACCCGCAGTCCCAGCAGTCGGTGCAGGCCTCGATCAAGAGCCACGTCTACAAGAAGGACAAGGTCGCGACGGCCGTCACCCTGGTCCAGCCGGGCACCGGCCGGATCATGGGCATGGGCCAGTCCAAGCCGTACGGCTTCGGGCCCGACGAGACGCAGTACAACTACTCGGTCAACAAGAGCATGGGCGGCTCGAACTACGGCTTCCCGACCGGTTCGACGTTCAAGCCGTTCCTCGCCGCCGCCGCCATAGAGGGCGGCAAGCCGGCCACCCAGGTCTACTCGTCGCCGTACGACATGGACTACCCGGACACCGTGCAGTCCTGCGGGAAGCCGTGGGTCAACGACGGCGTGCCGAAGTATCACGTGGAGAACGAGAGCGAGTCCGAGAAGGGCCCGTACGCGCTGCGTGAGGCCATGGAGATGTCGGTCAACACCTACTTCGTGCAGATGCTCCAGGACATCGGCATGTGCCCGGTCTCGAAGATGACCGACAAGCTGGGGATAGTGCAGGGCGACGGCACCAAGCTGCCGCAGAACCCGTCGACGCTGACCCTCGGCTCCAACGGTCTGTCGCCGCTGACGATGGCGAGCGCGTACGCCGCCTTCGCCAACCGCGGCACGTACTGCACGCCGGTCGCCGTCCTGTCGGTCAAGAAGGCGGACGGCAGCTCGC
Source organism: Streptomyces sp. NPDC006435 (assembly GCF_040612315.1). Classification (NCBI taxonomy): domain Bacteria; kingdom Bacillati; phylum Actinomycetota; class Actinomycetes; order Kitasatosporales; family Streptomycetaceae; genus Streptomyces; species Streptomyces sp. NPDC006435. The sequence goes on from NZ_JBEXPY010000006.1 coordinate 107,215, forward strand.
TCCCCGTGCCCCGTACCTCCTGCTCGCAGGCCATGTCGCAGACGACGGCCGACACGATCAACACCCTGCTGCGCGGAGTGGTCGACTCCGGTACCGGTCAGGAGGCGGGTCTCCAGAGCCGCGACAACGCGGGCAAGACCGGTACGACCGACGCCCGCAAGAACGCCTGGTTCGTCGGGTACACGCCGAACATGTCCGGCGCGGTCTGGGTCGGCAGCCCGTCCCAGAGCGTCGAGATGGAACGCATCACGATCGGCGGCGTGTACCAGGACAAGGTGTACGGCGGACAGGTCCCCGGGCCCATCTGGCGCGACGCGATGACGGGCGCCCTCAACGGCGTGGCCGCTCCCCCCTTCAACACCGTCCACATCCCCGACCCCGCGAAGGACAAGGAGGACGAGGACGACCGGGAGGACCGCGGCGACGACCGCGGCAGGCCGGGTCCGGGCGGCAAGAAGCCCGGTGACAAGACCCCGTTCCCCGGCATCACCATCTCGCCGGACCTGATCGGCGGCAACAACGGCGGCGGTCACCGCGGCCGGACCAACGGCGGCACGCAGGGCCCCTGAGCCGTACACGACATGAATGAGGGTGGGGCCCGGATCGGTGTCGATCCGGGCCCCACCCTCATGTTCGTCCCCGCGCGAGCACGGACGCGGGACCGGGCGCCGGCGTCATGCGCCGGGCCTCATGCATCGGGGCGTCCGGCCGCGGGCGCGGGCCGGAGCCCCGGGTCAGCCCGCGAGGAGCTTCTTCACCGAGGCGGCCACCCGGCCGCCGTCGGCACGCCCCGCGACCTTCGGGTTCACGATCTTCATGACGGCGCCCATCGCACGCGGGCCCTCGGCCCCGGCGGCCCTGGCCTCCTCGACGGCGGCGGACACGATCGCGCCCAGCTCGTCGTCGCTCAGCTGCTTGGGCAGGTACGCGTCGAGGATCGCACCCTCCGCCTTCTCACGCTCGGCCTGCTCGGCCCGGCCGCCCTGGGCGAAGGCTTCGGCCGCCTCGCGGCGCTTCTTCGCCTCCCTGGCGATCACCTTCTGCACCTCGTCGTCGGAGAGCTCACGCGCCGACTTGCCGCTGACCTCCTCCTTCGTGATGGCGGTGAGGGTCAGCCGGAGCGTGGACGAGGTCAGCTCGTCACGCGCCTTCATGGCGGAGGTGAGGTCTTCCTTGAGCTTGGACTTGAGCGTGGTCATGTGCTGATTGTGGCAGGTACGGGGCAGCCCGCGCCCGCCGGTTTTCTGCTCGCCGCGCGGTGTCTGCGACGATGGGCGCATGCGCGCACGCTACGGAGTACCCCTGAAAGTCACGGCAGTCGGCGCGGCGATCGGCGCGGCCGGTCTCGCCTACGCGGCCGGGTTCGAGGCCCGCTCGTTCCGGCTGCGACGGGTCGCCGTCCCCGTACTCCCGCAGGGGGCACGCCCGTTGCGCGTGCTCCAGGTCTCCGACATCCACATGGTGAGCGGGCAGCGCAAGAAGCGCGCCTGGCTGCAGTCGCTGGCCGGTCTGCGCCCGGACCTCGTCGTGAACACCGGCGACAACCTCTCCGACCCCGGGGCGGTGCCCGAGCTGCTCGACGCGCTCGGCCCGCTGATGGAGTTCCCGGGCGTGTACGTCTTCGGCTCCAACGACTACTACGGCCCCAAGCTCCGCAACCCCGCCCGCTACCTGGTGGAGAAGGCCCGGGGCAAGCACGGCCTCAACGGGAACGCGCCCGCGGTGGGCGTCGTCCACAACCCGTGGGAGCCGATGCGCGACACCTTCGACGAGGCGGGCTGGCTGAACCTGTCCAACACCCGGGGCCGCCTCAAGATCGACGGTCTGGAGCTCGCCTTCACCGGCCTGGACGACCCGCACATCAAGCGCGACCGCTACGCGGAGGTGGCGGGCGGCCCCGAGACGGGCGCCGACCTCTCCATCGGCGTGGTCCACGCCCCCTACCTGCGCTCCCTGGACGCCTTCACCAGGGACGGCTACCCCCTGGTCCTGGCCGGCCACACCCACGGCGGCCAGCTCTGCATCCCCTTCTACGGGGCCCTGGTCACCAACTGCGACCTGGACACGGACCGGGTCAAGGGCCTGTCCACCCACTCCGTCGGGGGAAACCGCGCCTACCTCCACGTCTCCGCGGGCTGCGGCACCAACCGCTACACCCCGGTCCGCTTCGCCTGCCCGCCCGAGGCGACCCTGCTGACCCTGACGGCCCGGGACTGACCCCGTTCCCTCCCCCGCCCGCGGCGGCACGAAAACCGGATTTCGTCTGCGGGCGCGGGTGGGCTAAAGTAATCGATGTCGCCGGGAAACCGGCGGCGATCGGGGTGTAGCGCAGCTTGGCAGCGCGCTTCGTTCGGGACGAAGAGGTCGTGGGTTCAAATCCCGCCACCCCGACAGCCGTAAGACCAGGTCAGGGGCCTGATCCGAGAAATCGGGTCAGGCCCCTGAGTGGTTTCCGGGGTCGGCTTGGGAGCCGTTTGGGAGCCGACCTCGGGATCCCGGCTCCCCGCATCGGGCCCCCTCGTTGTCAGTGCCTGCCGCTACCGTCGCTGAGGACAGTTCTCCCTCGACCGTGAGTGGTGAGCAAGACATGGCAGACCGAGTGGCCGAGGGCGGCGCAGACCCTCGCAAGGTGTTCGTGATCCACGGACGAAACGAACTCGCACGCAAGGGGCTCTTCGAGTTCCTGCGGGCGCTGGGCCTCGATCCCATCGAGTGGTCCGAGGCCATCCAGATGACCGGCAAGGGCTCCCCCTACATCGGCGAGGTCCTGGACACGGCGTTCTCGAACGCGCAGGCAGTGGTCGTCCTCCAGACCCCCGACGACGTCACCTACCTGCACGAGAGCCTCACGTACGCCGGCGACCCCGAGTGCAGCCCGCAGATGCAGCCCCGGCCTAACGTTCTGTTCGAGGCGGGCATGGCCATGGGCCGGGACGAGAACCGCACCGTGATCGTGGAACTCGGCCAGGTGAAGACCTTCAGCGACATTCACGGTCGGCATGTGATCCGGCTCGACAACTCCACGAAGAAGCGCCAGGACCTCGCAACCCGACTGGAGACAGCAGGGTGCGCCGTACGCCTGACTGGCACGGACTGGCATGACGCCGGCGACCTCACTCCCCCAGTGCCGCCGGGCGGCGGACTTCCCCTGGGGCGGAAGCTGCCGTCGTCGCAAGCGGCCGGCGTCCCTCGGCTGAGTGCCCAATACGTCAACAACGGCTCGAGGAAGATGGGGACGGTCGTGATCACCAACCACGGCCCTGGGGACGTCTACGACCTTGATGTGGAAGCCGAAGAGAAGGCCGAGCTGGTCACACGCAACGAGGGTGAGTTCCCGGTGCCGAAGTTGCCGGCCGGTAAGTCGGTGCACGTAATGAGCGCCCGCTCCATGGGAATGGGCGCAAGCTCGTACTTCAACGTCGTCCTGACGGGCAAGACCGCCGATGGGGTGCCCATCAGGGTCGAAGAGTTCGTGAACGGGGCCTGACATGGAGATTTCGATGAGCCTCCCTCTCGACCACGATGGTTTCGTGCGTCGGGAGTGTCCCCACTGCATCAGCCAGTTCAAGTGGCACCACGGACCGGCGAATGAAGAGGCCGAGGAGCAGCCGTCGCCCACCGCCTACTACTGCCCTCTTTGTGGGCAGCCGGCGGGGCTGGACTCCTGGTGGACGCAGGAACAGCTCGACTACACCAAAGGCGCGATAGCTCCCGCCGCAGTGCGGATGGTGGAGGACGAACTGAAGAACGCTTTCAAGGGGGCCCGCAGCAAGTACGTGAAGGTCAGCGTCAAGGGTGGCATGGAATCTCCCGGGGTGCCTTCGCCGCTGACCGAGCCTGACGACATGGTCATCGTGACATCCCCCTGCCACTCGTACGAGCCGGTGAAGGTTCCCGAAGACACGTCAGGCCCCTACCACTGTCTCGTATGCGGCCAAGCCTTCGCAGTCTGACCTGACGCGCCCACGAAACATGGGTGCCCCCACACGACGTTCGTGTGGGGGCACCCATATGGGGCGTCACCCTGGTAGCACCAGCTCGCGGGCGTCCCGGCGTGTGCGCAGAAGGTCGTTGAGCACGCGCACTGGCGACGTCGGGCACATGGCCAGACGGGCGTCGAGCGCCGCCTCCCACTGTTCGGTCAGGCCGGCCATGAGGCGGCGGCGCATGCCGGGGGTTACGTGGGCGTAGCGGGCCGAGACGGAGCCGTCGATGTGGCCCATGCGTTCGTCCATGAGGACCTTCTCGGTGCCGAGGTCTTCCATCATCGTCCGGTGGGTGTGGCGCAGGCCGTGGGGCGTGAGGCCCTTGGCGACGGGGACCCAGCAGGCGTCGGCCCGGTCGGTGGCGTTGCGGCCCCGGGAGGGGACGCCGGGCCACGGTTCGCCGAGGAGCGGGACGGGGCGGGCCTCCTGGGGCGCCTTCTTCGGGTACCAGCCGGAGACGGCCGGGGTGAAGAGCCAGGTGGCGAAGCCGTTGCGGCGCCAGTGGGGCGCATGCTCGGAGACCGTGCCGCCGCGTACGAAGCCGAGGTCCGCGATGGCCTGCTCCACCTTCGCCCGGGTGGCCTCGGCGACGCGGGCGGGGTGGTTGAGGACGTTGGACACCGTGCCCGTGGAGACGCCGGCACAGCGGGCGACGTCGGTGAGCTTCGCCCCCTGGTGGCCGCCGGTACGGGCAGCCCCTAGACCTCGGTAGACGTAGGTCTTGCCGTGGCAGGGACACGGTGTCGGCTTCGTGCGGGCGATGTGGCTGGCGACCAGGGCGGAGAGCCAGTCCGGTGAGTCGAGGGTGCGGTAGCTGTCGTCCTTGGGCGGGACGCGCACCAGCTCGCCGGTGTCCAGCTCGTACAGCTGCCACTCGACGCGGAAGGATCCGGGGCGGGCGAACTCCGTCTCCATGCCGACCAGTTCCGCCCAGCGCACGCCGGTGTAGCCCTTGTGCACGACGGCGACGAACTCGTCGTCGCGGCCGGAGAGCAGGGAGGCCCGTTCGGCGGTGAGCAGGATGCCGAGTGCGTCGGTGATGACCTTCTCCGGTCCGCGGTCGCGTGAGCGGCCGGCGCGCTTGCCGCGCCCGCGCCGCCTGGTGGCCGGGTTGGAGGTGAGCAGGCCCTCGTCGATCGCGTCTTCGAGGATCAGGTGAAGCGTCGAGCGCCAGGTCTTGACGCTGGAGGCCGCGTACAGGGCCCGCTCCTTCTTCTCCCACAGCTCGACGTCCGTGCGGAGGATGCCGACCAGGGCCTTGTCCTCGAAGTCGGGGAGCAGGTGCTCCTCGATGTGGCGCTTGTAGTTCTGCATCGTCGATGCGGCCAGGTCCTGGGCCTCGTACCAGCGGCTCGCGTACTCGCCGAACGTCTCCTGGCCGAGGGCCGGGTCGCGCCAGTCGCCGCGCCGGTACTTGTTCTCGGCCTCGCTCGCGGCGCGCTGGGCCTCACCCTTGGTGGCGAACCTGATGGTCCTGCCCTGGTCGTCGGCGACCGTGAGGTGCTTGCCGGGCGCGACCTTGTACCGGCCGCGCCAGTAGTTTCCGCGCTTCTCCGCGAATCCCATGTGTTTCTCCCCTCCTTGTGCCCTCGCGCTACGCGGCGGTCCCGAACAGGCCCTGGCCGGACCGGCGCGGGGGCCTGGCTCGGAGCCGGGTCACGGGAACGGGTGGGGTGGACGGGGAGGCCAGACGGGGCGCCTTGGAGACGGCGGGCGGAGTCGGCGGCTGAGGCACGGCGGGCAGGGCTTCGTGCATGCGGATGATCTCCGCGAGGTGTTCGCCGGTGAAGCGGTAGGACCGGCCGACCCTGGTGTGCGGGATCAGTCGCCGGCGGGCGCGGTCCTTGACCCACCAGGCGGAGCAGCCGAGCGCAGCGGCGACGTCCTCAGGGAGGTACAGGCGTGGCGGGGCGGTGTCCGGGTGCGGGGGCTGCACGTAGGCATGGGGTATCGCGGCGTGGCGCAAGCGTGGTCCTCTCCTGGCCTCGGCGTGTGGGGCGGCAACCCCGGCCGGGCCGGTGTCGTTCAGGGATGGGATGGGCGTGTGGTGCGGCCGGATCCTGGGGTTTGCGGTCCAGGGCGGCCGGAAGGGCGGGCTACGGCTGGGGCGGCAGGCCGAACTCCTCCTGGTTGATCTTCATGGTGTTCTCGGCGATGGCGTTGCTGACCATCACGTCGGCCGCCTCGCGGATGTCCGGATGCTCGTCGAGGTAGGCGATGAGCTCGGCGTTGGCCCGGCGGTACGCGTGCTGGGCTCTCTGGGCGGCCGCGTTGGCGGCCACGACCGTGTCGATCAGCTCCATGGCACGGCCGGCGGCGGCCAGGCCCGGCGGGCCGACGAGGTTGGACAGCGAGACGCCGAAGACCTCTGCGAAGCCGATTGCCTCGTCGAGGTTGATACGGCGCTTGCCGTTCTCGATCCGCCACACCGCCGACGGATTCATCTCGTAGCCGGCCTCGTTAAGCCGGTCGGAGAGCGTGGTGGTGCTCCAGCCACGCTGCTCGCGCTCGGCCTTGATCCTCTTGGCGGCGTTGTCCTCGCCCTTGAGCAGGACGCCCTCGGATGCGTCCTCGCCGTCGTCGTCGGGCATTGACCCCCTCCTTCCTCTCGCAGCATGTCCCTGCAATTCGCAGCAGTTTAAACAGTACACCATGTCCTGCCGCTTGCATAGCTGCTATGCGTATGGCATGGTTGTTGTACTGGACCGCTGCTGCCCGCAGGAGACGCCAGCACCTAGCCAGACATGCAAAAAGCCCCCCAGTGCTTGCGACACCGAGGGGCTCAAAGCGCAAACCTCACGCCGCCCATCCCTGAACGACTAGCTGCAGTGCCGGGATTGCCGTCCCATACGGCCGCAGATTGAGGAGCTCGATGTCCAGTATGGACGAAGCCACACCGAACACGCCATCCCTTCCCGCCGAGTGGCCGCCGACCGCCATCCCCGGCCAGCCCCCCGCCGCGGACCCCGAAGGCATAGACGTCCTGGACCTGCTCCGGGACGCCATCCGGCGCTACGTCGTGATGCCGAGCGACGAAGCCCTGACCGCCACCACACTGTGGGCGGCGGCGACCCACCTACAGACGGTCTGGCAGCATGCGCCCCGCCTCGCGGTGGTCGGACCGGCCAAGCGCTGCGGGAAGTCACGGCTCCTCGAAGTCCTGATCGAGGCCGTCCACGAACCGCTGATCACGGTCAACGCGTCCGCTGCGGCGATCTTCCGGTCGATCGGCGCGGGCGACCCGCCCACGCTGCTCGTGGACGAGGTCGACACGATCTTCGGCAGCGCGAAGGTCGCGGAGAAGAACGAGGAGATGCGCGGCCTGCTCAACGCCGGCCACCAGCGCAACCGGCCCACCCTGCGCGTCACCGGCCCCAACCACGAGGTGGTCAAGTTCGACACCTTCGCAATGGCCGCCCTCGCCGGCATCGGCGACCTGCCCGACACGATCATGGACCGGTCGGTCGTCATCCGCATGCGCCGCCGTGCCGAGACCGAGAAGGTCAGCTTCTGGCGCTACGGCCGCGACGACCTGGCCGTCCGCGAGCTCCGCACCCGGCTGGCGGCCTGGCTGGCCTCCGTACGCGAGAAGGCGCTCGCCCTGGAGCCGAAGATGCCGGTCGAGGACCGCGCCGCCGACACCTGGGCGCCACTGGTCAGCGTCGCCGACCTCGCGGGCGGCCACTGGCCCGTCCTGGCCCGCACCGCGTGCACTGCCATGACGGACTACGAGGCCGGGCGTGACGAGGACGGCGGGCTGAAGATCCGCATCCTCGCCGATATCCGCCGCGCCTTCGCCTCCGAGGGCGACCAGCCGGCGATCCGTACCGGCCGCCTCCTGGAGATCCTCAACGCCGACCCCGAGGCACCGTGGGCCGAGCACAGCCCCAACGGGCTCACCCCGCGCGGCCTGCAGATCCTGCTCCAGGACTACGGCATCAAGTCGGCCAACCGACGCTTCCCCGGCGGCCACCAGGCCAAGGGCTTCACCCGCGCCCAGTTCACCGACGCCTGGACCCGCTACTGCCCGCCCGAGGCAGCCCCCGCCCTCCCCGTCGAACCCGGCGCCTGACCCTCCCCGACTCGTCCCACCCGTCCCCACGCAGGTCAGCGCGGGGACGAGTCACCGACCCGCAACGAGTCGACTCGACATCACCGCCCCACCCGTACCTGCCCTGACCAGCGACGGGACGAGTGGGACGAGTCCCAGCACTCATGGCCACCCACGCCCCCGGTGGCCGTACCCATCCCCTGGAGCACGCCGCTTGATCCCGCCCACCCCCGCCGTCTCCGTGCCAGCGCCCCTGGCACTCGCCATCCGCGTCGGCGTAGCTCTCCTGGCCCTGGCCGCCTTCGCGCTCTCCTACGACGCCCTGCGTCAGATGGCCGCGGCCAGCCACATCCACTGGCTGCTCACCTACGCCTTCCCCCTCGTCATCGACGGCTTCATTGCCATCGGCATCGGCGCCCTCCTCGTCCTGCGCAGCGCGCCGCTGAAGCCCCGCCTGTACGTCTCGGCCCTGGTGGGCATCGCGACCGTCACCAGCATCTGGGCCAACGTGCTGCACGCCGTCCGCCTCAACCAGCAGACCCGCCCGGGCGAGCTCGCCCTCGACGACATCACCGTCGGCGTCATCTCCGCCATCGCCCCGCTCGCCCTCGCCGGCGCCGTCCACCTCTACCTCCTCGTCCAGCGCCGCCCCGCCCACGCAGAGCCTCGCGACGAAGGCCGCCACATCGAGGCGGCGGCCACCACCTCGGAAGGTGGCGCGGCAGCAGCCGCCAAGGAACCGCCGTCAGACGACGACGTGGCCGAGGAGCCCGAGGAGGCGCCCGAGCAAGTGGCCCAGTCCGGGAAGCCGACCGCCAAACGTGGCGATCAGCGACCGATGGCCACGTGGGACCAGGTGGTCGAGATAGGACGTGCCGCTCCGCTAGGACGTGACGGCCGCGTCTCCCGCCGTCACATGGAAACGGCCATACGCGAGCAGGGCCTGCGGCCCGGCCGCCGCGAACGCCTGGAGAAGGCCAAGTCCCTGCTCCAGGCCGAGCGCGATCAGTCCTCCATCAAGGTCGCCGTGTAGGGCCAGAGCCCTTCCCCCAGACGCTCGTCCCGGAATCCCTCCGGGGCGAGACCGCTTCCGCAATCCCCCTGATCAGAGAGCCCGCGCATGCACGAACAGTCCCTCCCCAACGCCCCGTACGCCGTCCAGCAGCCGACCACCACCTCAGCCCCGGGCGGAGCAAGGTATGGCGTTGGACCGTCCAAGGGCCGGTCCCACGCAGAAGCCTCCGCCCCGGGGGTGGCGGAGGCGGGCCCCCGGCGCGAGGGCGCACCGGGGACAGGGGCCGTGCGAGCCGCCGACGAGGCCGCACTGCGCCGTGTCGCCCGCCGTCGCGCCCGCCAGGACGTACAGCGAAAAGAGCGTGTCGACGTCCGCTACAGCACCGACGAGAAGACCGAAATCCTTGCCGAAGCCCGCCGACTCGGTCTGGCCGGCGCGCACCTCGTCGGCGCCATCGTCATGGCCCACCTGAACGGCGACCTCGCCCTGCCCGAGCAGCGCACCCCCGTCGACGACCTGATCGACGAGTACGCCGCCCTGCGCAAGCAGGTCTCCAGGGTCGGCACGAACGCGAACCAGATCGCCAAACGCCTCAACGAAGGCGGGACGACACACCCCATGGACGCCGCTGTGCTTGCCGAGGCCGGACGGCTGGCGGCCTTGGTCCAAGAGGCGGTCACGGAGGTCGACGCCGCCGCCATCGTGGCCGCCACAAACCGCCGGGCGGCCTGATTGATCGCGAACATCGTCAAGCCCGGCCACAAGACCCGGGGCGTCCTGAACTACCTCTACGGGCCCGGCCGCGCCAACGAACACACCGACCCCCACCTCGTCGCCGCGTGGGACGACTTCGTGCCCGACCCCGGCCGCAACCCCACCGCCACCCTCGCCCAGCTCGCCGACGTCCTTGATCTGCGGGTCAAGCAGGCCGGCCACAAGGCGCCGAAGAACCACGTGTGGCACTGCTCGATCCGCGCCGCACCCGAGGACCGCCACCTGACCGACGACGAGTGGGCCACCATCGCCCGCCGCGTCCTCGACGCCACCGGCATCGCCCCGGCCGGCGACCCCGACGCCTGCCGCTGGGTCGCCGTCCGCCACGCCGACGACCACATCCACGTCGTCGCCACCAAGGTCCGAGGCGACCTCCGTCCGCCCCGCAACTGGAACGACTTCCTGCGTGCCGACAAGGAACTCGTCGCCATCGAGAAGGAGTACGGGCTCCGCCAAGTCCCGCGCGGCGACCGCACCGCCGCCAAGCGCCCCACCCGCGCCGAACAGGAGAAGGCCCAGCGGACCGGCCGAGCCACAACCGCCCGCGAACGCCTGCGCACCACCGCCCGAACCCTTCTCGCAGCAGCCACCACACCGGAGGAGTACTTCCGCATCCTCGAAGGCTCCGGGGCACTCGTGGAGATCCAGCGATTCCCCTCCGGAGACATCCGCGGTTACAAGGTCGCCCTCGCCGGCGACACCAACGCCCAGGGCGAGCCCGTCTGGTACTCCGGCTCCACCCTCGCCCCCGACCTGTCCTACCCCAAGATCCACGAACGCCTCACCGCCACCGACACCAGTCCAGCGGCACTGCCGGAGTCCGGTGCCTGGCGTCGCCTCGCCCAGGCCACCGAACGGGTGCCCGAGCTCCTCGACCACAGCGAGAACGAGGCCGGGCAGGCGCACATCGTCGTCCTCGCCGAAACCCTCGACATCCTGCCCCTCGCCGCCCCTCCGGCGCTGCGGCCCGGACTCCTGCAGGCAGCCACCGCCTTCGAGCGGGCCAGCCGCTCCCGCATCCGCGCCCAGCACCAGCAGGCTCAGGCCACACGCCGGGCGGTCAAGGCGATCCTGCGGGAGCCCGCCCCGAGGAACGGAGCCCTCCTCGCAGCCGTCATCGACGCCGTTCTGCTGGCGGTCGTTGCCGCGCAGCTCTGGCACCGCAGCCGCGGCCACAACCAGCAGGCGGAGGCCGCACGGCAGGCAGCCGAGCATCTCCGGACCGCGTACCAGGCCACGGCAGCCGAGCCGCTGGCCGTGGCCCACCGGCGAGGAACCGAGCTGCCCGAGTGGATTCGTCGCCAGCAGGTGGCGACGGTGCGCCGAGCGCTCCCGGAACAAGCCGACCAGATCCTCGCCGAGCCCGGCTGGCCCGTCCTCGCAGCCACCCTCGCCCAAGCCGGCACCGCCGGCCACAACCCCACAACCCTCCTCGTCGAAGCCGCCGCCGGGCGAGAACTCGACACCGCCACCAATGTCAGCGAAGTCCTGACCTGGCGGCTGCACCGCCTCGCCGACCTGACGCAGCGCACCACCAGCCGCGCCCCGGCACCCCAGTCGGCTCCCCACCGTCCCGTCCACACCGTCCATCAGCGCCGCACGCGCTGAACCCCACCCCGTCATCCGACAAGGAGCACACCCTGAAGATCCACCCCATCGCCGACATCTTCCCGATGCTCAACGAGGGCGAGCTGCTCGACCTCGCCCATTCCATCAAGACCGAGTGCCAGCATGAGGACATCGTCCTCGATGTCGACGGCGTCCTCCTCGACGGCCGCAACCGTCTCGCCGCCTGCAAGCTCGCCGCCGTCGAGCCCCGTTTCACCACCTACACGGGCAACGACCCCATCCGCGTGATCTACAGCGGCAACGTGTACCGCCGGCACATCAGCAAAGGCCAGCAGGCGATGATCACCGCCATGGCCATGCGTTCCGTTTCGGGACACTCCATGCGGGCCCATGCCAAACTCCAGGGGCTCAGTCGCAGCCGTCTCTCCGCTGCCAACGTCGTCCTCACGCATGCCCCGGCCCTCGCCGGCACCCTCGGCCTTGACTCCGCCTACCAGACCGCCTGCGGGCTCAAGGCCAACGCCGAGGCTCTCCAGGAGCGTTACGACCGACTCCGTCGGCACGACGCCGACCTCGCCGAACAAGTGACTGCAGGCGTTCTCGCCCTCGACGACGCCATCGCCACGGTCGACCGCTGGGAGGAGGCCGTACACCACGCGCAGCAGACAATCGAACAGATCACGGCGAACTGGCCCGCCGTCCAGGAGCTCGCCGCCCGACGTGACACCCGCTACGCCCAGGAGGTCATCGACGGCCTCACAGCCGAGGCACGTGCCCTCATCGACGAACTGCTGGGCCGAGGCTGACGTTCCCGCGCTCTGGGGGCCGACGCATACACGTCGGCCCCCAGGACTCCTGCCTTCTCGGTCGTGATGTCAGCCGGCGTCGTGACGGAGAACGCCCTAGCGGGAATCTCCACAAGGCTCTCGCGGCCCGCGTCCGTCTGGGTACCGTGCTGGGGACGAACTCTGCACGGACGCCCTGGTGATCAGCCAGGCCGCCCGGCAGCTTGGGAGGTGTCCTGATGCTGGAGGAAGCCGAGGAGATCGGTCGGCGCGTCCGCAGGGCGAGGCTGCGGCTGGGGATGCCGCAGGCGGACTTGGCGACGGCCCTGGGGAAGTCGCAGGGCTGGGTGTCGAAGATGGAGCGGGGTCTGATCGAGCTCGATCGGGTCGGGCTGCTCAACCAGATCGCCGCCGAGCTGCACGTCCACCCGAACGATCTAATCGGGCGCCCGTACAGCAGCTCCCCGGAGGACAACCAGTGGCAGGTCGCCGCCTCGTCGATCCTGCGTGAGCTGCGCCGTTACGACCTCGCGCCGGTCTTCGACGGGACGCCGAGGTCAGCCTCGCAGCTGTGGCGTGAGGTGACCCGCCTGCACCGGCTGCGTGACACCGCCTCGAACGTGGCGATCCTCCGCGTCCTACCGGATCTGTTTCGCGAGGCGCGGGCCCTTGCGGAGATGTCGGAAGGGCACGAGCGGGAGGAGGCGTACGCGATCTACGCGGTGTGCTGCAAGTTCGCGCACACCGCGGCCCACTCCCTCGGCCACCCCGAGCTGGTGGCGATGGCCTGCGAGCGGGCCGCGTGGTCGGCTCGTCTGTCCGGGGACCCGGTGCTGCCTGCGGTCGCGGACTGGATGCGGGTCTGGGACATGTGGGCGACGGCCGACTGGTCGGACGCGCTGACGCTCTCGGACAAGGCGATCGGATCGGTGCAGCAGGCGTACGAGCACGGCGAGCCGCTGGCCGTACGCGCCTGGGGAACCCTCCAGCTCCGGGCCGCGGTCTCCGCCGCCCGTGCCGGCCGCGCCTCGGAGGCGGAGGACCGGATCGGGTACGCGAAGGACGCCGCCGAGCGGATGGACGCGTACGCAGGGGCCCCGGTGTACGACCGGCACTCGCTGACGTTCTCCGCCGGGAACGTGCAGATCCACGCGATCAGCGTGGCCCTAGAGATGGGCGAGCAGGGCAAGGCCCTGGAGATCAACCGCCGCACCAGCCCCGAGCTAGTCGGCGCGCTGCCCAACTCCCGTCAGGGGCACCACCACATGGACATCGCTCGCGCGTGGCTGTGGGACGGCAACCGGGACAAGGCACTCGGCGAGCTGGAGACCGCCGAACGGATCGCACCCCAGCTCGTACGGAACCACCCCATCGCCCGATCGACCCTCCGCAGCATCGTCCACGCCGAACGTGCAGCCACGCGAGAGAAGTTGCGGCGCATGTCCGACCGCTTCCACCTGGACGGATAGGAGTCGTATTCCTCCGGCTCATATTCGGGGCTGTGTCCGTCCCTAACTTCGGGGCATGACCGGACGACGCTCTGCCCATCTCCCCTCCCAGGGATCCGAGTTAGGAACAGCGGCTCCCTTCTTCCCTCAGCTCGGCGACCTCGCCGCCGACACCGCCCGCAGCGGCCGGGTCGGCGTCGTGGTGACCCTCCCCGGCGAGGACTCCGCCACCACCTACCACCTGCGCCCGCCCGGCGGCGGCCCCGCCTGGTCCGCGCCGGCGGACGGTACGACGCTGCGCCCGGTGCCGGCGCAGGCCACCCACGCCACGCTGCTGCCCGGCCGGGACGCGGTCTACGACCCGCGCGCCCGCCAGGGCTCGGTGCCCGTGGAGATCCACTTCGAGGACGGCTCGACCCGCGAGGGAGCCCTCGTCCTCACCTCCGCCGAGCTGGAACGGCTGTACGCGCAGACCAGCCGTCTCCTCGACGCCCACGAGAACGCCCTCGGCGCGACCTCGTGAACAGGGCCCGTCATCGCTTCCCTCACGCCCCACCCCACGTGCGGGCGGACCGCAGCGGCCGGATCGCCCTGACGTTCCTCGCCTTCGCCGGCCTGGCCGGGCCCACCTGGACGCTGCGTTCCCACGCTGCCCAGCTCCTCGACGCCACGGTCCACCGAGCGACCGCGGCCGCGCCGGACATCGTCTCCCCGCACCTCTCCACCGGCCCCTGACCAGCCATACCGCCCCGCGACCAGGAGGTTCTGATGGATCTCGCCCCCGCCCGTACGAGAGTCGTCGACACCGTCACCGTCCGCCCCGGCCGCCCGCTCGCCGGGACAGTCCGGGTGGACGGCTCGAAGAACGCGGCGCTGCCGCTGCTGGCCGCCGCCGCGTCCCTGGGCCGCGGAGTCCGCCTGTCCGGCGTCCCGGCCAGCGCCGACGTCCAGAGGATGCTCGGCCTGCTGGAACAGACCGGCTACCGCATCGCCCGCCCGGTCGCCGAGCCGGGAACCGTGATCGTGGCGCCCAAGGGGCATCCCGCCACCGCACCCGACCTTACGGACGCCGCTCAGATCAGAGCCTCCTACTACCTGGTGGCACCGCTGCTTGCCGCCTACGGGCAGACGGCCCTTCCCTGGCCCGGCGGCTGTCAGATCGGTGACCGCGGGATGGAGCTGCACTTCACCGTCTACGAGGCGTTCGGCGACACCGTCCTTGTCGACGATTCCGGGTACCGCGTCCTGGCCGCCGATCAGCCCCGCGACAGGGTCGCCCTGACGCTGCCGTTCCGCTCGCGGGGAGCGAGCATCGCCGCGATCTGCCGGGCGGTCGTGGCCGGCAGCCGCCTGGAACTGGGCAATCCCAACCTGTCCCCGGAGACCACGAGCGTACTCGCCGCCTTACGGTCCGCCGGATGGACGGCCCACGCCGACAGCGAGAAGATCACGCTGGCCCCGCCACCGGGCGTCCCGGCCGGAACCGTCGCCTGGACGGTCCCCGGCGACAAGATCGAGGCGGGCACACTGGCCTGCGCGATCGCCGCCACCGGCGGAGAGGGCCGCGTCGAAGGCGTCAACGGGCCGGACCTCAAGGCGCTGGCCGGCCTGCTGGACTCGGCCGGGATCCCCGTCACCCTCGCCCCCGACGCCATCACCGTCCACCGGGCCCGCGCCGTGAGCGGACGGCCGCTTCGGGCGATCGCCTCGCTGACCCCGGACGGCCTGGACGCCGACTTCGAGCCCGCGCTGATGGCCCTGGCCCTCACCCTGCCGGGCATCCACATGTTCGCCGACGACATCAACCCCGGCCGCCACGGCAACCTCCTCCCGCAGCTCGCCCGGCTCGGAGCGGTGATCGAAGAGCTCTCGCCCACCCGCTGCCGCTTGACCGGGCCCCAGCGCCTGACCGGCACGACGGTGAAGGCCACCGACATCCGTACCGGCTCCACCCTCCTGATCGCCGGCCTCGGTGCCCGGGGCGCCACCACCGTCAGCGGCCTCGACCAGCTGCGCCGCGGCCACGCCGACCTGCCCGCCAAGCTCCGCGCCCTCGGCGCCGACCTCACCGACGTACCGCGATGAGCAGGACGTACGGCCAGATCGTGGCCACCACCGACCTCCACTCCGCCCTCGACCAGGCCCACAGGCTCCTGCCGCACCTGCACGAACTCAAGGCGAACTCGCTCCTCGTCGACTGCGGCGACTTCTTCGAAGGCACCGGCTACTACCGGCTGGGCAAGGGGGCCATCGAACGGGAAATCCTGACGACGCTGTACGACGTGCTGGCGCCCGGCAACCACGGCTGGCCCCACTACCTCGAACCTGGCCTACGCGCGATGACGATCTGCTCCAACGCCGTCGACGCCACCACCGGACAGCCGCTGTTCAACCGCCTCCGCGTCGTCGACGTACACGGCCGCCGGGTCGCCGTCACCGCGGTCATCGGCGTCAGCGCGTTCCGCACCATCCCCGCCGACCAGCGGGCGAAGCACCGCGTCACCGACCCTGTGACCGCGCTGCGCGAGCTGATGCTGGAGCACCACCACCACGTGGACTCCTGGATCGTGCTGTCCCACTCCGGCTTCGACGAGGACCTCAAGCTCGCCGCCGCCTGCCCGTTCGTGGACGTCGTCTTCGCCGGACACTGCCACAGCGACGCCTACGGGCCGGTGCACGTCGGAGACACCCTCGTGGTCAAGGGCCGCGAGCTGGCCGACGGATACGCCGCCGCCGAACCCGTCGGCTCCGGCTGGGCCGCCCGTACAGCCCTCTTCCCCGCCCCTACGCCGGTCCCGGACTACCTCGCCACCTTGGACGAGGAGATCACCGCCACCTGCCGGATGCTCGCCACCCGCCTCGGCACCGTCAACGAGCCCTACCGCGACACCGTCCTCGACCGCCACCAGCTCCTGAAGGACATCGCCTCCCGGCTCCACACCGGCCTCGGCGCCGGCGCCGTCATCCTCAACGACACCGCCCTGCGGCCCATTCGCCTCGGCGATGTCCTCACGCTCGGGGACCTGCTGGCCATCGAGCCGTTCGACAACCAGCTCGTCCACGCCTTCCTGCCCGACCGGCACGCGCAGGACCCCGACGGCCTGCTCGCGCACCTGACCGAGCAGACCGGCCCGCTGGCCGTCTCCCCCGGGCCCTTGCCGCCGGGCGTCCGGTCTGTACTGACCACGGACTACCTCGCCGACACGTACCTCGGCGGACGCACCCACCAGGCCGGCCTCCGCCTCGGCGAGGCCGTCCGCCGCATCATCGCCACCCCGCTGCCCGAGAAGGAGGAGGGCGCCCGATGATCCTCACCGGCCCCGAGATCACCGCCGCCGCCCGCGACGGCCGCCTCACGATCAGCCCCTTCGAGCCGGACCAGGTCAACCCCAACAGCTACAACGTCCGCCTCGGCCCCACCCTGCTGACCTACACCGCTCCGGTCATCGACGCCCACCACCCGAACCCGACCACCACGGTCGAGATCGGTCAGAACGGATACGTCCTCCAGCCCGGTGAGCTCTACCTCGGCCACACCCTCGAACAGGTCGGCTCCGACACCTTCGTCCCGCTGCTGTTCGGCCGCTCCTCCGTCGGCAGGCTCGGTCTATTCGTCGAGATCACGGCCCCGATCGGCGACATCGGCTTCCACGGCCAGTGGACGCTGATGCTCTCCCCGATCCGTCCCCTGCGCGTGTACGCGGGCATGAAGATCGGGCAAATCATGTTCTTCGTCTCCACCGGTGACGTCGACCTGTACGCGGGCAAGTACCAGGCCGCCGACGGCCCCCAGCCTTCGCGTTACTGGCGCGACGCCGCCCGCCTCGGGGTGGTCGTCTCGTGATCCTCACCGGCCCCGCCATCAGCGCCGCCGTCCGCGCCGGCGAGATCACCATCGACCCGTACGACCCCGCCCGTGTCTCCCCGAACGCCTACGACTGGCGCCTCGGCGACACCCTCCGCGTCTGCGCCGGCGACCTCGACGCCGCCGTCCCCACCACCTACACCGAGCAGAAAATCCTCACCACCGGCCTGGTCCTCCAGCCCGGCCTGCTCTACCTCGGCGTCACCCACGAGCGCACCGGCTCGGAGACGTACGCGCAGATGCTCAACGGCGACCGCACCATCGGCGCCCTCGGCATCTGGGTCCACGTCTCCGCCCCGCTCGGCCACCAGGGCCACGCCATCCGCTGGACCCTGGAGATCCGTGCCGCCCGGCCCGTCCGCGTCTATCCCGGCATGACGTTCGGCAAGCTGGTCTTCCTTGCCGCGCAGGGCACACCGGCCAGCTACCAGCAGCAGCCCGCGAAGTACGCGGCCACCGAGGGCATCGACATCTCCCGCCTCTACGAGGAGATCGGCGGAGGCCGCCGGTGAGTCCTGACCGGAATCCGCTGGTCGCCACCTTCCTGGACCTGCCCGCTGGCAGTCCCGGTGGCAGCGTCGAACTCTTCCTCGATCTCTACACCGGCGAGGAACCCCTCATCCCCGCCAGGGCCTTCATGCTCGCCCCGGCCGGACCCCGTCCCCGGACACCGCCCGGCCTCGACCTGCTCAGCACGACCGGCAAGTGCCTGGAGGGCCCTGCCTTCCATCGGTACGTCGCTCACCTCCGCCAAGCCTTGACGGCTGCGATCAACCCCTCCCAGATCGACGTCCTGCACCTGCACCACCTCGCCTTCGGCGCCACCCCCGCCCTGATCCGGGCCCTGCCCGCGCACCCCCGCATCGCCCTCGTCCACGGCACCGACCTGCTCTTCGCCGAGGCCCACCGCGACCAGCTCCAGATCCTGCGGGCGACCGCCCGGGCGGCCGACGCCATCGTCGTCCCCACCGGCGCCATGGCCGACCACCTCCTCAAGCTCGCCCCGCAGACCGACCGCCGCAAGATCAACCACATCCCCTGGGGCATTCCGGATCGGCTGCTCAGCCATCCACCCCTCCGTACCACCCGCCCGGCGAAGAGCCACCTCCGCCTGCTGTACGCGGGCCGACTGACCGCTGAGAAGGGCATCGAGGCCCTCATCCGGAGCGTCGCCCCACTCCAAGGCGTCGAGCTGTCGATCGCCGCCCCCAGCGCCCAGTTCCGCGCGTTGGCCCCACGGCTGCAACGGGCCGGGGTGAGGGCCCGCTATCTCGGTTGGCTTCGTCGTCCCCAGCTGTGGAAAACGTTCGCCGAGCACGACGTGCTCGTCATGCCCTCCACGACCCTGGAGGCCATGGGCCTGGTCGCCCTGGAAGCCCAAGCCTGCGGCCTCCCCGTCCTCTACCAGCCCGTCCCCGGCCTCAGCGAAGCCCTCGCCCGCTCCGGTATGGCCACCGACTTCACCCACCCCACCGCCCTCACCCGGGACCTGGACCGCCTACGGACCGAACCCGGCCTC
Source organism: Streptomyces sp. NPDC006435 (assembly GCF_040612315.1). Taxonomy (NCBI): domain Bacteria; kingdom Bacillati; phylum Actinomycetota; class Actinomycetes; order Kitasatosporales; family Streptomycetaceae; genus Streptomyces; species Streptomyces sp. NPDC006435. The sequence continues at coordinate 126,227 of NZ_JBEXPY010000006.1, forward strand.
CTGCCCGCTCTGCGACAGGCCGGATACGCCAACGCCGGCCGCTATCCCCTGTCGAAGACCGCCCGAGAACTGACCACCCTCGGCCAACAGCTCGCCTGACCACCGGCACGCCTTGCCCGGACCGCCCGAACCAGCTCACTACGCTGGCCGCTGGGATGCCCACACGAAGAGGGAGACCATGCCGTACCGCACCGACCGCATCGAGCACCTGCTGAGCGAAGGCGTCCGCGACAAGGTCTACCCGGGCGCGGTATGGGCCGTCGGCGACGCCGGTGGAGTCCGGGCGACGGGCACTACTGGCGTCCTGGACCCCGACGAGCCGAACGTGAGGATGCGATCGGACACCGTCTTCGACGCCGCCAGCCTCACCAAGATCCTCGCGGTCTGGGCCTCCATCGGAGCTCTGTGGGAGGACGGCGTCCTCAATCTCGACGCCCCCCTCGGCACCTTTTGGGACGAGGTGACCGGCCACCCGCTCGGGGTCGTGACCGCCCGGCAGCTCCTGACTCACACCGCTGGCCTCCCCCTCCGGGCCCAGCTGAAGAACCTCTACGGCACCGACCCCGCCGGCATCCGCCGCGGAGTCCTGCACGAGGCCCTCAACCGGCCGCCCGGCGAGGCCGTCGAGTACACCGACCGGTCCGCCCTCATCCTCGGCTACCTCGCCGAGTACCTCTCCGGCCGGCCCCTCGACCAGCTCTGCGAGAAGAGAACCTGGCACCCGCTGGGCATGAACACCACCTGCTTCGGCCCGCTGCCCGCCGGTATCGCGTCCCGATGCGCCCCCACCGAACTCGACCAGGACACCGGTACTCACCTCAAGGGCGTCGCCCACGACTTCTCCGCCCGCCTCCTCGACGGAGTGTGCGGCATCGCCGGCACCTTCACCGTCCTCGACGACCTGGCCGTCTTCCTCCGCTACATGCTCAACCCCACCACAGCCCCGACCGCAGCCGGCTTCGGCGCCGAGTGGACCGCCCTCTCCCTCACCGTGCAGACCGGGGGCCTCCAGCCGGAACGCGGCCTGTTCTGGCACCCGGCCCCCGGCACCACCAGCGAGCAGGACGTCTGGGTCCACTACGGCTTCACCGGCACCGGCATGTGGATCTCCCCCGCCCAGGACCGATGGGCGGCCCTGCTGACCAACAAGCTCTACTACACCCGCGACCGCCAGCCTCTGACCGACGTTCGCAACGCCTTCCGCCAGGAGGCATTCTCCTGATTACTCCGCGCGGCCCAGAGCAGAACGACGGGGACGACTGACGGAACCTCGTGGCGACAGGCACCGAACCTTCACGAGATCCAGACAGCACTCGGGCGTCGTCGGCGCAGCGGAGCAGGCGGGCCGTAGCCGGTCTCGGAGGTCCGAACGAGTGAGGTGCAGGCGTCTGGTGTCTTGCCCCGAAGGTGGGGCGTGCAGTAGTGCCGGAGGCGGGCGACCAGCGAGGATGCCCGTCATGAGCGCGGACCAGACCTCCCGCTCCTTCCGGCCGGCGCCGACGCACTCGGCACCTGTGGTGTTCGGTGCGGGAGCGGCCATCGGCGTGCTGGGCGGGATGATCGGGCTGGGCGGTGCCGAGTTCCGCTTGCCGCTGCTGATCGGCCTCTTCGGATTCGCCGCGCTCTCGGCGGTCATCCTGAACAAGGCGATGAGCCTGGTCATGGTCCTGGTCGCGCTGCCCGCCAGGCTGGTGGCGGTCCCGGCCGCCGAGGTCGCCGCCCGCTGGCCCGTCGCGGTCAATCTGCTGGCCGGCAGCCTGCTCGGCGCCTGGGCCGGCGCGTCCTGGGCGGTTCGCATGCGCTCGGCCACCCTCTACAAGGTGCTGGCGGCCCTGATGGTCCTCATGGCCGCCGCGCTCGTGGTCACCCACACCACCACCCTGGACGCCCTCACGCTGCCGCTCTGGGCCCAGATCCCCGCCGGAGTTGCGGCCGGGTTCGGCATCGGCGTCGTCGCCGCGATCATGGGAGTGGCCGGCGGCGAGCTGCTGATCCTGACGATCGTGCTGGTCGCGTTCGCCCGCTACAGCCGCGACGGCAGCTTCTCCGTCCTCGGCGCGCACCTCCGCTTCACGGCGGTCATGGCCACCGGCTCCATCGCCGGGGCGGTGCTCGGCGGGCTGCTCCTCGGCGTGTTCCCCGACCTGGTGCTCATCCCCGCACTGGCCGTGATCCTGCTCGTCTCAGCAGTCAAGCTCGCCCGTCACGACTGAGCAGCCGGGCGCCTCCCGATCTCATGAACAGCGACTCCGACCCAGGCCAGGTGCCTCCCAGACTCGTAGGTGGCTGACTTCCCGACACCTTCGCCGCCGAGAACGGCACCTGGCACGACTTCTGCCTCTCCTCCGCCGTGTAACTGCGGCACGGCGAGAGCGCCGCCCTGCTCGACACGGCCCGGCCCCGAGATGGCGATGGCGCTGACCACCGGCATGCTCTTCGGCTCCCTCGCCGTCCGCATCGACGGCCCCCCGGGCCTGGCACGAGGGCCTCACCCTCCACAACGGCGCCCCCACCCACCGCACTCCGCGAAGGTCCGCCCCACGGCCACCCTCACCGCCTGGAAGTTCCCCACCCTGTCCCCCTCACGCCGCTCCGCCCTGCTCGGTCGTCGGTGGGAGGGGCGTGGCGACGAGGAGCTCGGTGGCCTGAGTGATGTTGTCGGCGTGGACCGCGCGGGCCATGGCGGCGCGGGCGGCATCGGCTTCCGTGTCCGGCGGGACCACCATCAGCGCGAAGTGGTCCTTGTCGCCGCGGGTGATCAGGACGGTGTCGTCGCCGACGGGGAAGGAGTCGAGGTGGACGACCCGGTCGTCGACGATCAGCCGGGACGGAATCCCGTCCCACGCGGTCGCGTCCAGGCCGACCCGGGTGATGGGCCCGAGGTGTTCGGTCAGGACGGACACCAGCGCGGGAACCTCCTGCTCCACCTCGCGCGTGCGCGGCCACCACGCCCCGTCGAGGACGCCCTGCCGGGAGTGCGTCGTCTCCAGCCGGAGCAGAGCCGTGCCAGGGCGCACCGCCCGGTGGATCTCGTCCGGCAGGAGCATCGGGGGCGGGGGCGGGATGTCGGAGTCGGCCATGAGGGATCCGCTCATCTCTGGGTGAGGGGGCCGCGGTCCCCACGGCCGCACCCGTGGGGGCCGCGGGCCGCCGGCAGCGCGACTGTGCCGTCACCTCACGGTAACCCCGGCTTCCGCGGGTCCGCCCGTCGCCACACACTACTTCGCGCGAAAGGGAAGTATCTTCCCGTATCAGGCGGGAAGCGGGCTGCGCGGACGTACGCTGGAAGTACCGGAAGTACTTCGAGCACCAGCTTCCACGCAGGTGTCATTTCCGGGGAACACGAAAAACCGGGCTGCCGACGGGCAGCCCGGGGGCAGGTGCGCGATGACCACCACCCTCGACAGGACGGCGAACCGCGCCCTCACCCCAGGACTTCCGGCCCGCTTGTCGCTCACCCCGAAGACCACCCTCGCCGGTCGGCTCGACGGCGCCTGGTGGCCCCGTTCACGCGACCTGGCAGCCGAGCTGCCGGCGCTGGCCGACGCCCTCGAAGGACGCTGGGGCCGCATCACCCGCGTCCTGGTGAGCCCCGGCCACTGGCCCGTCGTCCCACACAAGGCCGCCGTCACCGGCCACGTCCTGCACGTGGGCTGGTTCATCGAGCAGGACCCGGACAAGATCATCCTGCTGTCCTCCACGACCGGCCGCTGCGACCTGCTCGTGGTTCCGCCGGAGACCGAAGCCGCCTCCGCGACCCGGCTGATGACCGCCGCCGCCCTCCCCGGCAGCACCCTCACTGCGGGCTCGCTGATGTCCGACGAAGCCGCGACCGGCCGCCGTATGCGGGAGGCGCGGAGCAGCGAAGACGCCTGGGAGACCGATGGCGGGGCCGCCCCGGCGCTCCGGCCGTACCCGTCGGCGCCCCCGGCGGCGTACCCAGCTGCGCACCCCGTCGGCGCGCGGATGATCCCCCTGCCGGGGTACATGCGGGTGACGACATGGAGATCGTGATCACGCTCCTGGCCGGCGCGTTTCTGATCGCGCTCGGCACACGCCTGATCCACCGGCTGAACGCCCGGCACGACGCACGCATAGCGGCCTACCGCTTCGGCGACCCCTACCCCTCCCTCAGCCGTCCCCCCGGTCACAGCCACCCTGGGCCTCTCGGGCGAATCGCCGGTCGCCGACCTGAGGGCACCTGGCCCTGACCCCAGACCACTCCTCCGGCCGAAGGCCGCGGGTGGGGCACCCGACCCCAGGGACAACCCACCCGCCGGCCTCTCGCCTTCGTCCCGAACGGAGCACGCCGTCTTGCACCCCACCGAGAACGAGCCCCTGCCGCAGGGGGGTTATGCCGAGATCCGTATCGTCTCCGCCACACCCGAGGCCGCCCGTGCGGTCGCCGAAGTGATCCGCCGGTGCTTCTCCGGGGCGGAACAGCGCAGCTACCCCGCGCCGGACGGCGGCACACGGCTGCACCTCACCGTCGACACCGAGACCGCCGCCGGGCCCGCCCGTACCTGGCTCGCCACCAGCAGACCGCCCACCGGCAACGGCCATCACCCCGAGGAGCCCTGACCGGGGCCACTCCTTGAGCGGCAGCGGTACGGCCATGTGTGGCGTGACCTGCCGCCGAGGAGCATCCTGGAGGCCATGTCGCTGGTGCGGGGCGAGGTCATCGCCGCTCGGTTGGAGGCAACGGGATGACCGTCGGACAGCTCGACGAACCGGATCGCTCGGAAAGCTTCGGGGAGGGACTCCTGGGAACGGTCCTGGACCGGGCGCACGAGCTGCCACCCGACCGGGTCGGGCTGGTCGTCGCCGAGACGGTGAGCCGGCTGGGGGGCATGGACCCGCAGATCCTGCTTCAGGACTACGGACAGCAGCGGCTCGTTCCCCTGCTCGCGGAAGGGCTGACGGGCGGCGAGCCGCTGTCCATCGACGGCTCGGAGGCCGGCAGGTGTTTCCTCACGTCGCTCCCGGTCGAGCTGGCACTGGCCGACGGGGTACGCGTCCACGTACCGCTGCTCGACGGCGGCGACCAGGCCGGCGTCCTGGCCGTCACCCTGGACGCGGTCGACGACGACGACCGCCGTCTCCTGCGCAGGATCGCGGGACTGGTCGCCGACCTGCTGCAGACCAAGAACCGCCTCACCGACCTCTTCTTCCGCACCCGCCGCGGCGAGCCGATGAGCGTCGCCGCGGAGATCCAGTGGTCGCTCCTGCCGCCGCTGACCATGACCATGCCGCGCGTCGCCGTCGCCGGAGTCCTGGAGCCCGCCTACGACGTGGCCGGCGACAGCTTCGACTACGCCCTCAACGGCGACACCCTCCACCTCGCCATGATCGACGCCATGGGCCACGGCCTGGACGCGGCCACCATGGCCACCGTCGCCATCGGCGCGTATCGGCACGCCCGCCGCATCAGCGTCGAACTGTCCGAGATCTACCTCTTCATGGACCGGGCCATCGCCGAACAGTTCGCCCCCGACCACTTCGTCACCGCGCAGATGCTGCGGCTCGACACGACCACCGGCCGTCTCCAGTGGGTCAACGCGGGACACCCCGCCCCCGTCCTGATCCGCGAGCACCGCGTCATGGGCCGCCTGAACAGCCCCACCACCCTCCCCGTCGGCTTCGGAGGAGCCCAGCCACAGGTCAGCAGTGTGATGCTCGAACCGGGGGACCGCGTCCTCTGCTTCACCGACGGCCTCGTCGAGGAGCACGAGAGCGGGCAGGAGCAGTTCGGCGAGGACCAGCTCATCGACTGGGTGAACCAGCTGGAGAAGGCGGACCGAAGCGTCCGCGCGGTGGCACGGGACCTGTCCCACACGCTCAAGCGAGCACGCGGCGACGCCACCTCTGACGACGCCACTCTCGTCCTGCTCGAGTGGCGTGGCTGACAACGTTTCATCAGGGGCGGAAGTCATTCACAGGCCCAAGCGTCGGTGGTCCCAAGGTCAGAGTGCGCACTCGATCTCGCCCCGTCGCCCCGCGTCCGACGACCTACCCGGTCGGGGAGCCGCCTGGGAGCCGACCTGCTGCCCGAGCCCTCGTGAGACCACCCGCCCCCACTGCGCACCAACGCTGCGACCAGGTAAGTTGGCGGAGCGGGTGGTGAGGGACTGGGCCGAACCTCATTCGGGACGAAGAGGTCGTGGGTTCAAATCCCGCCACCCCGACAGCTGTAAGACCAGTTCAGGGGCCTGATCCGCGAAAGCGGGTCAGGCCCCTGAGTGGTTTCCGTCAGCCTGTGGGCCCGAGGCAGCCGCCCGTCGGAGCCGGCAAGGTTCCCCCTTCATGCGGGTGGCGCTTCCTCCCTATCCGTTCCGGTAGTACTCCAGGAACATGTCCACGCCCCGCTCGATCAGCTGCTCCGCCTGCGCCGGCGGCAGGCGGTCGCCGTAGGTGCTGTGGACGACGTGGGGGTACAGCACGAGGGCGTAGAACTGGATGATCGCCACGTCCATGTCGGGGATCTCCAGCTCCGGGCAGGCGCGCAGGGCGGCGGCCAGCGGTTCCGCGAAGCGTTCGGGGCCCTGTTCCCGCCAGGCGCGGCCCAGCTGGGGGAAGCGGCGGGCCTCGGCGGCGATCAGGGCGCGCAGTGCCAGCACCTCCTCCTGGGCGATGCCCTGCACCCAGCCGCGGGCGGTGGCGGTCAGGATCTCGCGGATGCCGTCGTCCTCCTGGAGCCGACGGCCCATCGTCCGGGCGGTCTCCCCCAGCGCCTGTTCCAGGGCGTCGCCGATCACCTCGGCGAACAGGCCCTCCTTGCTGCCGAAGTGGTTGTACACGGTCACCTTGGAGACGCCCGCCTCGGCGGCGATCCGGTCGACGCCGACGTCGAAGCCGTGCTGGAGGAACTGCTCGCGGGCCGCGCGGATGATCGCCGTGTGCTTGCGGGAGGCACGCTCCCCCGACGGTCGGTTCCGGGTGCTGGGTTCGTTCATCGGCGTCATCGTAACAGCGAACTGCACTGTACGGTTGAGTTCACTTGAACTGCACCGTACAGTTCATGGCGCCCGAACGCCTTCGCCACCCTGGAGCGAATCGTCATGAAGCAGCTCGACCACCCTGTGTCAGCCGGGAGTTCCGGCACCGTGGCCGAGGGGTTCGCCGCGGTGCGGGAGGCCTTCGACGCCGTCGCGGCCGACGAACCGGGGCTGAGCGCGCAGCTGTCCGTCCGCCTGCACGGGCGGGAGGTGGTCGACCTGTGGACGGGGGACGGGGTCGACGGGGACTCGCTGTTCGCGCTGTACTCGTCGGGCAAGGGCGCCGCCCATCTGGTGGTCGCGCTGCTGGTGCAGGACGGGGTGCTGGACCTGGACCGGCCCGTCGCGCACCACTGGCCCGAGTTCGCGGCCGAGGGAAAGGGCGCACTCACCCTGCGAGATCTCCTCGCCCACCGTGCCGGGCTGATCGGCGTCGACGAGGGCCTGAGCACCGCGACGCTCGCCGACGACCGGTCACTGGCCGAGCGGCTGGCCGGCGCGCGCCCCTACTGGGAGCCCGGGGAGGCGTACGGGTACCACGCCTTCACCATCGGCGCATTGACCGGGGAGGTCGTGCGCCGGGCCACGGGCCGGAGCCTCCAGCGGCTGTACCGCGAACGGGTCCGGGAACCGTACGGACTGGACTTCCACCTCGGGCTCCCCGAATCGGCGGAACCGCGCTATCTGCCCGTACAACCGTTGCCGCCGGCCCTCCGGGCGCGGGCGGAGCGGCAGGCCCCGGCGCCGCGCGGTCTCACCGGCATCGCGTTCAACCTGCACGCCGAACCCCCCACCGATCTGGCGGAGTTCGCCAACACCCGGGCCGTCCGGGCGCAGGGCCCCGCCTCGTCCGGGAGCGTCGGCAGCGCCCGCGGCCTCGCCAAGCTCTACGCCGCGGCGATCTCCGAGGTGGACGGCCGGCCTCCACTGCTGGGCCCGGACGCGCTCGCGGAGTTCACCACCCCGCACACGCCGGGAACGGACCTGGTCACCGGGGAGACGGGGCACTTCCTGCTCGGGTTCGAGGCGCAGGGCGTGCGCTACCCGGTGCTGGGCGCCCGCGCGTTCGGGCACAGCGGCGCGGTCGGCGCGCAGGCCTTCGCCGATCCCGGCAGCGGGATCGCCTACGGCTACACCCGTCGGCGGTTCTCGTTCGGCGGGGGCGGTGGCGCGTCCGAGAACCACCGGCTGATCGCGGCGGTGACGGCCTGCGCGCGGAACGCCGGCTGAGCACTGCGGCGTACGCCCACCGGCGGGGCGCCCGGGGCCGTCCGGGCGGGACGGGCGGCCCCGGGCGCGCACGCGGAGGTCGTACTCGGGGGCGTCCGGGTTCGCGGCGAAGTGGGCTGCCCCGGGCGCGCATGCGGAGGTCAGTCCTCGCCCTCCAGGTTGCCCTCCGTCTCCAGGTACGCCTCGCGCAGGGCGGCGAGGATCTCCGGGTCGGGCTCGGCCCACATGCCGCGGGACTCCGCCTCCAGGAGCCGTTCCGCGATGCCGTGCAGGGCCCAGGGGTTGGCCTGCTGGAGGAACTCGCGGTTGGTCGGGTCCAGGACGTACGTCTCGGTGAGCTTGTCGTACATCCAGTCGGCGACCACGCCCGTCGTCGCGTCGTAGCCGAAGAGGTAGTCGACGGTGGCGGCGAGTTCGAAGGCGCCCTTGTAGCCGTGCCGCCGCATCGCCTCGATCCACTTGGGGTTCACCACCCGGGCGCGGAAGACCCGGGACGTCTCCTCGACCAGGGTGCGGGTGCGGACCGTCTCGGGGCGGGTGGAGTCGCCGATGTACGCCTCCGGGGCGGTGCCGCGCAGTGCCCGGACGGTGGCGACCATGCCGCCGTGGTACTGGAAGTAGTCGTCCGAGTCGGCGATGTCGTGCTCGCGGGTGTCGGTGTTCTTGGCCGCGACCGCGATCCGCTTGTACGCGGTCTCCATCTCCTCGCGGGCCGGGCGGCCGTCCAGTTCGCGCCCGTAGGCGTAGCCGCCCCAGACCGTGTAGACCTCGGCGAGGTCCGCGTCGGTGCGCCAGTCGCGGGAGTCGATGAGCTGGAGCAGCCCGGCGCCGTACGTGCCGGGGCGGGAGCCGAAGATGCGGGTGGTGGCGCGGCGTTCGTCGCCGTGGGCCGCCAGGTCGGCCTGGGTGTGGGCGCGTACGTGGTTCTGCTCGGCCGGTTCGTCCAGGGCGGCGACGAGGCGGACCGCGTCGTCGAGCAGGCCGATGGTGTGCGGGAAGGCGTCACGGAAGAAACCGCTGATGCGAAGGGTGACGTCGATGCGCGGGCGGCCGAGCTCGGCGGGCGGGATCGCCTCCAGGCCGGTGACGCGCCGCGAGGCGTCGTCCCACACCGGGCGGACGCCGAGCAGCGCGAGGGCCTCGGCGACGTCGTCGCCCGCGGTGCGCATCGCGCTGGTGCCCCACAGCGAGAGGCCGACCGAGGTGGGCCAGTCGCCGTTGTCGGCGCGGTAGCGCTCCAGGAGCGAGTCCGCGAGGGCCTGGCCGGTCTCCCAGGCGAGCCGGGAGGGCACCGCCTTGGGGTCGACGGAGTAGAAGTTGCGCCCGGTCGGCAGCACGTTGACCAGGCCGCGCAGCGGGGAGCCGGAGGGTCCGGCGGGGACGAACCCGCCGTTCAGCGCGTGGAGCGCGTGGTCGAGCTCGTCGGTCGTGGCGGCCAGCCTCGGCACCACCTCGCGGGCGGCGAAGGCGAGGATGTCGGCGACGGCCTGCGGGTGTCCGGCCGCCACTCCGGCGACGGCGTCCGGGGACCAGTCGGCGTCCTCCATCGCCTGGACCAGGGCGCGGGCCCGTTCCTCGGCCTCGTCGGCGGTGACGCGGGTCGCGGCGGACTCGTCGAGCCCGAGCGCCTCGCGCAGTCCCGGCAGGGCGGCGGTGCCGCCCCAGATCTGACGGGCCCGCAGGATCGCGAGCACCAGGTTGACCCGGTCGGCACCGGCGGGGGCGCCGCCCAGGACGTGCAGGCCGTCGCGGATCTGGACGTCCTTGATCTCGCAGAGCCAGCCGTCGAGATGCATGATGAAGTCGTCGAAGCCCTCGTCCTCGGGACGGTCCTCGATGCCCAGGTCGTGATCGAGCTTCGCGGCCTGGATCAGGGTCCAGATCTGGGCCCGGATCGCCGGGAGCTTCGCCGGGTCCATCGCGGCGATCTGGGCGTGTTCGTCCAGGAGTTGTTCGAGGCGGGCGATGTCCCCGTAGCTGTCGGCGCGCGCCATCGGCGGCACGAGGTGGTCGACGAGGGTGGCGTGCACGCGGCGCTTGGCCTGGGTCCCCTCGCCCGGGTCGTTGACCAGGAACGGGTAGATCAGCGGGATGTCGCCGAGCGCGGCGTCGGGGCCGCAGGCGGCGGACAGCCCGGCGTTCTTGCCGGGCAGCCATTCCAGGTTGCCGTGCTTGCCGAGGTGGATCATCGCGTCGGCGCCGAAGCCGTTGTCGTCGGCCGGGGCGGCGATCCAGCGGTAGGCGGCCAGGTAGTGGTGCGAGGGCGGCAGGTCCGGGTCGTGGTAGATCGCGATCGGGTTCTCGCCGAAGCCGCGCGGCGGCTGGATGAGGATCAGCAGGTTGCCGCGGCGCAGGGCGGCGAGGACGATGTCGCCCTCCGGGTTGCGGGACCGGTCGACGAACATCTCGCCGGGGGCGGGCCCCCAGTGCTCCTCGACGGCCTCGCGGAGCTCGGCCGGCAGGGTCGCGTACCAGCGCCGGTAGTCGGCGGCCGGGATGCGGACCGGGTTGCGGGCCAGCTGCTCCTCGGTGAGCCATTCCTGGTCGTGGCCGCCCGCCTCGATCAGCGCGCGGATCAGCTCGTCGCCGTCGCCCGACGCGAGCCCGGGGACCTCCTCCGCACCGAAGTCGTAGCCCTCCGCCCGGAGGCGGCGCAGCAGGGCGACGGCGCTGGCGGGGGTGTCGAGGCCGACGGCGTTGCCGATCCGGGAGTGCTTGGTCGGGTACGCGGACAGGACGAGCGCGATCCGCTTCTCGGCGGCCGGGATGTGGCGCAGCCGGGCGTGCCGCACGGCGATCCCGGCGACGCGGGCGGCGCGCTCGGAGTCGGCGACGTACACCGGCAGGCCGTCCGCGTCGATCTCCTTGAACGAGAACGGCACCGTGATCAGGCGGCCGTCGAACTCGGGGACGGCGATCTGGCTCGCGGCGTCCAGCGGGGAGACCCCTTCGTCGTTGCCCTCCCAGTCGGCGCGCGAACCGGTGAGGCAGAGCGCCTGGAGCACGGGCACGTCGAGGCCGGTGAGGGCGCCCGCGTCCCAGGACTCGTCGTCGCCGCCGGCCGACGCCTCGGCGGGCCGGGTGCCGCCCGCGGCGAGCACGGTGGTCACGATCGCGTCGGCGTCGCGCAGGGCCTCGACGAGTTCGGGTTCGGGGGTGCGCAGCGAGGCCACGTACAGCGGCATGGGCCGGCCGCCCGCGTCCTCGACGGCGCGGCACAGGGTGTCGACGAACGCGGTGTTGCCGCTCATGTGGTGGGCGCGGTAGTAGAGGACCGCGACCGCCGGGCCGTCCGTGCGCCGGGGCGTGCGCTCCAGCGGTCCCCAGGCGGGGGCCGGGGCGGGCGGCGCGAAGCCGTGGCCGGTGAGCAGGACGGTGTCGGAGAGGAAGCGGGCGAGCTGGTCCAGGTTGGCCGGTCCGCCGTGGGCCAGGTAGGCGTGGGCCTCGGCGGCGATGCCGATGGGCACCGTCGAGGCGGCCATCAGCTGGGCGTCGGGGGCCTGTTCACCGGTGAGGACGACCACGGGGCGTCCGGTGGCGAGCACTTGATCGAGGCCGTCCTGCCAGGCGCGCACCCCGCCGAGGAGGCGGACGACGACCAGGTCGGCGCCCTCCAGGAGTTCCGGCAGGTCCTGGAGCGGGAGCCGGGAGGGATTGGCGAAGCGGTAGGGGACCGGGCCGTTCGAGGCGCGGGCGCTGAGCAGGTCGGTGTCGGACGTCGACAGGAGCAGGATCATGCGGCGTCTGGCCTTCCTCGGGGTGTCCACGCCCCGGGCGGTGTCGGTACGGGTCTCCCCTGCTCGGCACGGACCGAGCGCTCGGGGAAGGGAGTTCCTGACTCGCCCGGCCGGTGGGCCGGACTCACAGTGGCGGGACCGTGCCGGAATCTCACCGGACTTCCTCCCCTGTCGCCGTCTGTGGCGACGACGTGCCGGATGGCCCGTCGGTGGGGGTGTTCGTGGTGCCCCGCCGCGGGGGCGGGGCACCACGAACACCCCCGGGGCATAGTACGGCCGACCGATGACCCGGGGTCGGGGAGCGGGTGGCGGGAGGCCGGAGAGCAGGTGACGGTGAGGCCGGGAATCGGGTGGCGGGAGGCCGGGAATCGGGTGGCCGGGGGTGGTTCCCGTCCGGCGGGGACGGCTGTTCGCCGACCGGGGCGAGGGCCGGGCCGGGGCGGGGTGGTTCGCCGACCGGGCAAGGGCCGGACGGGGCGGACCGGGCGGGGCGGGGTGGCCAACCATTGGGGGACATACGGTTCCGATGGGGCGGTCGGTATGCTCGCCGCCATGTCTTCGCCGGTCGCTCCGTCCCCGCCCCCGGGAGACCCGTCTCCCCGGGACCGTGACGACGCCTGCCCCGGCACGCTGCGGCTGCACGGCGCGGACGACGGCGCGCTGGCCCGGGTCCGGGTTCCCGGTGGTGTGCTGGACGCGGCGCAGGCGGACGTGCTGGGCAGGGCCGCCGAGGAGCTGGGCGACGGTGAGTTGCATCTCACTTCGCGCGGCAACGTGCAGCTGCGCGGCCTGGGCCCGGACTGCGGCGCCGAGTTGGCCCGCCGGCTGGGCGGGGCGGGACTGCTGCCCTCCGCCCGCCACGAGCGGATACGCAACGTGGTGGCGTCGCCGCTCTCGGGCCTCGACGGGTCGGGGGCGGGTGACGTCCGCCCCTGGCTGTCCGGGCTGGACGAGCTGCTGTGCGCCGACGACGGGACGGCGGGCCTGTCCGGCCGGTTCCTCTTCGCCCTCGACGACGGCCGCGGCGACGTGGCGGCGCTCGGCGCCGATGTGACCCTGGTCGCACAGCGGGACGGGACCGCGCTGCTGCGGATCGGCACGGCGCGGGCCACCACCCGGACACCCGGCGAACGGGCGCCGCAGGCCGCCCTCATCGCCGCCCGGACGTTCCTGGAACGGACGCGCGACCACGGCGCGTGGCGGGTGGCGGACCTGCCCGGCGGGGCCGAGGGCCTCCACGCCGAAGTCGCCGAACGACTGCGCCGGGCGGGGCTCGTCGCCACCGGTACCACTGCCGACTCCCGTGTCCCCGACGGTGTCCAGGGCCCCACCGGTCGCACCGGCCCCGCGGTGGGCATCGTGAACTCCCCCCACGGCACCGCCGCGTTGTCCGTGGGCGTGCCCCTGGGCCGCATCACCGCCGGGCAGTGGCGGACGCTGACGGACACGGCCCGCCGGGGCGGCGACGAACTGCGCCTGACGCCGTGGCGCGGGATCGTCGTCCCCGGGGTGGCCCGGCCGCAGGCCCCGGAACTGCTGGACGGACTGGCCGCCACCGGTCTCGTCACCGGCCCCGACTCCCCCTGGACCGGGGTGGGCGCCTGCATCGGACGGCCGGGCTGCGCGAAGTCGCTGGCCGACGTGCGGGCCGACGCGGCGGCCGCGCTGGGGCCGGTGGGGGCCCTGCCGGTGTACTGGTCCGGGTGCGAACGCCGGTGCGGGCACCCCCGGGGCGAGTGGGTCGACGTCGTCGCCGGCCCCGACGGGTACCGGGTCTCCCTCGTACGGGACTCCGCCCGGAACCCCGTACCGGACGACGTCCCGAAGAACCCAGAGAACCCAGGGAGCCCCGAGAACCCCGGGGGTCCCGAGAGCCCCGGCGGATCGGGCCGTTCCAGCGGATCGGGCCGTTCCGGCGACTCGGACGGCTCGGACGGCTCCGGCGACTCAGGTGGCTCCGGCTGCTGCTCAGGTGGCTCCGACAGGCTCGCCGCCGTGGTGGCGGCGGCCCGTGGCACGCGCGGCCTGCCCATCTGACCGACGACGTCGCGGCATCCGGACCCGGCCGCTCCGCACCCCCGTGCCCCCACGACTTCCTGCCCCCGTAACCCGTGACTCCCCGACCCATGACCCCCTGAAGAGAGCGAAGAAGCCGTGCACGAGTACGAGAAGGACGGACCGGCGATCTACCGCCAGTCCTTCGCCACCATCCGCGCAGAGGCGGACCTGTCCGGTCTGCCCGCCGATGTCAGTCAGGTCGCGGTCCGCATGATCCACGCCTGCGGCATGGTCGACCTCGTACGCGATCTCGCCTTCAGCCCGGACGTGGTGGCCCGTGCCCGTGCCGCGCTGCGGGCCGGTGCGCCCATCCTGTGCGACGTGGCCATGGTCGCCAGCGGTGTCACCCGCAAGCGGCTGCCCGCGGCGAACGAAGTGGTGTGCACCCTGTCCGACCCGGCGGTGCCCGGTCTCGCGGCGGAGCTGGGCACCACCCGCAGCGCCGCGGCCCTGGAGCTGTGGCGCGACCGGCTGGAGGGTTCGGTCGTCGCCGTCGGGAACGCGCCGACCGCCCTGTTCCGGCTGCTGGAGATGATCGAGGAGGGCGCGCCCCGCCCGGCGGCCGTCATCGGGGTGCCCGTCGGCTTCATCGGCGCGGCCGAGTCCAAGGACGCCCTGGCCGCCCACCCGTCCGCCCTGGACCACCTGATCGTGCGCGGCCGGCGCGGCGGCAGCGCCATGGCCGCGGCCGCCCTCAACGCCATCGCCAGCGAGGAGGAGTGACCGTGAGCGAGCAGAGGACCGGCCGGCTGTACGGGGTCGGGCTCGGCCCCGGCGACCCGGCCCTGATGACCGTGCGCGCGGTGCAGGTCATCGCCGGGGCGGACGTCGTCGCGTACCACAGCGCCCGGCACGGGCGGTCCATCGCCCGGTCCATCGCGGCGGAGCACATCCGCGCCGACCACATCGAGGAACCGCTGGTCTACCCCGTCACGACGGAGACCACGGACCACCCGGGCGGCTACCGGGGCGCGATGGAGGAGTTCTACGCACAGGCGGCGGCGCGGCTGGCGGAGCATCTGGACGCCGGCCGCACGGTCGCGGTGCTCGCCGAGGGCGACCCGCTCTTCTACGGCTCGTACATGCACATGCACAAGCGGCTCGCCGACCGCTACCCGACCGAGGTGATCCCTGGGGTGACCTCGGTCAGCGCCGCCGCGGCCCGGCTCGGCACCCCGCTCGTGGAGGGCGAGGAGGTGCTGACGATCCTGCCCGGCACCCTGCCGGAGGAGGAGCTGACCGCCCGGCTCGCCGCCACCGACACGGCCGTGGTCATGAAGCTGGGGCGCACCTTCCCCGCCGTGCGCCGGGCCTTCGAGGCGTCCGGGCGGCTGCCGGAGGCGCGTTACGTCGAACGCGCCACGATGGCCGGGGAGCGCCGGGCCGAACTGGCCGGGGTCGACCCCGAGTCGGTGCCGTACTTCGCGGTCGCGGTCCTGCCGAGCAGTGTCGACGCGCCCCGTCCGGGGAACGCGCCGGGCGGCGGCGAGGTGGTCGTCGTCGGCACCGGGCCCGCCGGGCCGCTGTGGCTGACGCCCGAGACCCGCGGGGCGCTGGCCGCCGCCGACGACCTGGTCGGCTACACCACCTATCTGGACCGGGTGCCGGTCCGTCCGGGGCAGGTGCGGCACGGCTCGGACAACAAGGTCGAGTCGGAGCGGGCCGAGTTCGCCCTCGACCTGGCCCGGCGCGGCCGGCGGGTGGCCGTGGTGTCCGGCGGCGACCCGGGGGTCTTCGCCATGGCGACGGCCGTCCTCGAAGTGGCGTCGCAGGAGGAGTACGCCCGGGTGCCGGTGCGGGTGCTGCCGGGGGTGACGGCGGCCAACGCCGCCGCCGCGCGGGCGGGTGCGCCGCTGGGCCACGACTACGCGACGATATCGCTCTCCGACCGGCTCAAGCCGTGGGAGGTGATCGCGGAGCGGCTGCGCGCGGCGGCCTCGGCGGACCTGGTGCTCGCACTGTACAACCCCGGTTCGCGCAGCCGGACCTGGCAGGTCGGCAAGGCCCGCGACCTGCTGCTCGAACACCGCTCGCCGGACACGCCCGTGGTCCTGGGCCGGGACGTGGGCGGGCCTGCCGAGAGCGTACGGACGGTGCGCCTGGCCGATCTCGACCCCGCCGAGGTGGACATGCGGACGATCCTGATCGTCGGCTCCTCGCAGACCCGGTGGGTGCGGCGCGGCGGCGACGGGGGCGACCAGATCGTCTGGACGCCCCGCCGCTACCCGGAGGGCTGAGCACGCACGGGTCCCGGCCGCCCGCCGGGACCCGTACCCGTACGACGGCCGGTCAGGGCCAGTGGACTTCCGGCTGTTCGCGCAGCCAGGCGACGGCCGGTTCCGGGGCCCCGACCACGGGCACGCCCGGCGGCACGGGCGGCCTGCGCACCACCACCACGGGGATGCCCGCCTCGCGGGCCGCGGTGAGCTTGGGGGCCGTGGCGTCGCCCCCGCTGTCCTTCGTGACGAGGACGTCGATGCGGTGACGGTCGATCAGCCGGCGTTCCCCATCGAGCGTGAACGGGCCCCGGTCGAGCAGGACCTCCATCCGCGCGGGACACGGGGTTCCGGGGTCGGGGGCGTCCACCGAGCGCATCAGGAACCACAGCGGGTCCGACCCGGCGAAGGCGGCGATCCCCATCCGCCCGGTCGTGAGGAAGACCCGCCGCCCCAGCGCGGGCAGGGCCGCCGCGGCCCCGGCCAGCGAGTCGACCGGATGCCAGTCGTCGCCGTCACCGGGCACCCAGCCGGGGCGGCGCAGCGCCAGCAGGGGAACATGGGTCGCGGCGGCGGCAGCGGCCGCGTTGAAACTGATCGTCCCGGCGAAAGGATGGGTGGCATCGATGAGCGCGTCCACCCGGTGCGTGCGCAGCCACGCGGCGAGGCCGTCGACCCCGCCGAAACCGCCGATGCGGACCTCCCCCGGCGGAAGCCTCGGACCGGCCACCCGGCCGGCCAGCGAACTGGTCACCCGGGCCCCGGCCGGGGCCGTCCCCACCAGCAGTCCGGCGAGGCGGCGGGCCTCCGTGGTCCCGCCGAGAACGAGTACGTGCATCGGATCCATCCATGAGTGAGGCGAAGGGCGGGCGCAGCGCCCAACTGAAGCACACCGGTCTGCGGCCCGGCTGGACCACCGGTGCCTGTGCGACCGCGGCGGCCACCGCCGCGTACACGGCCCTGCTGACCGGTGACTTCCCCGACCCGGTGACGATCACCCTGCCCAAGGGGCAGACGCCCGCGTTCGCGCTCGCGGTGGAGGAGCTGGCGGCGGACCGGGCGACGGCCGGGGTGGTGAAGGACGCGGGCGACGATCCCGACGTGACGCACGGCGCCCTCGTCCGGGTCACCGTGCGGCGGCTGGGGCCGGGCGCGGGCGTGGTGTTCCGGGCCGGTCCGGGCGTGGGCACGGTCACCCTGCCCGGCCTGCCGCTCGATGTCGGGGAGCCCGCGGTCAACCCCGTCCCGCGGCAGATGATCCGCGACCACGTCGCCCTGGTCGCGGCGGAGCACGGGGGTTCGGGGGACGTCGAGGTCACCGTCTCCGTGGACGACGGCGAGGAGCTCGCCCGCTCCACCTGGAACCCGCGCCTCGGCATCCTGGGCGGCCTGTCGATCCTGGGCACGACGGGCGTGGTGGTGCCGTACTCCTGCTCGGCGTGGATCGACTCGATCCGGCGCGGCGTGGACGTGGCCCGGGCCGCCGGGCACACCCATGTGGCCGGTTGCACGGGTTCCACCTCGGAGCGGACCGTGGTGGCCGAGTACGGCCTGCCGGAGATCGCGCTGCTGGACATGGGCGACTTCGCGGGCGCGGTGCTCAAGTACGTGCGCCGTCATCCGGTGGACCGGCTCACCGTCTGCGGCGGGTTCGCCAAGCTGTCGAAGCTGGCCGCCGGCCACCTCGACCTGCACTCGGCCCGGTCCCAGGTCGACAAGCCCTTCCTGGCCGGACTGGCCCGGCGCGGGGGCGCCGACGAGGAGCTGGCGGCCGAGGTGGCGACCGCGAACACGGGGCTGGCCGCGCTCCGTTCGTGCCAGGCTCGGGGCGTCCCGCTCGGGGACCTGGTGGCCGTGGCGGCCCGGGACCAGGCGCTCTCGGTCCTGCGGGGCGCCCCGGTGGCCGTCGACGTCATCTGCATCGACCGGGCGGGAACGGTCGTCGGGCGCAGCGACGTGCGCTGATGCCCCGCCGGGGGACTCCCCGGCCCGCCCGGCCGGTACGGGGAGGGCTCCCCGGCCCTCGTACCGGCCGGGTGGGCCGTCCGACCGTCCGTCAGCAGACGTGCCGTTCCCGGTGCGGCGAGTAGAGGTGGCTGTCGCGGAACTGCTCGGCGCCGAGCGTGCGGCCGACCATGATGACGGCGGTACGGATCACTCCCGCCGACTTCACCTGCTCCGCGATGTCGTCGAGGGTCCCGCGCAGGATCAGTTCGTCCGGGCGGGAGGCCAGCGCCACGACGGCGGCCGGGCAGTCGGCCCCGTAGTGCGGCAGCAGTTCCGCCACGACGCGGTCCACGTACCGGGCGGCGAGGTGCAGCACGATCAGCGCCCCGCTGCGGCCCAGCGTGGCCAGGTCCTCGCCCTCCGGCATGGCGGTGGCGCGCTGGGCGATCCGGGTGAGGATGACGGTCTGGCCGACGGTCGGCACGGTCAGTTCCCGCTTGAGCGCCGCGGCGGCGGCCGCGAACGCGGGAACGCCCGGCACCACCTCGTAGGGCACCCCGGCCTCGTCGAGCCGCCGCATCTGCTCGTTGACCGCGCTGAACACCGACGGGTCGCCCGAGTGCAGCCGGGCCACGTCCTGGCCGGCCTCGTGCGCGGCCAGCAGTTCGGCGGTGATCTGGTCGATGTCGAGCTGGGCGGTGTCCACCAGGCGGGCGTCCGGCGGGCATTCGGCGAGCAGTTCGCGGGGCACCAGGCTGCCCGCGTACAGGCACACCCCGCAGGCGGCGAGCGTGCGGGCACCGCGCACCGTGATCAGGTCGGCCGCACCCGGGCCCGCGCCGATGAAGTACACGGTCATCTGTTGTCTCCTGGATCTTCCGCGGACACCCGTGCGGGGCGTTCCGCGACGGGAATGGTCGAGGTCCTGCGCACGGACCACTGGGTGACCGGCATGGCCTGCCGCCAGCCGGTGAAGCCGCCGACCGGCACGGCGTGCGCGACGGCGAGCCGGACCAGTTCGCCGCCGTACCGCCGGTGCGCCCCGGCGAGCAGGGCCTCGGACTCCAGCGTGACCGTGTTGGCGACCAGCCGGCCGTCGGCGGGCAGCGCCTCCCAGCAGGCGTCGAGGAGGCCGGGCGCGGTCAGTCCGCCGCCGATGAACACGGCGTCGGGCACGGGCAGTCCGGCCAGTCCGTCCGGGGCCCGGCCGGTGACGACGCGCAGCGCGGGCACCCCGAGGCGGTCGGCGTTGCGCGCGATGCGTTCCGCCCGTGCCGGATCGCGTTCCACGCAGATCGCACGGCAGGACGGGTGGGTCCGCATCCACTCGATCGCGATGGACCCCGAGCCGCCGCCGATGTCCCACAGGAGTTCGCCGGGGGCGGGCGCGAGAACGCCGAGGGTGGTGGCCCGCACATGGCGCTTGGTGAGCTGCCCGTCGTGCTCGTACGCCTCGTCGGGCAGGCCGGGTACGGCGCCCAGGCGCAGGGCTCCGGGGGCGCGGCGGCATTCGACCGCGACGATGTTCAGGGGGTCGCCCGGCGGGTGCGGCCAGTGGTCCGCGGTGCCCTCCGCGCAGGACTCGGCCATGCCGCCGAGCTGTTCGAGCACCCGCAGCCGGCTCGGGCCGAAGCCCCGTTCGCGCAGCAGAGCGGCCACTTCGGCGGGGGTGGTGGCGTCCGCGCTGAGGACCAGCAGCCGTCGGCCGTCGTGGAGGGCGGCGGCCAGCCGGGCGGTGGGGCGGCCGACCAGGGTGACGACCTCGGTGTCCTCCAGCGGCCAGCCGACGCGGGCGCAGGCGTAGGACACGGACGAGGGGTGCGGCACGACGTTCAGCGCGGCGGCGCCCAGCACTTCGGTCAGGGCCCGGCCGATCCCGTAGAACATGGGGTCGCCGCTGGCCAGGACGGCGATCCTGCTGCCCGCGTGCTCGGCGAGCAGAGCGGGGACGGCGGGTCTCAGCGGTGACGGCCACGGCACCCGGCGTCCCGCGCACGACGGCGGGAGCAGGTCGAGCTGTCGTCCGCCGCCGATCAGCACCTGCGCGGCGGTCAGCGCCTCGCGGGCCGGCCCGGACAGTCCCGGCCAGCCGTCGGCGCCGATCCCTACGACGGTCACCGCAGGTGGGGCGGGGGGTTCGGGTGGGGCGAGGGTCACGGCCGGTACCTCGGTGCTCGGGGGCTGACGCAGCCGAACTCTACTGTCCGGCCCCGGTCGCACACCGGCCAGGTGACCTCCGCCGATGCCGTCCGGGCGGCACGCTCCGGGAGGGTCCGCGGAGCGTGCCGACCCGGGCGCCGGGGCTCGGCGCGGTACGGGGGTCCGGTCCGGTGCACGGGCCGGAACCCCCGTACGGCTGCGGGGATCGCTCCCCGACGGGCCTCACGACCCGTCCGCTTCGGTGGCCGCGGCATCGGCCCATTCGACGAACTGGACGACGACCCCGTTGGGGTCCTCGACCTGGAACAGGCGCTCGCCCCAGGGCTCTTCGCGCAGCGGCATGGTGATCTCGACGCCCTCGGCGCGCAGCCGCTGCTCCTCCGCCTCGATGCCGGTGAGGGTGAGGGCGAGGATCAGGCCCGAGGCGTGCCGGTCGCGCTGGTCGGCCGGCAGGACCTCGGTGCCGCGCTGCAGCAGGACGATGTCGGCGGCGGCGTCCGGGCGGGTGAGCGAGGCGAATCCGTCGGCGGCCGCCTGCACCTGGTAGGCGAGGTGCGTGGTGAAGAAG
Organism: Streptomyces sp. NPDC006435; assembly: GCF_040612315.1. Lineage (NCBI taxonomy): Bacteria > Bacillati > Actinomycetota > Actinomycetes > Kitasatosporales > Streptomycetaceae > Streptomyces > Streptomyces sp. NPDC006435. Next base: position 147,138 of record NZ_JBEXPY010000006.1, read on the forward strand.
TCCTGGGACGCGGCGACGTCGTCGACGGTGAGCGAGACGGTGGTGGCGGTGATCTGCAAGGCGGGTTCCTGTCCGTGAGAGGGATGAACGGTCCGTACGGGGCCGGGTGCCTGTACGGGGACGGGGCTTCGTGCGAGGACGAAGCTCTGCGCGGGGCCGGGGCTCTGCGCGGGGCCGGGCGTCAGTAGGAGCGGCGGCGCGGGATGTTGCGCATGGGGCGGGCGTTGCCCGGGATGCGCCCGGCGGAGGGCGGGGCGGCGAACCGGGACCGACGGTTCCCCTTGTTGTCGGGCTGGCCGGCCTGCTCGGCCGCCTGGTTCGCGAGGAGCGTGACGAGGTCGGTCTTTCGCATGACCATTCCTTTCCATCGGGAGAAACTTGCGACGGAGGTAAACTTAGAACGAGACCCATCAGGGTGTCAACATAAAAATGCTACGGAGGTAAGATTCCCCCATGAGCATCGACATGGAACCGAAGACGGACACCGCGGCACCCCCCGGAACGCCGGGCGCACCGGGCCTGCGGGAGACCAAGAAGCGGGAGACCCGGCAGCTGATCTCCGACCACGCGACCAGGCTCTTCATCGAGCAGGGCTTCGAGCGGACGACCATCGCGGAGATCGCCGTCGCGGCACGCGTGGCCAAGAAGACGGTGACCAACTACTTCCCGCGCAAGGAGGACCTGGCCCTCGACCACCAGGAGGCGTTCATCGCCGGCTCGGCCCGCGTCGTGGCCTCCCGGGAGGAGGGCGAGTCGGCCCTTTCCGCGCTGCGCCGGGACTTCGGGGCCGCGGTGGCGACGCAGAACCCGGTCCAGGGCTTCGCGGGACCGGAGTTCTCACGCATGATCGCCGACAGCCCCACCCTCTCCGCCTGCCTGCGCGGCATGCACGACCAGCGCGAGGAGGCGCTGGCCGCCGCCCTCGCCGAGACCACCGGCTCCGCCCCCGACGACATCACCGTGCGCACGGCGGCGGCCCTGCTCGGCGCGGTGCAGCGCACCCTGTTCCAGCGCGTCCAGGAACTCACCCTCACCGGCCTCACCAATCCGGAGATCGCCGAGATCGTCGCGACGGAGGGGGACCGTGCCTTCGGCCTGCTCGAACCGGCGCTCGCGGACTACGCCACGGCCGGCCCCGCATCGTGAACCGGAGCCCCCGGACGGCGCACCGCCCCGTGAACCGGACGGCCGGGGCGGCGCACCACCCCGCGGGCCGGAGGGACCGGGCGGTGCGCCGCGCTCCGGACCGAACGGCCCGGGAGTAGCCGCACTCGGCGACCGTGGCACGAAATGCACCTTTTCCACCTGCGTGCGAGTCTGGTCATGGCCCATCGTCCGAGATCCGCAACAGGAGGCACGATCGTGGGCAAGAAGCAGAGTCGGCAGAACCGCGGCGCCCGCACCGGCGGCCACGAACGCAGCGCCACTCCGGAGACGAAGGAGCAGACGCAGCCGACCACCACCCCGGACCCGGTGCGCTCGATCTCAGAACAGGTCTCCCACCGGAAGCAGCGGAGGTTCGGTCACAACTGACCCTCCCGGCAACACGACAACCGCCCTCCGCGGTGGCACCCCCAAGGGGAACGCCACCGCGGAGGGCGTTTTTCGTTGAGGAAACCCCCCGCCCCTCGCCCGCGCCCTCCCCCGCACCCGGAGCCACGCCCGCCCCCGCGGCCTCTCTCGCACCCGCCGCACATCACTCCGCGTAACCACCCGCGCCGCCCGTCCCCGCCGCCCCGCACCGTTTGCCACCATTCCGGCACGGCGCCCACCGCGCCTCCGCGGCCTCCCCGGCTCCCCGACGGGCCCTTCGCGAAGCCCCCGCGAACCGCCGCACCCGACGGAGCGCGCCCCCGTCGCGCCGTCCGCGCACCACCCGCGAGCCTCTCGCGCACCGCTCCCGCGCACCCCCAACGCATGGCCGAATAACGTCCATTCGGACCGCCCCCGGAGGTTTATCTACGCGCGGAGCTCGGCTGCCGAACGGCCATTCGGGCATATCAGACCAGTTTTTCCGCGGCTATTACCGGCTGGTACCGACAGCTGCTAGAAACATGGCGCTCAACCCAACCCCCCATCCACCCCCCACACTTCGGAGGGCTGACAGCCATGTCGGTACGGAGATTCTGGGCGTCCGCATCCACCCTGGCGCTCGCCGCCGTGGCCGCCCTGGGCTTTGCCCAGCCGGCCTTCGCGAACTCGACGGCCGCGAGCGGTTACGTCGCTCTCGGTGACTCGTACTCGTCCGGTGTCGGGGCGGGGAGCTACCTGTCCGACAGCGGCGACTGCCGTCGCAGCACCAAGTCCTACCCCTACCTCTGGGCGGCTGCGAACTCGCCCTCCTCCTTCGCCTTCGTGGCCTGTTCGGGCGCCACGACCAGCTCGGTGGCAAGCACCCAGCTGGGGGCACTGAACTCCTCCACCGGTCTGGTCAGCGTCACCGCGGGCGGCAACGACGTCGGCTTCGCCGACGTCATGCAGGCCTGCGTGCTGTCCGGCGAGGCCACCTGCCTCAGCAGGGTCGGCACGGCCGTCTCGCAGGCGCAGAACTCGCTTCCGTCCAAGCTGAGTTCGCTCTACACCTCCATCCGGTCGCGGGCTCCCCAGGCCCACGTCGTGGTGCTCGGCTACCCGCGCTTCTACCAGCTGAGCGGCAGCTGCATCGCGGGTCTCTCCGAGAAGGAGCGGTCGGCGATAAACAACGCGTCCGACGTGCTGAACGGCGTCATCGCCAAGCAGGCGGCCAACTCCGGGTTCACGTACTCCAGCGTGGTGGACGAGTTCAGCGGGCACGAGCTGTGCTCCGGCAGCGCGTGGCTCCACAGCGTGACCCTCCCGGTCTACAACTCGTACCACCCCAAGGCCGCCGGGCAGTCCGGTGGTTACCTTCCGGCCTTCCGCTCGGCCGCGTAGGACGCGGACGACGAGGGTGCAGGGGCGGCGGGCCGACGGATCACCTCCGAGGGCCCGCCGCACTCGTGCACACCCGGCCGGGCACACCCCCCGCCCCGGCCGGACCCGTCCCGCCCCCGAGCGGCCCCGGCCCCGGACATGCCGGAGCCCGGACTCAGTACCGCTCCACCAGGTGATCGCGGCCCGCCGGGGGCTCGTACGCCTCGGGCCAGAAGTCCGTTATCCCGTTGATCCGCCCCGCACCGTCGAACGTGAAGAAGTGGATGGCGTGCGACTCCTCGGCGTCGGTCGTCACCAGCGTCCGGGCGGCGGCCTGGTGCCCCTCGCGGTCGGCCACGATCCGCTCGACACGGACCTGCCAGCTCCCCGGGTACTCACGGTTGAACCGCAGATACCGCTCCTTGCCGCGGATCCTTTCCCGGGTCTGCGGCAGGTCGTACAGCACGTCGTCGGCCAGCGTGGCGGCGAAGGCGTCCCAGTCCCGGGAGTCGGCCGCACTCTAGTACGTCTCCACGGCGACACGCAGCTCGGCAGTCGTAGTCATGGTTCGAGTCTGTACCCCACCACTGACAATCGCCCCGACCTGGCGTTTCATCAGGAACCGGCAGGCTTCGACGCCTTGAGCGAGTACATCAGCGGGATGCGCGGCCGACCGGCGGGGAACCGGTAGTAGCCGTCGTCCTGCCGCTCCAGCGCCTCGAAGCGGGAGACGAGCGAGACGTCGTGCTCGTTCAGGAAGTCGATCCGCAGCCCGCCGGCGGCCAGCGCCGACACCACCTCGCCGATCGGGTGCTGCCACTCGACGGTGCGGTTGTGGACGGTGGGAGCGTCCCGGTCCGCGTACGTGCCCGGCGTGTCGTCCACCCACGCGTCGCGGGTGAAGTAGTCGTACTCGACCTTCGTGCCCGTGGCGTCGTCGAAGCAGTCCGTCACCGGGTGGAACTCCACGAGGTAGAGGAAACCCCCGGGCGCCACGAGCGACGCGGCCACCTCGGCCCAGCGCCGTATGTCCGGCAGCCAGTTCAGTGCGCCGATCCCGGTGTAGACGATGTCGTACGACGTGTCGGGGACGGCTTCCGCGGCGTCGTGGACGTCCGCGACGACGAACGCCGCCCGGTCCTGGTCGAATCCGAGCTCGCGGGCCAGGCCGCGCGCCGTCTCGACGGCCGGTTCGGAGAGGTCCAGGCCGACGACGGGCCCGGCGCCGTGCCGCGCCCAGGAGAGGGTGTCGACCCCGATGTGGCACTGGAGGTGCAGCAGCGACTTCCCCTCGACGTCCCCGACCTCGGCGGGTTCGAAGTCGCGCAGGCCGTCCTGCCCGGCGCGGAAGGCCGCGAGGTCGTAGTAGTCGCTGCCGACGTGGATCGGCACCCGCTCGTCCCAGAACGCGCGGTTCGCCTCTTGCCAGTCGCCGGGGGTCGGTGCATGCATGGCGGGAAGGTTATCCACAGGCTGAGGACGGAGCGAACGAATTATCGGCGCCCGACGCAGAATGGGGGGCATGACTGAGATCACTGGTTCGACGACGGCCTCTTCCACCCCGGAGACCGCCCCGGAGAGCACCCCCGCGGCCTCGGCCGCCCCGGAGAGCGCCTCCGTGCCGGAGTGGGAGCAGCGTTTCCGGGCGTCGCGGGTGTCGCTGCCCGACTGGGCGGAGGACGCGCCGGACCGCGCGCTGTTCGTCTCCAACGCCACGGGCACGTACGAGCTGTACGCCTGGGACCGCGCCACCGGCGAGCAGCGCCGGGTGACGGACCGGCCGAACGGCACGACGGACGGGGTGCTGACCCCTGACGGGGAGTCGATCTGGTGGTTCGACGACACCGACGGGGACGAGTTCGGGGTGTGGATGCGCCGGCCGTTCCACGGCGGGGAGGCCGGGTCGGGCGACGAACCGGCGGTGCCCGGCCTCGCCCCCTCGTACCCCGCGGGGCTCGCGATCGGGCGGGACGGCACGGCGGTGATCGGCCGCTCGACCGACGAGGAGGGCACCACGGTCCATTTCGTGCGTCCCGGGGCCGCCCCCGTGGAGATCTACCGCCACCGCGAGTCGGCGGGCGTCGGCGACCTCAGCCACGACGGGACGCTGATCGTCCTGGAGCACACCGAGCACGGCGACGCGATGCACTCCGCGCTGCGCGTGGTGCGGCCGGACGGCACGACGGTCGCCGAGCTGGACGACACCGAGGGCGGTACCAAGGAGCTCGGCCTGTCCGTGCTGGGCTTCGCCCCCGTGGCCGGGGACACCAGACTGCTGGTCGGGCATCAGCGGCGGGGCCGCTGGGAGCCGATGATCTGGGACCCGACGACGGGCGAGGAGACGGACCTCGCGCTCGGCCTGCCCGGCGACGTGAGCGCCGAGTGGTATCCGGACGCCTCCGCGCTGCTGGTCGTGCACGGCTTCGAGGCCCGCAGCGACCTGTGGCGGTACGAGCCGGGCGCGGGCGCCCCCGTCCGGGTGGAGACCCCGGCGGGTTCGGTGTCGGGCGCCACGGCCCGGCCCGACGGCACGGTGGAGTACCTGTGGTCCTCGGCCGCGCAGCCGCCCGTCATCAGGTCCACCTCGGGTGCCGTGGTGCTCGATCCGCCCGGTCCGAAGGCCCCGGGGTCGGTGCCGGTGGAGGACGTGTGGGTGGACGGGCCCGGCGGCCGCGTCCACGCGCTCGTCCAGCGGCCCGCCGCCCCGGCCGAGGGCCCGTTCCCGACGGTCTTCGAGATCCACGGCGGCCCCACCTGGCACGACAGCGACGCCTTCGCCTCCGGCCCCGCCGCCTGGGTGGACCACGGCTACGCGGTGGTCCGGGTCAACTACCGCGGTTCCACCGGGTACGGCCGTGCCTGGACGGACGCGCTCAAGCACCGGGTGGGCCTGATCGAGCTGGAGGACATCGCGGCGGTCCGGGAGTGGGCGGTGAAGTCCGGCCTCGCCGACCCGGAGAAGCTGGTCCTGGCCGGTGGCTCCTGGGGCGGCTACCTGACCCTGCTCGGGCTCGGCACGCAGCCGGACGACTGGGCGCTGGGCCTGGCCGCGGTCCCCGTCGCCGACTACGTCACGGCGTACCACGACGAGATGGAGGACCTGAAGGCGATGGACCGCACGCTGCTGGGCGGCACGCCGGAGGAGGTGCCCGAGCGTTTCGCGGCCTCGTCCCCGCTGACGTACGTCGACGAGGTCCGGGCCCCCGTGTACATCTCGGCCGGTGTCAACGACCCGCGCTGCCCGATCCGTCAGGTCGAGAACTACGTGGACCGGCTGAAGGACCGGAACGCGGTGCACGAGGTGTACCGGTACGACGCGGGGCACGGCTCGCTCGTCGTGGAGGAGCGCATCAAGCAGGTCCGCCTGGAGCTGGACTTCGCCCGCCGCCACCTGACCCCCGGACCGGTCCCGCAGCCGGCTCCCCCGTCGGCCCCGCAGCCGGTTCCGTCCGGCGAGTAGGGGGCTCCGCGCGGCGCGGGCGGCCCGCCGGGCGGCCCCCGCGCCGGGCCGCCGGAGCGGGGACCGTACCGTGGAGGGGTGTACCGGTTCCTGCTGACCCCGCGATGGTGGGGGATCAACCTCTTCGTCGTGCTGGCCATCCCGTTCTGCGTGTTCATGGGCACCTGGCAGCTCGGCCGCTTCGAGGACCGCGTGCAGACGCACGACGCCGCCACGGAGCAGCCCGCCCCCGGCACGAGGGCCGCCGAGCCGCTCGACGACCTCCTGCCCGTCGACAAGGTGACCTCCGGCCGCCCCGCCACCGCCACCGGCCGCTACGCCGATCAGTTCCTGGTGCCCGGGCGGGAGCTGGACGACAGGAGCGGCTTCTACGTCCTGAACATGCTCCGCACGGACACCGGCAAGGCCCTGCCGGTGGTACGGGGCTGGCTGCCCGGCAAGCCCGGCACCACCCCCGTGCCCGCCGCGCCGACCGGCCGGGTCACGGTGACCGGCGACCTCCAGGCGTCCGAGAACGCCGGCACGGCGGGGGCCGACGGGCGGGGCGGGCTCCCCGACGGGCAGCTGGGCATCATCAGCGCCGCGTCGTTGATCAACCTCGTCCCGTACGACGTCTACGACGCCTGGGTGACGGTCCAGGACACGGGCTCCGGCACGGGTGACGGGGCGGTCGGCGCGCTGCGCCCCGTACCGGCCGCCGCCGCGCAGGGCACCGGGCTCGACCTGAAGGCGTTCCAGAACCTCGGTTACACCGGTGAGTGGTTCGTCTTCGCCGGCTTCGTGCTCTTCATGTGGTTCCGCCTGGTCCGCCGCGAGGCCGAGGCCGCGCGCGACCTGCGCCTGGGCCTCGTCCCGGAGACCGGGGCGGGCACGGCGGACGGGACCGGCACCAGTACCGCCGCCGTCACTGCCACCGACGGCGGCGGGAAGAAGGACGAGGACGCCAGCCCCTCCGTGGGCAGCGGAGCCGTCTGAGCCCGGAGCAGTCCGGTGCCGGAAACCGTCCGGTACCGGGGCGCCCCGGTACGTACACATGCGCGTGGGACGGGTGAGGGCCCGCCGGATCATTCCGGCGGGCCCTCACCCGTCCCGCATGTCACATGCGCCGCTCGGGCGTGCGCGTCACGTCGCGGGGGCCAGTACCCCGGTCCGGTAGATCGTGCCCGAGCAGGCGTTGGGGATCGTCGCCGCCGCGACCGGTGCCCCGGCCTCCGGCGTGTGCATCACGGAGACGCTGCCGTCCTGGATGCCGCCGTCCTCGCCGAGGAACTGCGCGTCCATGTCCGTCGTCCCGTCGCCGCTGCCGGCTCCGGAGACCGTGGCGCCGCCCGCGCCGCCCCCGCCGCCCTCGGTCGGTGTCGGGCTCGGCGAGGCCCCGGCGGTCGGGCAGGTCTCCTTCGGCACCCAGGCGAACTTCACCTCGTACGACATGGACGGCTTCAGCAGCACCGTCCGCTGCTCCTGCGAGGGGTCGGGCAGCCCGGAGGCCGCGTCACCCGCGGTGTGGTGGACGACCATGATCCTGGTCTCGTCGGCCGCGCCCATCGTCTGGAAGCCCACGCTGCCGCCGTTGTTGACCGAGCACTCCGTGCCGGAGACGTTGGCGATGCGGAAGGTGCCGTACACCGTGCCGTCGGCCCCGGCCGCGCCGGTCTCGGCCGATGCGACCCCGAGCTGACCCGGTCCGCAGGCCGCCATGGCGGCCACCTCGGTGCGGTCCGGGTCCGCGGTACCGCCCGCCAGGTTGCCGTTCTCGCCCTGGCCCCGGCTGTCGGCGGGGCTGCTGGTGCTCTCGGGGTGGTCCGGGTCGCCGTTGGTCCGCCCGTCGGTGTGACCGCCGCTGTCCTTGCCCTCGTGCTCCGAACCGCCCTCGGTGCCGTTGCCGCCCTGCGCCTGCTCGCCGTGCCCGGCTATCGCGGGGTTGGCCGCGCTCGAACCGTCGGAGTTCGCGACGTGGACGAAGGCGGGCACCGCGGTGCCGATGAGCAGCGCCGCCGCGGCCAGTCCGACGACGGCCTGTCGCCGCTTGGCGCGCCGGACGGGCACCGCCCGCTGCAACCGGTCGAGCGTGCCGTCACGGGGCTCGATGTCCCGGACGGCGCCGTGCAGCATCCGGCGCAGCGCGACCTCGTCGAGTTCCGCGTCACCGCCGTTCAGCCCGTCACCGCTCAGCCCGTCGCCGTTCAGGGCGCCGCCCGAACCGGAATCCGGACCGAAGAGACTGCTCAGACTGCCGAAGCCGACCGTCCCGGCCGACCCCGTCGACCCGGCGTTGTCGGAGGCATCGGACGCATCGGAGACACCGGATGCATCGGACGCACCCGGCGCATCCGCAGCCGCTTCCGCTCCCAGGGCCCCGGCCTCACCACTGTCCCCGCTGTCCCCGCTGTCCCCGCCGTCCTCGGCGTTCACGGCTTCGGCCCTGGTGGTCCCGGTTTCGGCGGTCTCCGCCGACCCGGCCGGGTCGGCGTCCGCGTCCCGGTTCGCAGGCAGGGCGTTCTCCGGCCCGTCGTGGTTCACAATCCCGTTTCCAGTCCGGTCAATCCGATGCTCACGCCCGGCGCCGTCGCGCTGTTCACGCCCCGGGCCGTTCTCGTACGTGCGGTCGCTCCGGCTCATCCCTGAGCCTCCATCACGACGCGCAGCGCCGCGATCCCCCGGGAGCCGTAGGCCTTGACCGAGCCCAGGGATATCCCCAGCGTCTCGGCCACCTGCACCTCCGTCATGTCCGCGAAGTAGCGCAGCACCAGCACTTCCCGCTGCCGCCGCTGGAGCCCCCGCATCGCCTTGATCAGCGCGTCCCGCTCCAGCTGGTCGTACGCGCCCTCCTCGGCGCTCGCCATGTCAGGCATCGGCTTGGAGAGCAGCTTCAGCCCGAGGATGCGGCGGCGCAGCGCGGAACGCGAGAGGTTGACCACCGTCTGGCGCAGGTACGCGAGCGTCTTCTCGGGGTCCCGGACCCGGTTGCGCGCCGAGTGGACGCGGATGAACGCCTCCTGCACCACGTCCTCGCACGAGGCCGTGTCGTCCAGGAGCAGCGCCGCGAGCCCGAGCAGGGACCGGTAGTGGGCGCGGTAGGTCTCGGTGAGATGGTCGACCGTGGTTCCGGCAGCCACGCTCTCCTCAGCGCCCTCGCGCTGCGAGGGCAACCGTGCGGGGCGTGCGGCGGGCATGGGCGCGATCACCGGCATGCCGCCGGGCGCGCGGGGCCGTCGGAGCGGGCGCGCCGAAGCGCCCCGCAAGGGACCCACCACTGTGATATCGAGAACCTCTGCCACGCCAGTTGGACACGTTTCCCCCCGTCAGGGTTGTACGCGCGCGGCACCTCGTTCGGCGCTGTGCGACATGCCCTCATACGTACCTGCTCTTCCCCAAGTGCCCCGAATGAGCGCCCCGCCGCGCCGAAGATGACCGCATAGACGCGCATTCCCCGGCCGGCGGTTGCAGCGGGCCGGACGGTCATCGTCGGATACCCCGGCACCCCATCTCAAGATGTTCAGACCTTCAACTTACTCACAGGGCGTTCACAGAAACCACAAAACGGGTTCGATCAGACACGGGGGAACTCCGCGGCCACCGACTCGGCGATCTGCGCCACGTTCAGCGCCGCCCCCTTGCGGAGGTTGTCGCCGCAGACGAACAGCTCCAGGCACCGGGGATCGTCCATCGACCTGCGCACCCGTCCGACCCAGGTCGGATCGGTGCCGACGACGTCGGACGGCGTCGGGAAGTCCCCCGCCGCCGGATTGTCGTACAGCACCACGCCCGGAGCCGTCGCCAGGATCTCGTGGGCCCGGTCGACCTCGATCTCGCTCTCGAACCTGGCGTGGACGGACATCGAGTGCGTCGCGACGACGGGCACGTACACACAGGTCGCCGCCACCCGTAGGGCCGGCAGGTCCAGGATCTTGCGGCACTCCTCGCGGATCGCCAGTTCCTCCGACGACCAGCCGTCCCCCACCTCGGTGCCCGCCCAGGGCACCACGTTGAGGGCCACCGGGGCGGCGAAGGGGCCGCTCCCCGTGTCGCCCAGCGCCCGGCGCACGTCCCCGGGCCTCGTGCCCAGTTCCGTACCGGCGACCGCCGTCAGCTGTTCGCGCAGCGCGGCGACGCCGTCGCGGCCCGCCGCGCTCACCGCCTGGTACGAGGAGACGATCAGCTCCCGCACCCCGAACTCGGCGTGCAGCGCGCCGATCGCGACGATCAGCGAGAGCGTGGTGCAGTTCGGGCTCGCGACGATGCCGCGCGGCCTGATCCGTACGGCGTGCGGGTTGATCTCCGGCACGACCAGCGGGACGTCGGGGTCCAGCCGGAAGGCGGCGGAGTCGTCGACGACGACCGCGCCCTTGGCGGCGGCGATCGGCGCCCATCGCGCGGCGATGTCGTCCGGCACCAGGAACAGCGCCACGTCCACGCCGTCGAAGACATCCTCGGAGAGTTCGAGGACCTCGCTCGCCTCGCCGCGCACGACCAGCTTGCGACCGGCCGAGCGCGGCGAGGCGATCAGCTTCACCTCGCCCCAGACGTCCGCGTGCTGCGAAAGGATCTGGAGCATGACGCCGCCGATCGCCCCGGTCGCCCCGACGACCGCGAGCGAAGGGCGACGCGCGGTCATCGGCCGGTGCCTCCGTAGACGACGGCCTCGTCGGAGTCGCTGTCCAGGCCGAAGGCGGTGTGCACGGCGCGCACGGCCTCGGTGACGTCGTCGGCACGGGTGACCACCGAGATGCGGATCTCGGACGTCGAGATCAGCTCGATGTTCACGCCGGCGTCCGACAGCGCCTCGAAGAAGCCCGCCGTGACCCCCGGGTTGGTCTTCATACCGGCGCCGACCAGGGAGATCTTCGCGATCTGGTCGTCGTAGCGCAGCGACTCGAAGCCGATGCCGCCGCGGTTGCGCTCCAGGGCGTCGATGGCCTTGCGACCCTCGGCCTTGGGCAGGGTGAACGAGATGTCGGTCAGACCGGTCGACGCGGCGGAGACGTTCTGCACCACCATGTCGATGTTGATCTCCGCGTTCGCGATCGTGCGGAAGATCGCGGCGGCCTCGCCCGGCTTGTCGGGCACGCCGACGACGGTGATCTTGGCCTCGGAGACGTCATGGGCGACTCCGGAGATGATCGCGTGCTCCACCTTCTGGTCCCCTTGCGGCTCGTTGCTGACCCAGGTTCCGCGCAGTCCGGAGAAGGAGGAGCGGACGTGGATCGGGATGTTGTAGCGGCGTGCGTACTCCACGCACCGGTGCAGCAGCACCTTGGAGCCGGACGCGGCCAGCTCCAGCATGTCCTCGAAGGAGATCCAGTCGATCTTCCGGGCCTTCTTCACGACCCGCGGGTCGGCGGTGAAGACCCCGTCCACATCGGTGTAGATCTCGCAGACCTCGGCGTCCAGCGCGGCGGCGAGCGCGACCGCGGTGGTGTCGGATCCGCCCCGGCCGAGGGTGGTGATGTCCTTCTTGTCCTGGGACACGCCCTGGAACCCCGCGACGATCGCGATGTTCCCCTCGTCCAGCGCCGTACGGATACGGCCCGGCGTCACATCGATGATGCGCGCCTTGTTGTGGACCGAGTCGGTGATGACGCCCGCCTGGCTGCCGGTGAACGACTGGGCCTCGTGACCCAGGTTTTTGATCGCCATCGCCAGCAGGGCCATGGAGATCCGCTCCCCGGCGGTCAGCAGCATGTCGAACTCACGCCCCGCGGGTATCGGCGATACCTGCTCGGCGAGATCGATCAACTCGTCCGTCGTGTCGCCCATCGCGGACACCACGACAACCACCTGGTTGCCGCTCTTCTTGGCATCGACGATTCGCTTGGCGACGCGCTTGATGCCCTCGGCATCGGCTACGGAGGAGCCTCCGTACTTCTGCACGACAAGGCCCACGTGCGCTCCTCGCTCAGTCCGTTACTGCGGTCGGCTCAGTTTAACGAGCAGCCCGAAAACGCCCCGCCCATACCACATGGTGAGATATTCCGCTCAACACGTGATCTTCGGCGTTTCGTTCCAAGCCGCTCGCACAGGGTCTGTTGCCCGCCGATCGGGCCCGCACTCCCGTATGTGGTCCAGCCCACACGCCCGGCGGGCCGGGTCCCGGATCCGGCGGCCCCGCCCCTCTAGCGTGGACCGGAACCCCATGATCCGCCCTTCGGAGGCCCCCACCGTGCGCAATCCGCTCCGCGCGCTTCCCGTGCTCCTGGCCCTGGCCGCCCTTCCCCTGACCGCGTCCCCCGCCCACGCGGGCGGCACCTGCTCCGCCGCCCGCCCCGACGCCCCGATCTACGCGGGCGCGAACCCCTGGACCGACATCGTCGGCTACCTGGACCCGGGCATTGCGGTGAACGCCACCCGCCGGGGCGCGGACGAGCTGTGGCGCGTCTCGCGCACCGACGACGGCGCACCCCTGGGCTTCATGCGCGCGGGCGACCTGCGGTGCGACGGGGGGTGAGCGCGGATGGCGGGAAGGCCCCGCCGTCGGACCCGGCGGTCCGGCGGCGCGCCGCTACTGCACCGGGCGCAGCCCCAGCGGTCCCGCGATCTCCTCGGCCATCACACGGCCCGCCTCCTCGGCGAGGTCGTCGTCGAGGGTCTCCGAGTCCGTGTCCAGGCCGTCCAGCTCCTGGAGGGGCTGATTGAGGCGGATGTGGGCGATCAGCGACTGGAGGGCGCGCAGGGCGGCGGAGGCGGTGGAGCCCCAGTTGGAGAAGTAGGAGAACTGCCACCACCACAGGGCCTCGGTCGTGCGGTCCTCCTCGTAGTGGGCCAGGCCGTGGCGCAGGTCGGTGACCAGGTCGGCCAGGTCGTCGGAGATCCGGGCCGGGACGGGGGCCTTGCGGGGCTCGTACGGGTCGAAGACCTCGGAGTAGACGTCGATCGGCTCCAGCAGGGCGGCGAACCGCTCGCGCAGCCCGTCGGCGTCCGGCTCCGCGCCGAGGTCCGGCTCGTAGCGCTCGTCGGGAACGATGTCCTCGTACGCGCCCAGCCGGCCGCCGGCCAGCAGGAGCTGGGAGACCTGGAGCAGCAGGACGGGGACGGCCTCCTCGGGCTCCTCGACCTTGGACACCTCGGTGACCGCGACGATGAACGTCTTGATCTGGTCGGCGATCTGGACGGCGAAGTCGTCCGGGTCCTGCGTGACGGAGTTCAGCGTGGCGTCAGACATCGAGGGGACCTCCCGTGGGCACGGTCGCGAACGGTGAGTAGAACATATCGGCGCTGAACGTAAAGCCGTCGTGAGTCGCAAAAACGGTCATCGACCGAACACCGGACGACACGAAGGCGTCACACATCGGACGCACGTCACACATCGAGCAGCCGCCTCCCCTCGAAGGCGCGGCCCAGGGTCACCTCGTCCGCATACTCCAGGTCGCCGCCCACCGGCAGGCCGCTGGCCAGTCTGGTGACGCGGAGACCCATCGGCTTGACCATCCGCGCCAGGTACGTGGCGGTGGCCTCGCCCTCCAGATTGGGGTCGGTGGCCAGGATCAGCTCCGTGATCGAGCCGTCGGCGAGCCGGGCGAGCAGCTCCCGGATGCGCAGGTCGTCCGGGCCGACGCCCTCGATCGGGCTGATCGCGCCGCCCAGGACGTGGTACCGGCCGCGGAACTCACGGGTCCGCTCGATCGCGACGACGTCCTTCGGCTCCTCGACCACGCAGATCACCGACGGGTCCCGGCGGGCGTCGCGGCAGATGTTGCACTGTTCCTGCTGGGCGACGTTGCCGCAGACCGTGCAGAACCGCACCTTGTCCTTGACCTCCAGGAGGGCGTGGGCGAGGCGGCGCACATCGGTCGGTTCGGCCTGCAGGACGTGGAAGGCGATCCGCTGGGCGCTCTTGGGACCGACGCCGGGCAGCCTGCCCAACTCGTCGATGAGGTCCTGAACCACGCCTTCGTACAACGGGAACGCCTTCCTTTCCTGTCCTGCTTCTGCTCGGTCGTTCTGCTCTTCTGTTGCCCTGTCGTTCCGTCCGGACGGGTGGCCCGGGGGCCGGGACCGGGGGTCAGAAGGGGAGGCCGGGCATGCCGCCCAGGCCCTGGGCGAGCGGGCCCAGCTTCTGCTGCTGGAGCTGCTGCGCGTTCTCGTTCGCCGCCTGGACCGCGGCGACGACGAGGTCCGCGAGCGTCTCGGTGTCCTCCGGGTCGACGGCCTTCGGGTCGATCACCAGGTTGCGGAGCTCGCCGGAACCGGTCACGGTCGCCTTCACGAGACCGCCGCCCGCCTGGCCCTCGACCTCGGTCCTGGCCAGTTCCTCCTGGGCCGCGGCGAGGTCCTGCTGCATCTTCTGGGCCTGCTGCAGCAGCTGCTGCATGTTGGGCTGACCACCACCGGGAATCACGGTTGCTCCTGGCAATTCGACGACAAAATGTTTCGGTACGCCGAGCCTACGTGGTCCCCGGGCCGTGCGCCCTACCCACTGGCGGGCAACTCTTTCGAGTGAGTTTCAGGCAACGCCAGGAAGACTCCTATACCTGATCACAGGCCCTGCGCACCCGGGAATACCGCGATTTCTACCCCATGGCCCACCATTCGGCGGTAGGAAGGGCATGCGCATCGGTACGTACGAGTACACAGACCGTCACGCAAGGTTACGTTTCGGGGCGTTCGGTCACTCCGCAGAGCGGCAGGCGTGCCGCACGGCGGTCCCGCACCACCCGCAGCACCCACGAGCCCCGCCGTCGGAACGCACCGCCGTCGGAACGACCACCGCCGGAACGCACCGCCGCACATCAGGCGCCGCCCCGCAGAACACAGAGGAGTACCCGGTGAGCCAGCCGGAGATGCAGCCCGAGGGGCCGTCCCGCAGCGAACCCGGCCCGGCCGGCTCGGGCTCCGGCGGGCGCGACCGGGACGCCCGGGTCAGGGATCTGACCGGTACGCCGTTTCCGCTCGGCGACTGGGGCGAACCCGCCGACCGCCTCGACGAGCTGTACCGCTGGGTCGAGGCCGACGCGCTGCGCACCGCCGACTGGTATCTGAACGACCGGGTATGGAAGCGGCGCGGGGCCAGGGCGCTGCGGATCGGCACCGCGCTCGGGGCGGTCGCGGGCGCCGCGCTGCCGCTGCTCGACCTGACCGGGGCGCTGGCCGGGGCTGCGGGCTGGGGCTATCTGTCGTTGCTGCTGGGTGCGGCGTGCATGGCGTGCGACCGGTACTTCGGCCTGACCTCGGGCTGGATAAGGAACCTCGCCACCGCCCAGGCCGTGCAACGGCGCCTCCAGGTGCTGCAGTTCGACTGGGCGTCGGAGTGCGTGCGGGAGGTGCTCGGCCCGACCGAGGGGACGGCCAGCGAGGCGGCCGAGCGGTGCCTCGGTGTGCTGCGGCGGTTCTCGGAGGACGTCACGGAGCTGGTGCGCACCGAGACCGCGGACTGGATGGTGGAGTTCCGCGCCGGGCCCGCCCCGATGGGCATGCAGGCGCTCGCCTCGGCCGCCGGGAACGGCGGGCGCGCGGATCAGGGCGTGCTGCCGGGGCGGTTCCCGTTGCAGACGATGACCCGGCCGAACATGCCGCGCCAGCGGCCCCCGGAGTCCCCCCGCTAGACCCGCCCGGGGCCCGGCCCCGGTTCGCGCCTCGGCCCCGGCCCGTTCCCGGACCGGGGCCGCACGGCGCACGGCGCACGACGCATGACGAGAAGTGCGCGGCGCGCCCTAGCTGAAGATGATCATCGAGCCCTGGGCGAGGCTGCGGGTGACCGCCGCGTGCAGGCCCAGCCAGACGTGCCGTTCACGGGCGAACGGGCCGGCCTCGTACGGCGCCGGGTCCGCCCGTTCATCCAGGGCGGTCGGCGCGGCCGGGGGCAGCGGGGCGGCCGGCGGGTTCGCCGGGTCGATGCCGATCGACGGGGCGATGTACTGCAGTTCCCGCAGCAGTCCGTGCGAGGAGCCGAGCGGGCCGCCGCCCTGGAGCAGGTCGTCGTTGGAGAGCGGGGCGGCGAAGTCCAGCGGGACGTACGCCCCGGCGTGGTCGTAGTGCCAGACCAGGTGGGACTGCTGGGCCGTCGCCTCGAACATCTCCAGCAACTGCTCGTAGTCCCCGCCCAGTTCGTCGACCGGCGTGACCGCGAGGCCGCTGAGCTGGAGCAGGTAGGCGCGGCGCAGGAAGTGCAGGGCCTCGTAGTCGAATCCCGCGACCGGGGCGACGTCGCCCGTCAGGCCCGGCATGTAGGCGTACACCGGTACGGGCGGCAGTCCCGCCTCGCCCAACGCCTTGTCGTAGACGGCTATCTCTTCGGCGAACGGGTTGTCGGGGCTGTGGCACAGCACGTCGACGAGGGGGACCAGCCACAGGTCACAAGCCACGAAGTCTCGCTCTCCCACGGGTGCACATCGGAATGTTCGGGATGGTCGGGACAGCGTAATGCGAGGGGCGCGCCGCGCACAGTGGCCCGTCGCCCGGGGGCGTGGCCGGCCCGTCGTCAGGGGCGCGGTGCGGCCGGTTCGCCGCCGGGCCCGCCGCCGGATCCGCCGCCCGGCTCGTGCGTGGCCGGGGGCGCGGCGTGGCCAGGGTGTTCGAGTTCACCGGCCGCGAGCCGGTCCGCCCAGGTCAGCGCGTGCCTGCTGTAGTCGTCCATCACCGCGCGCACCCCGTCGCGGTCCCCGGCGGTGATCGCCGCGACCAGGTCGGGGTGCCGGTTCCAGAGCCAGTCCCTGGCGCGTGCGTCGTGGCGCAGGTACGGCACCGCGAACACCCATGCCTGGACGCGCAGCCGGTGCAGGAAGTCGTTGATGTACGGGTTGCCCGCGATCGCGCCCAGTTCGCGCCAGAACCGCAGGTCGTACCCGATGAGGATGTCGAGGTCGCCGCTCAGCGCCGCCCGTGCCGCCTCCTGGGCCCGGCGGCGCACGGAGACCATGCAGTCCCGGTACGCCGCCACGTGCGCCGCCGAGGGCCTCGGGGCGAAGAAGATGTCGCGGATGACGCCGTCGATGACCAGGGTGCGGGCCTCGACCATCGACCGGTAGTCGGCGACGCCGAACTCGCGCACCCGGAAGCCCCGGTGCTGGTCCGACTCCAGCAGCCCCTGCGCGGAGAGGTCGAAGAGCGCCTCGCGCACCGGCGTCGCCGAGACGCCGTACTGTTCGGCGATCTGCTTGACGGTGAACTCCCGTCCCTGTCGCAGACGTCCGGCGAGCACCTCGTCACTCAGCGCGTCCGCGATCTGTTGCCGCAGCGTACTGCGGGTCACAGCTCCGCTCGCGCCCATGGCGCCCCTCCCCGTTCTTCGGCTCCGGTCACCTTAAGCCAGGCTCGCCGTGCCCGGATCCGGGCAGGGGATCCGGGCGTGGGAGGGGCGCCGCGCCACGCGGGGAGGGGCGCCGTGCTACCGGGCCGCGCGCACCCCGGTCACACCGTGTGCTCGTCGGCCACCGAGAGCGCCGCGTCGAGGGCCGCGAGCCCTTCCCTGGCCTCGGCCTCGGTGATGTTGCAGGCCGGAACCGCGTGCGTGCGGTTCATGTTGACGAAGGGCCACAGGCCGTTCTTCTTCGCCGCCGCGCCGAAGGCCGCCATCGGCGCGTTGGCCTCGCCCGAGGCGTTGTACGGGACGAGCGGTTCGCGGGTCTCCTTGTTGCGCACCAGGTCCAGCGCCCAGAACGCGCCGAGGCCGCGCACCTCGCCGACCGACGGGTGGTTCTCGGCGAGTTCGCGCAGGCCGGGGCCGAGAACCGTCTCGCCGATGCGGGCGGCGTTCTCGATGACCTTCTCGTCCTCCATCACGTGGATGGTGGCGACGGCCGCCGCGCAGGCCAGCGGGTGGCCGGAGTAGGTCAGTCCGCCCGGGTAGGGGCGGGTGTCGAACGTCGCGGCGATCTCGGCCGAGATCGCGACGCCGCCGAGCGGCACGTAACCGGAGTTGACGCCCTTGGCGAAGGTCATCAGGTCCGGCACCACGTCGAAGTGGTCGGCGGCGAACCACTTGCCGGTACGGCCGAATCCGGCCATCACCTCGTCGAGGATGAAGACGATGCCGTACCGGTCGCAGATCTCGCGCACGCCCGCGAGGTAGCCGGGCGGCGGCGTCATGATGCCCGCCGTGCCGGGGATGGTCTCCAGGATGATCGCGGCGACGTTGGCGACGCCCTCGAAGGCGAGGGTGTCCTCCAGGTGCTGGAGCGCGCGGGCGCACTCCTCCTCCTCGGTCCGGGCGTGGAACGGCGAGCGGTAGAGGAACGGCGCCCAGAAGCGGACGACGCCCGCCGAGCCGTTGTCGGACGGCCAGCGGCGCGGGTCGCCGGTCAGGTTGATCGCGGTGGAGGTGGCGCCGTGGTAGGAGCGGTAGGCGGAGAGCACCTTCGTGCGGCCGGTGTGCAGCCGGGCCATGCGGACGGCGTTCTCGACGGCCTCGGCACCGCCGTTGGTGAAGAAGATCTTGTCCAGGTCGCCGGGGGTGCGCTCGGCGATGAGGCGGGCGGCCTCGGACCGTGCCTCGATCGCGAACGCGGGGGCGAAGGTGGCGAGCTTGCCCGCCTGCTCCTGGATCGCGGCGACGACGGTGGGGTGCTGGTAGCCGATGTTGGTGTAGACGAGGCCGCTGGTGAAGTCCAGGTAGCGGTTGCCGTCGTAGTCCCAGAAGTACGACCCCTCGGCGCCGGCGACGGCGAGCGGGTCGATCAGGCCCTGGGCGGACCAGGAGTGGAACACGTGCGCACGGTCGGCGGCCTTCACGGCCGCGCCGGCGGCGGGGTCGACATGAGGGGCATGAGGGGTCATGCGGCGAGCGTAGGTCGCGCGGGGAGCGGCCGGACATGGCCACCTTGTATGACGTGGGGGCCTTCCGGGTCGGCAGGGTGTCGGGGGTCCGGCGGCACTCCGAGGGGCACCCCGCCCGTGCGCCCTCCCCCGCACCGCTCGATTGGTTGACAGCACACTGCCGAATTGACAGCATGCTGTCATCAGCTCACGACGGCCGGCACCTGGTCCGTGCCGCCGGGGCGTCCACCGGAGGAGGCGTCATGAACGACACCCGCGGGTCCGTGCACCTGGCCGTGTACGACACCCTTGCCGACTGGGAGACGGGGCACACCACCGCCCATCTCGCCCGGGCGGGCTTCACCGTGCGGACGGTCGGCCCCACCACCGATCCCGTCACCACCATGGGCGGGATGCGCGTCCTGCCCGATCTCGCGCTCGCGGACCTGCGCCCCGGGGACAGCGCGCTCCTGGTGCTTCCCGGCGCCGGCCTCTGGGACTCCGGCGACTCGCTCGCCCCCTTCGCCCGTACGGCGCGCGGCTTCCTGGACGCCGGGGTGCCGGTCGCCGCGATCTGCGGCGCGACGGCGGGCCTGGCCCGCGAGGGACTGCTCGACGACCGCGCGCACACGAGCGCGGTCTCCTTCTACCTCGCGGCCACGGGGTACGAGGGGGGCGAGCGGTACGTCGAGACGGACGCGGTGACCGACGGCGACCTCATCACGGCCGGCCCGACCGAGCCCGTCGCGTTCGCCCGCGAGGTCCTCGCCCGGCTCGGCGTGTACGGGGGCGAGAAGCTCGACGCCTGGTACCGGCTGTTCCACGACTCGGACGCGACCGCCTACGAGACCCTGAACGCCGCCTCATGAGCCGGGAATCAGTGGACCGGGAAGCGACGGACCGGGGCCCGGAGCCGGCGGAGCGGGAGTCCTCGCCCCGGGTCCCCTCGGCCCAGGAGCTGCTGAGCCGTACCGCGCTCGGCGTCTTCCGGCTGAACGGCCAGTTCCTCACGGTCTCCGAGCAGTTGGCCGGGCCCGCCGGGCTCACCGCCTCCTGGTGGCAGGTCCTCGGGGCCGTGCTCCGCGAGCCCCTGCCCGTCTCCGGGATCGCCCGCGCCATGGGCATCACCCGGCAGAGCGTGCAGCGCGTCGCCGATCTGCTGGTCGGCAAGGGCCTCGCCGAGTACGTGCCCAACCCCGCCCACCGCCGCGCCAAGCTGCTGCGCCCCACCGACGAGGGGCGGGCCGCGGTCCGGCGCATCGACCCCGGCCACGCCGACCTCGCCGCCCGGCTCGCCGCCGAGCTGGGCGAGGAACGGTTCGCGGAGACCGTACGGGTCCTGGAACGGCTGTCCGCCGCCATGGAGACCCTCGCCGAACCGCAGGCCGCCCCGCCCAAAGACCCGAGGCTGACCGGGTGACCGCCGGGGCCACCGGGGCTACCGGGGCTACCGGGGCTACCGGGG
This sequence comes from Streptomyces sp. NPDC006435, assembly GCF_040612315.1. NCBI lineage: Bacteria > Bacillati > Actinomycetota > Actinomycetes > Kitasatosporales > Streptomycetaceae > Streptomyces > Streptomyces sp. NPDC006435. The sequence continues at coordinate 167,642 of NZ_JBEXPY010000006.1, forward strand.
CTACCGGGGCTACCGGGACACCCTCATCCCGAACACGAAGCGCTGCCCCCTGCCCTCGGTGAGACCCCACACCCGTCCGGTGTTCCGGGTGATCCCCTGGTAGCTCAGGTCCTCGGGCGTCCTCGGCAGCTCCCACAGCTTCCGCGCCGTGCCGACCCCCCTGGAATCGAGCCGCACACCGCTGTAGTACCCGTTCCGCTCCCCCCTGCTGACCGACAGGTAGAGCCTGCCCCTGATACTCACCGCCCCCTGCATCCCGTACCCCTGCGGCAGCCCCGACTTCTTCGGATTCGACCCGCGCTCGACGCGGTACACGGCCGACGAGACCGCGCTCGCCGCGCCCGGCTCCATGCGCGGGTACGGGCTGTTGTGGCCGATGTCCCAGCGGGCCACGATCGCGTGGTCCTTGCCGGGTTCCCACTCGTTCACGACGAGCGACCGGTACGGGCGGTCCGGGTCCCGGTCGACCGATACCTGGGAGAACTTGAGCCGCTTCCGCCCCTGCGCGTCCACCCGGTAGACGCGCCTGAGCGGCATCGCGTACGGCGCCCCGAACGCGTGGAAGACCCCTCCGGGGCCCTTGCCGCAGAGATTCGCCCCATCCCCCTTGATCGGGAACATGTCGGCGGTGTCGAACACGTAGAGCGCACCCGTGCGGCTCTCGGTGACGTACAGCTTGGTCCCGTACCAGGCCAGGCCCCCGGCGTGCAGGCCGTACAGCGGCTCGAAGCTGTGGCCGCCCGCCTTCCGGGTCGGCAGCACCAGCAGGGCGTACCAGTACTTCGGCGTGCGCCCCCTCAGGTCGATAATCGCTATGCGACCGCCGCGGTTCGCCGAGTGGTCCTCCACCCCGTGGTACCAGGAGACCAGCAGGATGTCCCGGCCCCGCTGCTCGGTGGCGTCATAGACGGTGGAGATGCCCTGGGGCCACCACTCCGGGCTCTTGGCGATCCTGTCGTTCCCGCTCCACCGGAACGCCCGGTCGGGCCGTCTCGTCGACCGGGGCCACAAGCCAGGGAGAACCCCGTTCCGCCCCTCGTGCTGCGGCTTCCCCCTCAGCACGCCGGCCACGTCGATCCGGCCCAGCTTCTCCTTGTCGTGGAGCCCCCTGATCGACTCCTCCAGCAGCGCGGAGTGCGCCGCGTCGTACGTGAGGCCCATCGGGCGCTCGGCAGGCGTCGCCGTCACCCCGTCCGACACTGCCGCCGCCTCTCCCGGCACCAGCAGCCCGCTCGTCGCCGCGACGACCGGAGCCGCCGCCATCCCCCGCAGAATCGTTCTCCGTGTGGTGTCCATGTCGACGGACCATAGGGCGGAACAACTCGGTCCAGAACAGCGGAAGTTGTCCCGGACCTGTCCCGGACACGCTTCGGGACGGAGTCGCGCTCCGCAACCGTCCCGCCCGCGCCGTGCGTGGGTCCCTATGATCGAGCGAGCCATGCCAGGCATCCGCTCAGACCAGCTCGACCCCGGGGGAAGGACGTCCAGCGCCATGCAGAGCCTGACGCCACAGGATCCGCGCGCCATCGGTGCGTACCGACTGCTCGCCCGGCTCGGCGAAGGCGGCATGGGGCAGGTGTTCCTCGCCAGGTCGGCGAACGGCCGCACGGTCGCGGTGAAGCTCGTCCGCCCCGAGCTGGCCGCCCGGCAGGAGTTCCGCGACCGGTTCCGCCACGAGGTGCGGGCCGCCCGCCAGGTCGGCTCCGCCTGGACCGCCCCCGTGCTGGACGCGGACACGGAGGCGGACGTGCCCTGGGTCGCGACCGGTTACGTCGCCGGGCCGTCCCTCCACGCCACCGTCACCGGCCGGTCCCGCCCCGCACCGGGCATCCCGTCCGACGCGTACGGCCCCCTGCCCGAGCGCTCGGTCCACATCCTGGGCGCGGGCCTCGCGCACGCCCTCCAGGACATCCACGCCGCCGGGATCGTCCACCGGGACCTCAAGCCCTCCAACGTCCTGCTGACGATCGACGGGCCGCGCGTCATCGACTTCGGCATAGCCAGGGCCCTGCACACCGTCACCGACGGCGGCGTCACCCGCACCGGGGCCCTGATCGGCTCACCCGGTTTCATGGCGCCCGAGCAGGTGCGGGGCGAACGGGTCACCCCGGCGTGCGACATCTTCTGTCTCGGCTCGGTACTGGCGTACGCCTCGACCGGCCGGCTCCCCTTCGGCGCCTCCGACAGCGGCGCGCACGCCCAGATGTTCCGGATCGCGCAGGAGGACCCGGACCTGACCGGCGTTCCCGTGGACCTCGTCGAGCTGATCAGGGACTGCCTGCACAAGGACCCGGCCGCCCGTCCCACGACGGACGCGATCCTGGACCGCCTGGCCGACGGCGACACCGCCGAACCCTGGCTCCCCGGCGCACTCATCGCCCAACTCGGGCGCCACGCCGTCGGGTTGCTGGACTACGAGGACCCCGCGGAGCCCGAGGACCCCGCGGACCCCGAGGGCACGCCCGGACCCGGGCCCGTACTGGACAAGGCGCCCCCGGCCGCCGCCGCTGCCGCCACTGCGGCAGCCGCGCCCCCGACACCGTCCACCGCCCCCGTCCCTCCTGCTTCTCCCGCGTCTCCCGCGGACCGCCCGGTTCACGCGTTTCCCACGGCGCCCGGGGTCCCGGCCCCGCCCCCCGCCTCGCCCGCACCGGCCCACTCCCCCGCGTACGGCTACCCGCAGCAGCCCGCCCAGCCGCACCCGGGCCAGGGCTTCGGCCCCGCGTACGGCCATCCGCAGCCCCAGCAGTCGGGCCCCGGGTACGGCTACCCGCAGTCCTCGCCGCCTCAGCAGCAGTATGGTTTCGGCGCCGTGCCCCCGAACGGGACGCCCCCGTTCGGTCCGCAGCACCCCGCCACCGCCCCGCAGACCGCTCCCGAACCGGAACGCCGGGGCCGGGGCTCGACCGTGGCCCTCATCCTCGTCGCCGTGCTGGTCGCCATAGGCGCGGGCGGTTCCGTCTACGCCCTCATGAACGACAAGGGGAAGGGGACCAAGGCGTCCCCCACCGGTTCTCCGTCCCCCACCGGCACCTCGTCGCGCTCCCCCGGCTCCGACGGTCCGTCCACCGCGGTCCCCACCCCCACCGGCGACGTGGAGAACGGCGACGGTCCCATCCCGTCCGGCTACCTCGGCTCCTGGTCGAGCTCGATCGACAACGCCACGGGACGCTCCACCCGCAAGCTCGTCATCCAGCAGGGCGAGGTCGGCGACACCGTCCTCAGCCTCACCGCGGACGGCCCGCTCGACACCGGCGACTCCTACCACTGCGTCTTCCAGGCCGAGTTGGTCTCCGAGCCGGCTCCGGGCGGCCCCGTCGAGGTCGGCCCCTCCACGGTCACCGTGGGCGAACCCATGACGTCCTGCACCGCGGGCAAGGCCACCACACTCACCCTGCTCCCGGACGGCACCCTGCGCCGCGAGAACACCGAGAGCGGCGAGAAGCTCACGTACACGAAGGACGGCTGACCGCACCTCCGCTCGGCACAGCGGCAGGACGACGGTTGCGGACGACGGCAACAGCCACCCCCGTGAGCTGCCGCCGTCGCCCCCCATGCCCCCGTAACGCTCTCCCCCAGGGGCTTCCGCAACCGTGTTCGAGACTCTAGGCGCTGCCCCGGAAGCCCAAAAGCTTCACTTCGCACTGCGTGAGCCGTCTCGGGTAACAACCCGCACAGTCAAACCGGTACTCTGCACTCCGGTTTTTCGGTGGAAGCGGAGGATGCGTGCGCGCGCGGGAACGGGCCGAGGACGTACTGCGGATGTACCGGCTGGCCCGGTCGGGCGGGTCCCGGGAACTCCTGCGCTGGGTGTCCGGCCGGGCCGCGGGCTGGGCCGGGCTGCTCGACGGCGACGGCACCGTCCTGCACGGCGTGGTCCGGGGCACGGACGGCATGGGCGCCGAGGCCGCCGCGCTGGCGGGCGAGTGCGTGCGGGAGGTGACGGGGCTCGACGCGCACTCCTTCTCGTTCGACCGGGGAGCGCACGCCGTGCTGCTGTTCCCGCTGGACGGGCCGCCGGACTCCGCCGCCCCGACCCTGGTCGTGGTCGCGCCGCGCCCGTTGCCCGAAGGGCTCCTCATCCTGCTCGCCGATGTGGCGATGCCGCTGACCATGTGCTGGGCGGCGGAGTCGGTGGAACGCAGACGGCGGCGTGTCGACCTCGCGGAGTCCCGGGGCCGGGAGGCGGTGCTGCACCTGCTGATGACCGGTCAACTGTCCATCGCGCACCAGGTGGCGGGGGCGTTGAGGCCCACGTTGCCCGATCCCGTCCGGGTGTACGTCGTGGAGTGCCCGGTCGGCGGCCGGGACGAGGTGATGCGGATCTGCACGAGGCTGTCCGGCGGCCGGTCCTGGATCGTGCGGTGCCCGGTGTATTCGCGCCACGTGATCCTCGTCGTACCGGCGGACGCGGACGCGGGCACGGGCGATGGCACCGGCGCGGACGGTGGCACGGGCACGGGCGATGGCACGGGCGGGAAGGGGGCCGGGGCCGAACAGTGGCTGGGCACCCGGATCGCCGACGCGGTGGCCGAGTGCGTGGTCGGGGCCAGCGAGGACGTACCGCTGTCCGACACCGCGACCGGGTACCGGCAGGCGTTCCACGCACTGGCCGTGGCCCGCGGGCTGCCCGCCCGGCACGCCCGCTTCGGCTCGGCGCAGGAGCCCGCCCTGGTCGTCGGGGAGGCCGGGGCCCGTTGGGCGAAGGCCCTGCTGAACCCGTTGCTCACCCACGTACCGCGGCGCAGCCACGACCCGGGCAGCCAGGAACTCGCGGCGACCCTCGCCTCCTGGCTCGCGTTCTCCTCGCACGCGACCCAGCACCTGAAGATCCACCGCAACACCCTGGCCGCCCGGCTCCGGCTGATCGGCGAACTGCTCGGACTCGATCTGAACCGGGTCGGCGACCAGGCCGCCCTCGACCTGGCCCTGCGCGTCCACGCCACTCCCACCGCTCCCCCGGCGGCCTCCGCCGACGAGCCGGAATCCCCGGCGCCCCATCGCCTGGACGACATCCTGCGCACCACGGCCATGCGGGAATGGGCGGACCGGCAGCTGCGTCCGCTGACCGGTCCCGACGGTTCCAAGGGCACCGCCGATCCGCGCGAGACGCTCCGCACCTGGCTGGAGTGCGAGGCCCGGACGGCCGCGACCGCGGACGCGCTGGGCATCTCCGTACCGGGGGTCCGCAAGCGGCTCACCCGGCTCGAATCGGCGCTCGGGCGCTCCCTGCTCCAGGCACCGAGCGCCCGCTACGACCTGTGGCTGGCCTTCCGCGCCCTGGACCTGGCGGAGGAGGCCGGAACGGCCGGGTGAACGGCCCGGCTGACCGCACCGGCCGCCCCGACGACGTGCGTCGGGACGGCCGGTGCGGTCAGCCGGGTCAGCGGCTCGGGCGGGATCGGCGGGATCGGCCGAGTCCGGCAGGGGCCGGTCAGCAGCTCAGGTTGGAGCCGGGGGTGGTGCCGAGGATGGCAGTGAACGCCTTGTAGCGGTCGATGCGGCTCTGGACCTGGGCAGGGTTGCCGCCGTTGCACTCCAGGGTGCCGTTGATCGAGCGGATGGTCTCGCCGAAGCCGGCGCCGTTCACCATGGCCTGGTGGGCCGTCATGGTGCCGGGGCCGTTCTGCGTGTTCCAGTACCAGAGGCCGGTCTGCCAGGCGATCGAGGCGTTCTGCTCGACCAGGTACGGGTTGCCCAGCAGGTCGATGCCGAGCGCGTCACCGGCGGCCTTGTAGTTGAAGTTCCAGCTGAGCTGGATCGGACCGCGCCCGTAGTACGCGGCCTGACCGGCCGGGCAGCCGTACGGCTGGCTGCTGTCGCAGTAGTGCGGGTAGTTGGAGGTGTTCTGCTCGACCACGTACACCAGGCCGCCCGTCTCGTGGCTGACGTTGGCGAGGAACGCCGCCGCCTCCTGGCGCTTGACGGTGTCGCTGCCGGTGTTCGCGAAGCCCGGGTAGGCGCTCAGGGCATCGGTCAGGCCCTGGTACGTGTAGAAGGAATTCCGGTTCGGGAACATCTGGTTGAACTGGGCCTCGCTGACGACGAAGCCGGACGGGTTCGGCTCGCCCGGGTCCGTACCGCCGCCACCGCAACTGCCCTGGTCCGCCCAGACGTCGGAGCTGCCGGGGGTCTCGTTCTGGGTCCACCACTTGGCGGTCCAGTTGTGGCCGTTGTGGGAGGCCGACTTGCCGCCCGTGTAGACGGACGAGGAGTTCCAGGGGGCCGCGCACTCCGCCGCGGCGGCGGTGGAGGCGGGAAGGACGACGAGCATCGCGACGAGCGCACCGAGCGCGGCCAGCAGACCCATGACACGCCTGACCATGTGATCACTCCTTCGGTGCGGCGCACCGGGCTGGGCGGTGCGCCGCCATGGGGGGTGGTTGACCGTCACTCAAGCGTCGATGGTCTGGACCTGTCAAGGTCTAGACCAGCCCCGAATATTCTTCCGAAACCGCCGCACGCCGCACCCCGGGCGACGGGACGGGTTCGCGAACTCCCCTTTCAACACCGCCTGCTGAGGAAGAGTCAGCAGGTCAGCAGCCCAGCCGGGAACCCGGCGCCACACCGAGGACGCCGGTGATCCGCTCGTACTTGGCGACCCGGGCCGCGACCGATTCGGGATTGCCGCCGTCGCACTCCAGGGCGCCGTTGAGCGAACGGATCGTCTCGCCGAAGCCCGCACCGCCGACCATCGCCTCGTGCGAGGTCATCGTGCCGGGGCCGTTCTGGGTGTTCCAGTACCAGAGCGCCGTCCGCCAGGCGACGGACGGATCCTGCTCGACCAGCCAGGGGTTGTGGAGGAGGTCGAGGCCGAGGGCGTCACCGGCGGTCTTGTAGTTGAAGTTCCAGCTGAACATGATCGGGCCGCGCCCGTAGTACGCGGTCCGCCCGGCCGGGCAGCCGTACGGCCTGCCGTAGTCGCACTTGCGCCAGTAGTTGGCCTCGTTGATCTCCTTCACGTACCGCAGCCCGACCGACTCGAAGTCGGCGTGGGTCAGGAAGGCCGCCGCCTCCCGGGCCCGCGTGGCCGGCGTTCCGGTGTTCGCGAAGCCCGGGTAGGCGTTCAGGGCGTCGATCAGGCCCTGGTACGTGTAGAAGGGGTCGCGGTCCGGGAAGATCTCGTCGAACTGCGCCTCGCCGACGACGAAGTCGGAGACCCCGCCCGTGCAGGCGCCCCGGTCGTCCCAGGCGCCCGTGGCGCCCGGATTCTCGTTCAGGGTCCACCACCTGGCCGTCCAGTTGCGGCCGTGGTGCGAGACGGTGCCGCCCGCCGAGTAGGCCGTGGAGGGGTTCCAGAGGGGCGCGCACCGGATGGCCCCGGAGGCGGCCGGGGCCGGGGTCGCGGCGGACGCGGCGGGGGCGGGGAGGAACACGGCCGTCGCGAGGACGGCACCCAGCACGGACAGAAGGCCCTTGATGCGTTTCAGCGCTGCTCACTCCTTCGGAAGGGCACGCCGAACACCTCAGCGGGCCGTCGGAACGTCCCGCCACTCAAGCCGCATTGGTCTGGACCTGTCAAGGTATGGACCAACGGACGGAAGCTCCCCGGCCACGGTCTCCCCGGTTACGAACGAGACGTGGGGTGGGCCGGGACTGCGCGTCCCGGCCCACCCCACGTTCGGTTCCGTACCCCCGGAGAAGTCCGTCCCCCGGGGAGTCCGTCCCCTAGATGAAGGAGTTGATCTCGATGGTCTCGGTGCGGCCGGGGCCGACGCCGATCGCGGAGATCGGGGCGCCGGACATGTCCTCCAGCGCCTTCACGTACGCCTGCGCGTTCTTCGGCAGGTCACCGAAGGTCTTGGCCTTCGTGATGTCCTCGGACCAGCCCGGCAGCATCTCGTAGACCGGCTTCGCGTGGTGGAAGTCGGTCTGGCTGTACGGGAGTTCCTCGACGCGCTTGCCGTCGATCTCGTACGCGACGCACACCGGGATCTGCTCCCAGCCGGTCAGCACGTCCAGCTTGGTGAGGAAGAAGTCGGTGAGACCGTTGACCCGGGTCGCGTACCGCGCGATCACCGCGTCGAACCAGCCGCAGCGGCGGTCGCGGCCGGTGGTGACACCGCGCTCGCCGCCGATCCGGCGCAGCGCCTCGCCGTCCTCGTCGAACAGCTCCGTCGGGAACGGACCGGCGCCGACGCGGGTGGTGTACGCCTTGAGGATGCCGATGACCCGGGTGATCTTCGTCGGACCCACACCGGCACCGGTGCAGGCACCGCCCGCGGTCGGGTTCGAGGAGGTGACGAAGGGGTACGTGCCGTGGTCCACGTCGAGCAGCGTGCCCTGTCCGCCCTCGAAGAGGACGACCTTGCCCTCGTCGATGGCGTTGTTCAGGACGAGCGTCGTGTCGGCGACGTACGGCTTGATCTGCTCCGCGTACTGGAGCATCTCCTCGACGATCTTGTCGGCCTCGATCGCCCGGCGGTTGAAGACCTTGGCGAGGAGCTGGTTCTTCTGCTCCAGGGCCGCCTCGACCTTCTGCGCCAGGATCGACTCGTCGTAGAGGTCCTGGACGCGGATGCCCACGCGGTTGATCTTGTCGGCGTACGTCGGGCCGATGCCGCGACCGGTCGTGCCGATCTTGCGCTTCCCGAGGAACCGTTCCGTCACCTTGTCGACGGTGACGTTGTACGGGGTGATCAAATGGGCGTTACCGCTGATCAGCAGCTTGGACGTGTCCACGCCACGCTCGTTCAGCCCACTCAGCTCGGAGAGCAGGACGGCCGGGTCGACGACGACACCGTTTCCGATGACCGGGGTACACCCCGGCGAAAGGATTCCGGAGGGGAGGAGATGCAGTGCGTACTTCTGGTCTCCGACGACCACCGTGTGACCGGCGTTGTTGCCGCCCTGGTAGCGCACCACATAGTCCACGGATCCACCGAGGAGGTCGGTGGCCTTTCCCTTGCCCTCGTCACCCCACTGAGCACCGAGCAGCACAAGTGCGGGCACAGGCGTACACCCCTTCCGGGCGGGGCATGTCCAAGGTCAGGGGGCGTACGTAAACGTCGTACATGCCGTACGACGATGTACGACAAGGCCTGAACCGTCGAACCGGGTGCCCCGGAATAGACGAAGCCCCTGGCGCAATAGCGCAAGGGGCTCTTGCACCAAGATGCTACCCGAGGAAGGACCGAGGTGTCGGCTGCCCAGCCCCCCGGCGACGGTGCACACCAGCTGCTGGTGGTCATCGACCCGGTCGCCCGCCGGACCGACGGCGAATCCGTCCGTATCGCGAAGGACGTGCTGAGCGCCGGTTCGCACGCCAAGATCTGCCTGCCGGACGGGCCCGAGGAATTCGCCCGGGCCCTGGCCCGCCGGGGCAGTCGGCGGCCGGTGGTGGTCGGCGACGACCGGGCGCTGCGGCGGGCGGTGATCCAGCTGCACCGGGAGCGGGAGCCGGCCGAGAACGCCCTCGCGCTGATCCCGGTCGGCGCCGCGGCCGCGCTGGAACTCGCCCATTCGCTCGGTGTGCCCCGGGGCGCGGTGGCGGCGGCGCGCACCGCGCTGGACGGTGCCGCACGCAGGCTCGACCTGCTGGTCGACGACAGCGACGGCGTGGTCCTGGGCGCGCTGCACATCCCGGCCCTGGGCGCGCTGCCGGGCGCGGCGGCGGCCCGGACGGGGGCCACGGCGGTCTGGGACACCTGCCGCTCCCTGGTCCGCACCCTGGTTCGCCCCACCCCGCCGACGCCCGCCGGGCCGACGCCCACGCACCGGCTGCGGGTCGAGGCCGACGGGGTGCTGCTGAACGACCTGGACCATCCGGTCGAATCGGTGACCGTGACCTCGCGGGGCTGCGGGGGCGGCCTCGCCGAGGTGGTGGTCCGTCCCCCGGCCACCGCCCCGGTGACGGCGGAGGCGAAGGCGGTCACGGTCTCGGGCGCGGACTTCCGCTACCGGGCGGACATACAGCTGGGAGGCCCGGTCCGGACGAGGACCTGGACGGTACGGGCGGGGGCCTGGGGGCTGATGCTGCCGCCCGCGAGCGAGGGGTAGCCCCTCCGGCCGCCCCGGTCCCGTCCCCGCTTCGGCCCGGCCCCGTTCCCGCCCGGTCCCGTTCCCGCTTCGGCCATTGGAGCGGAATCGGGCGCGGGGCGACCGGTGCGGCCGTTCGGGCGGCCCCGACCCCTGACTTCGTCCGCGCACCCGGGGCCGGGCTTCGGGATCGGGCCCGGTGTCAGGGCTTCGGGTTCCGGGCTCGGGGCCGGGCCTCGGGGGCAGGCTTCGGGATCGGACGTCGGGGGCCGGCTTCGGGATCGGGCCCGGTGTCAGGGCTTCGGGCCCGGTGCCGGTGCCGGTGCCGGTGTCGGTGTCGGTGTCAGGCCTGGGGGAGGCTGTCGCGGGCCGGGAGGTCGAGCGTCTTGCGGTGCTCGCGCCAGCGGTCCATCATCCCGCTCAGCTCCGCCTGCAGGAACTCGAAGAACGCCACCGTCTCGGCGAGGCGGGCACCGGCCGGGGTGTCCTCGCCCAGGGTACGGACTCCTTCCCTGAGCGCGTTCTCCCAACGGGTCAGCACCTGGTCGCGGCTGGCGAAGGTGGTGTACCAGACCTCGTCGTGCACTCGGTAGCGGTCGCGGCGCGAGCCCGGATCGCGCTCCCGGCCGACCATGCTGACCTGCGTGAGGTAGCTGATCGCGCCGGACACGGCCGCCGGGCTGATCTGCAGTGCCATGGCGAGCTCGGCGGAGGTCATGGAACCGTCGTCGTCCGCGAGGAGCGCGGCGAACACCCGGGCCGCCATCCGCTGCATCCCGGCCTCGGTCATCTCGGACGCGAACCGCTCCACGAACCGCGACACGGCCTCCGCGTCACGCCCGGAGCGCACGTCCTGCTCGGTCTCGCTGGTCATCGTCCGATCGTCTCCCCTGTTTCCCCGGCCTCCGCCGCGCCCCCAACTTTATACGCTTCCTTAACTTCACAAATTTATGAAAGTAGCGTACGTTCAAAACATGACGAAGGCAATCACGGTGGCCGGACTGCACAAGTCGTTCGGTCGGACACACGCGCTGGACGGTCTCGACCTCGCGGTCGAGACCGGCGAGGTCCATGGCTTCCTCGGGCCCAACGGGTCGGGGAAGTCCACCACCATCCGGGTGCTGCTGGGCCTGCTGCGGGCGGACTCGGGCGCTGCCCAGCTCCTCGGCCGCGACCCGTGGGCCGACGCGGTCGAGCTGCACCGGAGAGTGGCGTACGTCCCGGGTGACGTCACGCTGTGGCGCAATCTCTCCGGGGGCGAGGTCATCGACCTGTACGGGCGGCTGCGCGGCGGTCTCGACCGGACCCGGCGCGCCGACCTCGTCGACCGGTTCGAGCTGGACCCGACCAAGAAGGGCCGGACGTACTCCAAGGGGAACCGTCAGAAGGTCGCCCTCGTCGCCGCGTTCGCCTCCGACGTGGACCTGCTGATCCTGGACGAGCCGACCAGCGGTCTCGATCCGCTGATGGAGGAGGTCTTCCAGGACTGCGTCGCCGAGGAGCGGGCGCGCGGGCGGACGGTCCTGCTCTCCAGCCACATCCTCAGCGAGGTCGAGTCGCTCTGCGACCGGGTGAGCATCATCCGGCAGGGGCGGACGGTGGAGACGGGTTCGCTGGCGGACATGCGCCACCTGACGCGCACGAACATCAGCGCCGAGCTGGCCGGCCCGCCGAACGGGCTCGCGCAGCTGCCCGGTGTCCACGACCTCGACGTCCAGGGCCTGCGGGTCACGCTCCAGGTCGACACGGACAAGCTGGACGCCGTCCTCGGATCGCTCTCCGCGTCGGGGGTGCGGACGCTGACCAGCACCCCGCCGACGCTGGAGGAGCTGTTCCTGCGTCACTACTCGGCGGACCCGGCCCGCGGCGACGAGGGTGCGGGGGTGACGGCGCGATGACTGCCGTGACCATGACGTCCCCGGCCGACGCCCGGCACCGGACCCGGCCCGGGAGCGGGCGGCTCGCCGGCACGGGGACGCTGCTGCGGCTCGCCCTGCGCCGCGACCGGATCATCATGCCGATCTGGGTGCTCGTGCTCGGCGGCTCCTTCTCGTCCGTCGGGAAGTCCCTCGCCTCGCTGTACGACACCGCCGGCCGACGTGCCGAGCTCGCCGCGTCGATGAACGGCAACAGCTCGCTCCGGGCGATGTACGGGCCGGTCTTCGACGACTCCGTCGGCGGGCTCGTCAGCTGGCGGATGGTCGCCTTCGGCGCCGCGCTGGCGGCCGTGATGAATCTGATCGTCGTCGTCCGGCACACCCGGGAGGAAGAGGAGACCGGCCGCCAGGAGATGCTCTCCTCCGCGATGGTGGGGCGCCTCGCCCCGCTGACCGCCGCGCTCCTCGCCGCGGTGATCGCCGACGCGGCGCTGGCGCTGGTGATCGTGGCGGGCATGGCCGGGTCCGGTGCGGGGGGCGCGGGGGCGGTGGCGCTGGCCCTGGCGGTCGCCGGGGTCGGGGCGCTGTTCGCCTGCACCGCCGCGATCACCGCGCAGTTCACCGAGAGCGCGCGGCTCGCGAAGGGGCTCACGGCCGCGGTGATCGGTGCCGCGTTCGTACTGAAGGCAGCGGGCGACTCGGCGACGGACGACGGTTCGTCCGTGCTGACCTGGCTCTCCCCCATCGGCTGGGCGGAGAACGTGCGCGCCTACGCCGACGAGCGCTGGTGGGTGCTGCTCGTCGTCGCGACGGCGATCGTGGTCCAGGCCGCCGTCGCGTACGCCCTGACCGGGCGGCGGGATGTCGGCATGAGCTTCCTGGCGACCCGGCCGGGGCCCGCGGAGGGCCGGATCTCCACGGCGTTCGGCCTCGCGCTGCGGCTCCAGCGCGGTGCGCTGATCGGGTGGACGCTGTCCTTCGCCGCGGTCGGGGCCGTCTTCGGCGGGCTGACCGGCGGGGCGGCCGATCTCGTCGGGGACAACGAGAAGACGAGGGAGATCTTCGAGCGGATGGGCGGCCAGGCCGGTCTGACCGACGCGTTCCTCGCCGCGATGGTCTCGATGCTGGGGATGGTCGCGGCGCTGTACATCGTCGCGTCGGCGCTGAGACCGCACGGCGAGGAGACCACCGGCCGCGCCGAACCGGTGCTGGCGGCCGGGGTGGGCCGGATCGGGTGGGCGGCCGGTCATCTGGTCATCGCGTTCGGCGGCGCGGCCCTGCTCATGGTGGTCGGCGGTCTCGGCCTGGCCGCCGGTTACGGACACGACCTCCCGGCCGTGCTGGGCGCGGCGCTGGTCCAGCTCCCGGCGATCTGGCTGCTGGGCGGGGTGACGGTCCTGCTGTACGGGGTGCTCCCGAAGGCGGCAGCGGCGGCCTGGGGCGTGGCCGGGATCTGCCTGGCGCTGGGGTGGCTCGGCCCGGCCATCGACGTCCCGCAGGCGGTGATGAACGTGTCGCCGTTCACGCACCTGCCCAAGCTGCCGGGGGGCACGGGAATGGAGTGGGGCCCGGTGTTCGCGCTCACCGCCGTCGCGGTGGTGCTGACCGGGGCGGGCCTGGGCGCGCTGAGACGGCGCGACGTGCTGAGCTGAGGCGGGGCGGCGGGGCTCCGGACGGGGCTCTGGGCAGGGCTGCGAGGCTGCGAGGTGGCGGGGTGGGGCTCCGGACGAGGCGGGGTGGGGCTCCGGACGAGGCGGGGACGGGAACCTTCCTGCGAATCGATCGCGTCCCCTCCTTCATGGAGAGCCAAAGCCGCGCGGAGAACCGGAACGAAGCCATCCGTGGGGCCGTGGGGTGCATGGCCGCCGCTGCGGGCGGGGCGGCCGGGATGCTCGCCTGGGCCCCCTACGGACGGCACGGCATCTTCGGCGGCTTCGAGGGCACGTCGGAGTGGAACGTGCTCTGGTTCGGGCTCCCGGTCATGACGTTCGGTGGCGTCGCGGCCGGGATCACCCTCTTCGCCCTTGCCCGGCGCAAGTGGCGGCAGGCGCTAGGGGCGGCGGCGGTCCTTGCCGCACTCGCCGGTTTCGGGGTCGCTTTCGACGTGCTGGAGGGCCCGCCCCTGAGCTGCGGCCCGGGGTGCTGAGCCGGAGGGCGCGGGAAGGCACGGAGGGCACGGGGAGACGGGGAGGACGAGGGACGGAGCCATGAGCCGGGGCGGGGTTTCCCGGCCCTTCCTCCCCCGTCCCCGGCCCCTAGCCCTCCTCCCCCGCCCCGTCACAGCTCCACGCGGAGTTCCTTCGGGCCCCTGATCACGTAACCCGGGTTCCACTCCGGTTCGGCCACCAGCCGCATGTCCGGGGCGCGGCGCAGCAGTTCGCCGAAGGAGGCGGCGAGTTCGACGCGGGCCAGCGGGGCTCCCAGACAGAAGTGGATGCCCGCGCCGAAGGTGATGTGCGGGTTGTCCTGCCGGGCCAGGTCGAGGGTGTCCGGGTCGGTGAAGCGGGCCGGGTCCCGGTTCGCGGAGCCGAAGAGCAGGGCGACCTCCGAGCCGCGCGGAATGACCGTGCCGTCGATCTCGATGTCGTCGAGGACCCAGCGCTCGAACATCTGCAGAGGGGTGTCGTACCGCATCAGCTCCTCGATCGCCGTCGGCAGCAGCCCGTGGTCGGCGCGCAGGGCGGCCAGCTGCTCGGGGTGGCGCAGCAGCGTCCACCAGCCGTTCACCGTGGTGTTGACGGTCGCCTCGTGACCGGCGTTCAGCAGGAGCACGCAGGTGGAGATCATCTCCTGCTCGCTCAGCCGCTCCCCCTCGTCGTGGGCGGCGATGAGCGCGGAGATCAGGTCCGTACCGGGGTTCTTGCGCCGCTCCTCGATCAGTTCGCGCAGGTAAGCGGAGAAGTCGAGCGAGGCGCGGACGGCGGCCCGCGCGGTCTCGTCGGACGGGTTCAGTTCGAACATCCCGCAGATCGCCGCGGACCAGGGCCGCAGCGGGGCCCGGCCGGACTCCGGGATGCCGAGCATCTCGGCGATGACGGCCACGGGCAGCGGTTCGGCGACGGCCGTGAGCAGGTCGCCGCCGCCCGCCTCGACGAAGGAGTCGACCAGTTCGGCGGCCAGCCGCCGCACGGTCGGGACGAGCTGCTCGACCGTGCGCGGGGTGAACGCCTTGG
This sequence comes from Streptomyces sp. NPDC006435, assembly GCF_040612315.1. NCBI lineage: Bacteria > Bacillati > Actinomycetota > Actinomycetes > Kitasatosporales > Streptomycetaceae > Streptomyces > Streptomyces sp. NPDC006435. Next base: position 182,670 of record NZ_JBEXPY010000006.1, read on the forward strand.
AGACCAGCCGCCGGATGCGGGTGTGGTCGGGGGCCTCCAGGTCGAGGAGCCCCTGCCCGTTGAGGGTGTGGAACGGCTCGTGCTCGGCGGGCGGCGGGGTGCGGCCGAACTCCTCGTGGGTGAAGCGGTGCAGGTACGTGCGGCCCAGCCGACGGTCGCGCAGCAGCGCGGACACGTCGGCGTGGTGCGGGACGAGCCACTGGTCGGTCGGCTCGAAACGGTGCACCCGGCCGGCGGACCGCAGAGCGGCGTAGGCGGGGTACGGGTCGGCGACGAAGGCCGGGGACCAGGGGTCGAAGCGGGCATCGGCCGCAGAAGGGGAGGACGGGTGCATGGTCGGACGCTAACCGGCCCCGGCCCCTGCCGACCACCCGCCCGCACCCGCCCGGCACCCACCCGGGCCGGGCCGTACCTGTCCGGACCGGGCCGGGCCTGCCTGCGCCCGGCCGGCTTCCACCCGGGCCGGGCCATGCCTGCCGGGCCGGGTCGTACTCGCCCGCGTCCCTCCGTCCCTCCGTCCCTCCGTCCCTCCGGTTCTCCGGTTCTCCGGTTCTCCGGTTCAGGAGGGAGTGACCAGGCGGGCCTCGTACGCGAAGACGGCAGCCTGGGTGCGGTCGCGCAGGCCCAGTTTCACCAGGATGCGGCTGACGTGCGTCTTGATGGTGGACTCGGCGACCACCAGGTGCGAGGCGATCTCGGCGTTGGACCGGCCCTGTGCGATGAGCACCAGCACCTCCGTCTCGCGTTCGGTGAGGTCGCCGACCCGGGCGAGGGCGGGCGGGCGCGGGCTCTCCGCGATCTTCGAGAACTCGTTGATCAGCCGCTTGGTGACGGTCGGGGCGAGCAGCGCCTCACCGGCGGCCACCACCCGTACCCCGTCGGCGAGCTGGCGGGCGGAGGCGTCCTTGAGGAGGAAGCCGGACGCCCCGGCGCGCAGCGCCTGGTACACGTACTCGTCAAGGTCGAAGGTGGTCAGCACCAGCACCTTGGCGTCCGCGTCGGCGGCCACGATCTCGCGGGTGGCCTCGATGCCGTTGAGTTCCGGCATGCGGATGTCCATCAGGACCACGTCGGGGCGCAGGGCCGCGACCTGCGCGATGGCCTGCCTGCCGTCGACGGCCTCACCGACGACCTCGATGCCCGGCATGGCGTTGAGCAGCACCGAGAAGCCCTCGCGGACCATCATCTGGTCGTCGACGATCAGCACCCGGATGGGCGGGGCGGTGGGGGTGCTCATGTGCGTTCCGCCTGCTCCGTGCGCTCCGCCTGCTCCGGGTCCTTCGTGAGCTTCGTCCTCCCGGACCCGTGCCCGGACCCGCGCGTCCCGTCCTGTTCCCGGTCCCGGTCCCGGTCCCGGGGTTCGGCGGGCTGCACGGGGATGAACGCGGTGATCTCGTAACCGCCCTCGTCCGTGGCCTCGGCCGTCATGACGCCGTCCAGCATCGCGACCCGCTCCCGCATCCCCGTGATGCCGTGTCCGGCGCCCGGCGAGGGCTTCACCGGACCGGTCGGCGGCCCGTTGACGATCCGCAGGCCGAGCCCGCCCAGCACATAGCTGATCTCCACCCCTGCGGTGGCGCCCGGCGCGTGCCGCAGCGTGTTGCTGAGGGCCTCCTGGATGATCCGGTACGCCGACAGCTCGACGCCCTGCGGCATCTCCCGCACCGCGCCGGTCACCGTCTTCTCCGTCTCCAGCCCCGCCTCGCGCACATTGGCGAGGAGTCCGTCGAGCTGGGCGAGGGTGGGCTGCGGGGCGTCCGGCGCCTGGTAGTCCTCGGCCCGTACGACACCGAGGACCCGGCGCAGCTCGGTGAGGGCGGCGACGGCGTTCTCCCGGATCGTGACGAACGCCTGCTCCAGCTCGGGCGGCGGGTTCTCCACCCGGTACGGGGCGGCCTCGGCCTGGATCGCGACGACCGACATGTGGTGCGCGACCACGTCGTGCAGCTCGCGGGCGATGGTGGTGCGCTCCTCCAGCAGCGTGCGCCGGTCGCGTTCGACGGCGGTCACGGTGCGCTGCACGGTCACCTCGCGTTCGGCGTCGCGCCGGATCTGCACCATGGCGACCACGAGCAGGGCGAACGCGGAGACCACGGCCATGCCCACGGTGCTCGACGTGGAATGCCCGGCCAGGTTGTCCATGAACGTGCCGAGGAGCGCGGTGAGGACCCACATCCAGGCGGCGGTGCGCGGCCGGGTCCTGGCCGCGACGACGATCAGCACGACCAGGTGCCCGAAGAAGGTGCTCGCCGCCCATGGCCATCCCTGGTCGCCGAGTATCGCGGTCGCCGGGGTCGTCAGGAACGACATCCAGAACGCGCCGACCGGCCTGACCAGCGTCATCGCGACGCAGACGGCCGGAACCACCGAGACCATCTCCTCGATGGGGTGGTCCGACCCGGCGATCCCCAGCAGGAAGGCCATGACCGCGGTCAGCAGCACCACCGCGTGCGGTGCCCACACCGCACGCGGCTGCATCCGCTTCGGCAGCAGCCGGACCATCGGCCCGTCGGTCCGCAGCGGCGGCATCGGACGGTAGGCGAACGCATCATGGAAAAGGGCCTGCCGGAGGCCGCTCATCGCCCCCGCGGCCATCCGGTACTCCGGGCTTCTGCTCTTGGTCTCGGTCACGCCACCACGGTAGGCGGCGGCCTCCGGCCCGGTCGTCAGCAGTGATACGGATTCCGCGCCGTCCGTCGCAAGTACTACACGCTCCTCCGCGCCGCCGCGACGCCGTGCAGCGATGCCTCCGTACCGCGCCGCCCTGCCGCGCCGCCCGCCGGTGCTCCCCCGCTCACCAGGCCAGCTGTGCGAGTTCCTCCGCCACGACCGCGCACGCGTCCGCCGCCGGGTCGATGAGGGGGAAGTGGCCGACACCGGACAGCAGGGTCAGCCCCACCGTCTCGCCCGCCCTCGCCGCCGCGTCGACGAACGCCTCCGAGACCGCCTGCGGCACGTCCAGGTCGGCGGTGCCCTGCACCACGGTGGTCGCGATGCCGGTGGGCAGCAGCACGGCCGGGTCGGCGAGCGGCGCCCGATCCTCGTGGTCCTCCGCGCGGCCCAGGAGCTGGCCGACCGCTCCCGAGCACACGTCCAGCCGCACGGCGGCGGCGAAGTCGGCGATCGGCGCGAGGGCCACGACGCCCCGCAGCGGCGGCGGCTCGGGCAGCCGCCACGGCGAGTCCCCGGGCAGTACGTGGCGGGCGGCGGCCCACAGGGCCAGGTGCCCTCCGGCGGAGTGCCCGGTGAGGACGATCCGCCGGGCGTCGGCCTCCGGGAGTTCCCGGGCCAGCAGTCCGGGCAGCGCGTCCATCGCGGCGGCGACGTCGTCGAAGGTGTCCGGCCAGCGGCCCGCGACCGGGCCGTCCGTCCCCGGCCCCGGCGTCCCGCCGCGCCGGTACTCGACGCTGGCCACGGCGAACCCGCGCCGGGCCAGGAAGTCCGCGAACGGCGACACGTGCTGCCGGTCGTACGGCGCCCGCCACGCCCCGCCGTGCAGGACGACCACGACCGGCGCACCGGCCCGGCCGTCGCGCGGGGCGTAGAAGTCGATCAGCTGGTCGGGGTGGTCCCCGTAGGCGGCGGAGGCGTCGGGGGCCACGGGCGGATGCGAGAAGGCCGACTCGATCTCGGCCGCCTCCCGGTCGCGCGCGGCGGAACCAGCGGAATCAGAAACAGAGGAAGAGGAAGAAGCAGAGACAGAAGCAACAGGGGCAGGAACGGCAGAATCCGACATGGTGCTCCAACCGTCCGTCCTGTGCACTGGCCTGATCTGCGGGGACGGTACCAGCACGGCCGGCCCCCGTCCCGACCGAGGAGCCGCAGCGGCAGGAGCCGCGGCGGCCACAACGGGAGAACCACCGGGACCACGGCGGGAAGAGCTGCGGGAGTGCCGCGGGAGCCATGGCGGAAAAGCACGGGGCGGGGCCGGGAGCCGTCCCGGCCCCGCCCCCGCCCCCGAGATCTCAGCCCTGCTCCGCCGGTACCCCGTCCAGCACCTCGCCCAGCACCCGCGCCGCCCGCGCCACGTCCGCGAACCCGACGTACAGCGGCGTGAACCCGAACCGCAGCACGTCCGGCCGGCGCAGGTCGCCGACGACGCCCCGGGAGATGAGCTCGCCCATCACCCGCTCCGCCTCCGCGCAGCGCAGGGCGACCTGGCTGCCGCGTTCGGCGTGCGCGGCCGGGGTGACCGAGGTGACCCGGCCCTCCGGCACGTATGCGGCGACGCACTCCAGGAAGAAGTCCGTCAGCGCCAGGGACTTGGCCCGCACCTCGTCGATCGACACCCCGTCCCACACGTCCAGCGACGCCTCCAGCGCCAGCATGGACAGGATGTCGGGGGTGCCGACCCGGCCCCGTACGGCACCGTCCGCCGGGGCGTAGCCGGGGGTCATGCCGAACGGGTCGGCGTGCGACGTCCACCCCGGCAGGGGCGAGTCGAAGACCCCCTGGTGGCGTTCGGCGACGTACAGGTAGGCGGGCGAACCCGGGCCGCCGTTCAGGTACTTGTACGTGCAGCCGACCGCCAGGTCCACGCCATGCTCGTCGAGGCCCACGGGCAGGGCGCCCGCGCTGTGGCACAGGTCCCAGACCGCGACGGCGCCCGCCCCGCGCACGGCGGCGGTGAGTCCGGGCAGGTCGTGGAGCCTGCCGGTGCGGTAGTCGACGTGGTTGAGCAGCACGGCCGCGGTACGGGGGCCCAGCGCGCCGGGCACCTCGGCGGGGTCGACCTGGACGAGCCGGTGGCCGGTCATCCGGGCCGCGGACGCGGCGATGTACCCGTCCGTCGGGAACGTCGTCGCGTCGACCAGGATCTCGTCGCGCCCCTCCGGCGCCAGCCGGGTCGCGGCGACGACTGCCTTGAAGACGTTCACGCTGGTGGAGTCGCCGACGACGATCTGTCCGGCGGCGGCCCCGACCAGCGGGGCGATCCGGTCGCCGATCCGTTCCGGCGCGGTCCACCAGCCGCTCTCGTCCCAGGACCGGATGCGCAGCTCGCCCCACTCGCGGGTGAGGACCTCCTGCATCCGGGCGGGCACGTGCGCGGGCAGCGCACCGAGCGAGTTGCCGTCGAGGTAGACGGTGTCGTCGAGGGCGAACAGCTTCCGCCGTTCCGCGAGCGGGTCGGCGGCGTCGAGCTCCGCGGCGCGCGCGACGAGCCCCTCGGGCGAGGTCGCGGACGCACCGGACGGAGTCGCGGACGCCTTGGACGGCGCCGCGAGTCCCTCGGACGTGGTCGTGGAGGTCTCAGACATGGCTGCGCGCCGTCCACAGCTCGGGGAAGACGTTCTTCGTGGCCCGCTTCTCCAGCCAGGCGACCCCGGCGGAACCGCCGGTGCCGGTCTTCGAGCCCATCGCGCGCCGGGTGGCGACGAGGTGGTCGTTGCGCCAGCGCCAGACCAGCTCGCCGACGTCGGTGAGCGCCTCGCCGAGCCGGACCAGGTCCTCGTACCGGTCGGGGTCGGCGTATATCTCCGCCCAGACGGCCTCGACCTCGGGGGACGGCTCGTACTTCTGCGTCAGGTCCCGGTCGAGGACGGACCGCGGCACGGCGTGGCCGCGCCGGGCGAGCAGGGCGAGCGTCTCGTCGTACAGCCCCGGCTCGGCGAGCGCCTTCTCCAGCTCGGCGTGGACGCGGGGCGCGCCCCGGTGCGGCACGAGCATGGACGCGGACTTGTCGCCGAGCAGGAACTCCATCCGCCGGTACATCGCCGACTGGAAACCGGAACCCTCGCCGAGGGCGGACCGGTAGGAGTTGAACTGTCCGGGGGTGAGCTGGGAGAGCGGGTTCCAGGAGGCGTTGAGCGCCTCCAGTTCGCGCACCGACCGCTTGAGCGCGTCGCGCGCGACGGTCAGCCGGTCGCCGCGCAGGGCGTGCGCGGCGGTTTCCCATTCGTGGACGATGACGGTGAACCACAGCTCCATGACCTGGGTGGTGACCAGGAAGACCATCTCGCCCGGATCATCGGAGAGAGGGTGCTGGAGGTGGGTCAGGACGTCCGCCTGGACGTAGTCCTCGTACGGGGTCGTTCCCGCGAAGTCGAGGTGCGGGGTCTGCGCACCGGTGGCTTCGGGGTCGGGGTGGATCGTCGACATCGCTGTCTCCTCGACACAAGCTTCCGGGTAGCGGTCCGCCCCTTCCGTGAGGTGATGGAGCTCCGGTCCCCTGCTCGCATACTAAACGGAGCCCGAAAAGCACGCGGACCCCGCGGACGCGTCCCTTCCGGGAGGCACGTCGCGGGGTCCTGACCATACGGGTGCGTACGGGTACGTCCTGGGGCGATCACGCCCCCGTACGGGTACGTCCCGGGTTTGTTCGGCTAGCCGAGGGTCTCGGCGGCGGTCGGCGAGGAGTCGCGCAGGAACGTCGAGCAGCGCTCGTACTCGTCCTGCTCGCCGATCTCCCGGGCGGCCCGCGCCAGGGCGTGCAGGGCGCGCAGGAAGCCGCGGTTCGGCTCGTGCTCGAACGGCACGGGGCCGTGGCCCTTCCAGCCGGCCCTGCGCAGCGCGTCGAGGCCGCGGTGGTAGCCGGTGCGGGCGTAGGCGTACGACTCGATGACGCGACCGCCCTCGAACGCCTCGTCGGCGAGCTGTGCCCAGGCCAGGGAGGAGGTCGGGTACTTCGCGGCGACGTCGGCGGGGGCCGTGCCGCTCGCGAGCAGCTCGCGCGGCTCCGGGTCGTCGGGCAGGTGGGTCGGGGGCGGGCCCCCGAGCAGGTTCTCGTGGATCGACATGGGTTCAAGTGTGCCTGGCGCATGTGCGCCGGGGGTAGCCGGGCAACGCGCCCGAGCCGCCGCTCGCACCACCGCCCGCGCCGGTGGTACGGGCACGGTGACGGCCCGGCACACCGACCGGTTCACACCCCGCCCCTGCCGCCCCTGCCGTCCCCGCCGTGTCCGCCGCTCCCTCCGTCCCCGCCGTCCCCGTCCGCGCGCGGATCCCCGGCCCCTCCCCGCTCGGCCCCTTCCCGCCCGGCCCCTCCCCGCTCGGCCCCTTCCCGCCCGGCCCCCTCCCGCTCGGGTTCCAGCGGCGGGGCGGTGACGCCGCAGTGCACCGTGCACTCGGGCCGTGCGTGTTCCTCCTCGTCGGCCGGGACCGGCGCCCCGCTCACCGCCGCCCAGGCGATCACCGCGCCCAGCACGAGCAGCCCGGCGCACATCGGCATGGCCCGGCGGAAGGTCGCGGCGAACTCGTCGGCGTCCCGGTACGCCTCCGGCCCCATGCCGGTGAGCAGCGGCAGCGCGGCCACCGCGATCAGACCGGCGGCACGGGCGGCCGCGTTGTTGATCCCGCTGGCGAGACCGGCCCGTGCGGTGTCCACGGAGGCCAGGACCGTCGCGGTGAGCGGCGCGACCAGGGTGACGAGTCCGACGCCGAGCAGGGCGACCGCGGGGAGCACGTCGGTGAGGTAGCCGGAGACGGAGGCCGACCCCGGCCCGACCCGGGTCATCAGCAGCATCCCGGCGGCGGCGACCAGCGGGCCGACGGTGAGCGGGATCCGGGGCCCGATGCGCCGGCCCAGCTCTCCCGAGGCTGCCGAGAAGAGCAGCATCAGCACGGTCGTCGGCAGCAGCGCCGTGCCCGCGCCGAGCGCCGAGTACCCGGCGACCACCTGGAGCTGGATCGCGGAGAGGAAGAAGAACCCGCCGAGCGCCGCGTACACGCAGAGGGTGATGACGTTGACGGCGGTGAACTGCCGGGACTCGAACACCGACGACGGCAGCATCGGGTTCTCCCGCCCGCGCTCCACCCGCACGAACAGCACCCCGAGCAGGACCCCGCCGACGGCCGCCCCGACCACCGCGCCGGACGCCCCCTGCCCCGGCGCCTCGATCAGCGCGTACGTCACCAGGGCAAGGGCCGCCGCGCCGAGCACCGCCCCCAGCACGTCGAACCGCCCGTGGGCGTCCGGGTCCCGCGATTCCGGTACGTGACGCAGCGCCACCGGCACGCAGACCGCGGCGATCGGCACGTTGAGCAGGAACACCCAGCGCCAGCCGGGCCCGTCGACGAGCCAGCCGCCGACGAACGGCCCGACGGCCGCCCCGACCCCGCCGAACCCCGACCACAGGCCGACCGCGCGGGCCCGGTCGTCGGGGTGGAAACTGGCCTGGATCAGGGCCAGCGAACCGGGGGTGAGCAGGGCTCCGCCGACGCCCTGGAGGGCCCGGGACGCGATCAGGACGGCGGAGTTCGGCGCGAGCCCGCAGAGCACGGACGCGGCGGCGAACCAGACCACCCCGACGACGAACACCCGCCGCCGCCCGTACCGGTCGCCGAGGGCGCCGCCGAGCAGGATCAGTCCGGCGAGCGTCAGCATGTAGGCGTTCACGGTCCACTGGAGCGCGGCCAGGCCGGTGCCGAGGTCCTCGCCGATGCGGGGCAGGGCGACGTTGATGACGGTGGAGTCCAGCATGGCCATGCTGGACCCGAGGACGGTCGTGAGGACGACCCGGCGTCCGGTGGCGGAGGCGACCCGGATGGCTCCTGTCCCTGCTGCGTCGGGCATACGAGCAGCATCGCCGCTCCGCGCCGGGAGGGCCATCGGAGAACCGGCCCCTGTCCCGGCCCCCTTCCCGGCCTCCCTTCCCTTCCCCCTGCTCCCCTGTCCGGCGTTCAGCCGACCAGCGTCACGCACGGGCGACTGCCCCCGTCGCCGTTCCACTCCACGTGGAACCCGGCGTCGCGGAACGCCCGGACGACGATTTCACCGGCCTGTTCCATCTTCCGCGGACTGCCGTCCGGCGCGCCCCAGAACGCCAGGAGGAGGAGACCCGTGTCCCGGGCGCGCCCGGCGTCCTGGCCCGTGTAGTAGCAGAACCCGACGAGGTCCCCGGGGCCGCGGCCCCGGTCGGCGGCGGCCCCGGAGCAGTCCTCGAAGCCGTCCGACTGGGTGGTGCCCGCGTCGGCGAGCGTCACGAACCCCGCCGCCTCCAGCCCCGCCAGGACCTTCCCGACCCGCTTCCGCGCCGTACGCCACTCGGTGCGCGACGGCTTGCGCCCCCGCGGCGCGTCCGCCCCGTCCGGTGCCGGGAGCTCGACCCCGGCGGCGTCCGCCAGGAGCGCGGCGACCTCCGGGACCCAGGCGTTGACGGTGACGTGGACCCCGTGGTCGTCGCGGACGTCCGGGTCCGCGCCCCGGGCCAGCAGCAGTTCGACCGCCTCGGGGGACTGCGAGAACTCGGCGGCGAGGTGGAGGGCCGTGCGCCCGTCCCTGCCGCGGTGCTCGACGGGCGCCCCCGCGTCGATCAGGACCGCGAGGAGGGCGGCCGCACGGACCGGGTCCGCCTCCGCCCCCATCGCGGCCCGGTGCAGGAGGGTCCAGCCGTGCTCGTCGGTCGCGGCGGGCTCCGTACCGGCCTCCAGGGCGGCCCGTACCACGGCGGCGTCACCGTCACGGGCGGCCCCGAACACGTCCGTGGGCACGTCCGAGGCCGCGTTCACGGGCGCATCCGCGGGCACGTCCATGGGCGCGTCACCGCTCCGCGCTCCCGCGCACCCGGCGGACGCCGCGGATCAGGGCCTCCACCCCGGCCTCCGCCTTGGACCGCGGACAGCCCACGTTCAGTCGTACGAAGCCCTCCGCCCCGTACACCCCGCCCGGCATCACCGCGACCTTCTCCTGCTCGATCAGCACCCGCTGCAACTCCTCGTCGCCGTCGATGCCCGCGGGCCGCAGATCGATCCATGCCAGGTAGCCGGCCTGCGGCGGCTCCCAGCCCAGCTCCGGGAGCGCCTCGTCCAGCCGCCGCGCGATCATCGCCAGGTTCTCCGCGGCGTAGGCGCGGGCCGCGTCCAGCCACGCCCCGCCCTCCCGGTAGGCGGCTATGTGCGCGGTCAGCGACAGCACCGCCGGGGAGGCGAGCCCCTCGGCAGTCTCCATCCGGCGCAGGAACTCCGCCCGGTCGGCGGGATCGCCGATCAGCCCGTACGAACCGGTCAGCGCGGGGAAGTTGAACGCCTTCGACGCGGAGGTGACCAGCGCCCAGCGGCCCTCGCCGGCGACCCTCGTCCACGGCACGTGCACATGTCCCTCGTGCACGAAGTCCGCGTGTATCTCGTCGCTGATCACCGCGACCCCGTGCCGTGCGGCGAGCGACGCCATCTCCCCCAGCTCGTCCTCGGTCCACACCCGGCCCGTCGGGTTGTGCGGCGAGCACAGGACCAGGACCTTGCTGTCGGGGCGGGCCAGTTCGCGTTCCAGCGCGGCCCGGTCCCCCACCGGCACGCCCCGCAGCTCCCGCCCGAGCCCGGTGACCGCCTTGCGGAAACCGTCGTACGTGGGGGTGTGGACGACCACGCCGTCGCCCTCGGCCGACCACATCTGGAGCAGTTGCGAGAGCTGGCTGAGCACGGAGGGCCCGTACACCAGCAGGTCGGTGTCCACCTCCGTCCCGTGCCGGGTCGCGTACCAGTGGGCTATCGCCGCGCGGAAGTCGCCCAGCCGCCAGTCCGTGTAGCCGAACACCCCGTGGCCGATGCGGTCCCGCAGCGCGCCCAGCACCTCCGGGGCGGTCTCGAAGTCCATGTCGGAGATGGTGAACGGCAGCAGCCCGTCCACCCCGAAACGGTCCGCGACCCCGTCCCACTGGACGCACCAGGTGCCCCTGCGGTCGACGACGGTGTCGAAGTCATAGTCATGGCGCACACCGGAACTCACAGCACTCCCTCACACACACTCATTCGGAACACGGTCCCCGGACCGGTCGGACCCCGGGCCCGTCGGATCCCCGGGAACACCTTCCCGGAAACACACCGCGGGCCCGGCACCCCGAGGGGGTACCGGGCCCGCGGCCACGCCTCGTACCGGTCGTGCCTACTTCAGCCGGGTGCCGGTGGAACGCAGGTTGGCGCAGGCCTCCGTGACGCGCTTCGCCATGCCCGCCTCGGCGGACTTGCCCCAGCTGCGCGGGTCGTAGACCTTCTTGTTGCCGACCTCGCCGTCGACCTTCAGCACACCGTCGTAGTTGCGGAACACGTGGTCCACGATCGGGCGGGTGAAGGCGTACTGGGTGTCGGTGTCGAGGTTCATCTTCACGACGCCGTTCTCCAGCGCGGTGGCGATCTCCTGCTCGGTGGAGCCGGAACCGCCGTGGAAGACGAAGTCGAAGGGCTGGCTGCCGGCGGGCTTGCCGTACTTGGCGGCGACGCCCTCCTGGAGGTCCTTCAGGAGCTCGGGGCGGAGCACGACGTTGCCCGGCTTGTAGACGCCGTGGACGTTGCCGAAGGAGGCGGCCAGCAGGTAGCGGCCCTTCTCGCCCAGGCCGAGTGCCTCGGCGGTGCGCAGCGCGTCGTCGACGGTGGTGTACAGCTCGTCGTTGATCTCGTGCGAGACGCCGTCCTCCTCGCCGCCGGTCGGGGTGATCTCGACCTCAAGGATGATCTTGGCGGCGGCGGCCTTGGCCAGCAGCTCCTGGCCGATGGCCAGGTTGTCGGCGAGGGTCTCGGCCGAGCCGTCCCACATGTGGGACTGGAACAGCGGGTTCTCGCCGCGGGCGACGCGCTCGGCGGAGATGTCGAGCAGCGGACGCACGTAGCCGTCCAGCTTGTCCTTCGGGCAGTGGTCGGTGTGCAGCGCGACCGAGATGTCGTACTTGGCGGCGACGATGTGCGCGAACTCGGCCAGGGCGACGGCGCCCGTGACCATGTCCTTGTTGTGCTGGCCGCCCAGGAATTCCGCACCGCCGGTGGAGATCTGGACGATGCCGTCGCTCTCCGCCTCCGCGAAGCCGCGCAGTGCAGCGTGCAGGGTCTGGGTCGACGTCACGTTGATGGCCGGGTAGGCGAACTTCCCTGCCTTCGCCCGGTCGAGCATCTCGGCGTAGACCTCGGGGGTTGCGATGGGCATGTGTCCGCTCCTTGGGATATGCGGGTGTGCGTGCTGGTTCCCTGACCTGGGGGCGACATCATCGTCGCCCCCATCTTCCCAGACTCTCGCCGCGGCTCCACCCGACCCGTCGCCCGACTGCTCCGGCAGCCGGGCGGCAGGCGCTCGGCGGGCATGCGAAAGGGGTGGGCGGTTTCACGTGAAACCGCCCACCCCCGAAAGAAGCCGCAGGTCAGGCCAAGTATCAGGCGAGATCGAGGTCGGCCACCGAGTAGACGTGGACATAGGGGAGGCCCGCCTCGGCGATGGCCGGGGCCGCACCCCGCTCCACGATCACGGCCACGGCGACGACCTCGCCGCCGGCCTCACGCACCGCCTCGACGGCGGTCAGCGGCGAACCGCCGGTGGTCGAGGTGTCCTCGACCACCAGGCAGCGGCGGCCCTTCACGTCCGTGCCCTCGATGCGGCGCTGCATCCCGTGCGCCTTCTGAGCCTTGCGGACGACGAACGCGTCCAGCTCCTGCCCGCGCGCGGCGGAGGCGTGCAGCATCGACGTGGCGACCGGGTCGGCGCCCAGCGTCAGCCCGCCCACGCAGTCGTAGTCCAGGTCGGCGGTGGCGTCGAGCATGACCTGACCGACCATCGGGGCGGCCTTGCCGTCCAGCGTGATGCGGCGCAGGTCGATGTACCAGTCGGCCTCAAGACCCGAGGAGAGGGTCACCTTGCCGTGTACCACGGCCTTGTCCTTGATCTGCTGGAGCAGCTCAGCACGTACGTCAGTCATGGCTACGAGCTTAAGCCGCCCCTGTCGCACCCCACGCCCACCGCCGTACCGGGTCAGAGCCTGCGCCAGCTCCAGGTCGTCGCGATCTCCAGCGGGTCGATCGGGGTGACGAGGCGGGGCATGGTGTTCAGCCCGTTCGGCGGTCCGGACTGCGGCTCCACGCAGACCGCCTCGTCCTGCTCGTCGTAGACCACGACCCACTCGGACCGGCTCTTCACGGTCAGCTCCAGCTGCTCCGGCCAGGTGAGCGTCACCTCGACGCCGTCCGGCATCCCGAAGCAGTCGTCCCACGGACCCGGCAGGGGCGGGATGCGGCGGCCGGTCGGCAGGTGGTCGTCGCCCCGCTCCTCCTGCCACTGCGCGTCGAAGCTCAGCCGCACGTCCTCGCCCCCGTCGCCGAGGTTGCGCAGGAACCAGGGGTGCCAGCCGGCCTGCGCCGGGAAGGAGTCCCCGTACGTCTCGATGCCGAAGGCCAGCGTGAGGGAGTCCTCGGCCAGTTCGAAGGTCTGGGTGACCCGGCCCGGATACGGCCAGGGGTCGGCGAGGTCGTAGTAGAACGAGGCGTCCCGCTCGCCGACCCGGGCGGTGCGCCAGGCGGTCTCCCGGCCGGTGCCGTGGATGGCGTGCGGCGGGGAGTTCAGCGGCAGCCGGTGCGGGACGTCGCCGTTGTGGAACAGCCCGTATCCGGTGCGCCCGCACCACGGCACCATCGGGAAGCAGCCGTACCGCTCCCCCTGCCGCAGCAGTTCGGTGCCGCCGATGCGCAGGCTGTCGACACGACAGCCGTTGGCGGGATTCACGGTCAACTCTGCGTCGCCGACGGACAGCCGGACGTCCTTCTCGCTGCTACTCACCCGCCCGAGATTACTGGCGCTGCGGCTACCTCCGCCGCCGCAGCGCACGGCCGACCACCACGGCGGACGCCAGCGCGAGCGCGGCGGCCGGGGCGACCCAGCGGAGCGTGGCGCTCCTGGTGGTCGAGTCGGGTGACGGCACGGGGGCGTACCGGCCGCGCGGCGGCGCGTGGTCGACCTCCTCGGCGCTGCGGCCGATCATCGTGCGCCTGGCGTGCGCGGCCTCCGCCGGGGGAGCTTCGGGCTCGGGGAACTCCGCCTCCGCGTCGGGGTCGAGCGAGGGCGGGGGAACGGGCGCGTCGAAGACCGAACCGGTGCCCGGGGGGTTCCCCGCGCCACCGGCGCCTCTCTCGTCCCCCGCGTCCTCTGCGTCCCCCGCGTCCTCCGCGTTCTCCGCCTTCTCCATGCCCCTGGTGCTCCCGGTGTCCTCCGGGCTCCCCGATCCTCCGGCGTTCTCGGGACTCCCGGTCGAGGGTGCCTCGTCCGCGGTGGCGTCGTGCGTGGGCGGGATGTCGTCGTCGACCTCGGGCGCGATGTCCCGGGCGAGGTCCGCCCCGGTCGTGTCGGCCTCCTCGGCCCCCTCCTCGATGGCCTGTTCCACGGCCTCGCCGACGGACCGCTCGACCTCCCCGGGCGCCCCGCCCCGCGTGCTGCCGGACGCCCGATCGTCGAACGCCTCTCCGCCGGACGCCTCTCCGCCGGATGCTTCTCCGCCGGACGCCTCCTCGGCATCGGCGGGCCCCTCTTCGCCGTCCGGCTCCCCGGATGCCAGCGTCTCCGTCACGAGTTGCTGGGCGAAGCGGTCCAGCAGGCGGCGGCCCGCGGCGAGCGCCGCCGCCGCGTCCAGTTCCAGGAGACGGCCGTCGCCGCCGACCGTGCCCGTGAAGCCGATCGCCGTGCCGCCGTCCCGCTCGGTCAGGTCGATCGTCAGGGTCAGCTTCGCCGAGCCGCCACCCCTGGCCTCGGAGCCCTCGCCCGTCACCAGGATCTCGGCGGCCCCGCGCGCACCCTCCGAACCGCCGTCCTGCGGGGCGTCCGTGAGTCTCAGGGTGCCGCGGTACGTGATCGTGTGGCCGTCGACCCTGACCTTGAGCCGGCCGGACAGCGGACCCGCGGACGCCTCGGCGTCCTGCTGCAGCCCCGGCACGCAGCGCGCGACGCGGGCGGGGTCGCCCAGCGTCCGCCGGAGGGACGGGGCCGGAACCGGAACGAACACCTCATGCTCCATGAAAACCGAGCCTACTCAGCCCCGGCCCTCACGTCAGCGGTTCCGCCCGCGGGACCGACCTCCACCCGGGCCCCGGACCGGGTCCGTTCCGGGGCCCGGAACGGACCCGGAAGGTTCCGGAAGACCACGCCCTCACCGGTCCTCCCAGTACCTCGGGTGCACCAGCGTCGACGGCGGCAGGCCCGGGAGCCGTGCGTCCTCCGCCTCCCGCCCCGCGTCCGTCAGCGCCCGCGCCGTCAACGAGTGCGGCTCCGGCGCCCCCGGGGCCAGGCCCAGCTCCGGTGCGCGCCCCGCCCCGGCGAGGACGAAACCCCAGTCGCGCACAGCCTGGGTCCGGCGGGTGGCCCGGTCGGGACCGGCCGCGAAGTCGGAGAGCCGGCCGCCGATCAGGTACGGGCGGGTGTGCAGCCCCGCCTCCCGCATCGACGCCTCCACCGTCCAGTACGTGCGCGGCCGGGACGCCGCCGGACCGCCGTGCACCACCACCCGGCCACCGGGCGCGAGGACCCTCCCGACCAGGCCGTAGAACTCCGCCGAGTACAGCTTCGTGCTGGCGGAGATCCCGGGGTCGGGCAGGTCCGAGACCACCACGTCGTAGCTGCCGCGTGCCGCCCGCAGCCAGGTGAAGGCGTCGGCGGTGACGACCGTGAGCCGCGGATCGCGGTACACGTGGCCGTTCAGCTCCGAGAGCGCCGGGTCGGTCCGGGCCAACCGGGTGACGCCGGAGTCGAGCTCGACCAGGGTGACGTCGCGCACGTCCCGGTGACGCAGCACCTCCCGGGCGGCGAGGCCGTCGCCCCCGCCCAGGATCAGGACCCGGGCGTGCGGCCCGTTCATCGCCGGGTGGACCAGCGCCTCGTGGTAGCGGTGCTCGTCGCGCGCGCTGACCCGCAACCGCCCGTCCAGGTACAGATGCAGGGAACCGCGGCCCGACCCCGTCAGCACGACCTCCTGCACCTCGGTCTGCACCGCGACCCGCACCCCGTCCCCGTACACCGCGCGCCGCGCCGCCCGCTCGAAGTCGTCGACCAGCGCTGTGGTGAGGGCCAGGACGGCGATCACCGCCGCGTTGGCCACGATCAGCAGCAGCCGGGAGCCCGGGGTGAGGTCCCGCCGGAACACCCACAGCACCAGCGCCCCGCCCGCCGCCGCGTTGACCACACCGGTGAGCAGCGCCCCGGTCAGCTGGCCCAGCACCGGCAGCAGCAGGAAGGGGAAGGCGAGCCCGCCGACCAGCGCGCCCACGTAGTCGGCGGCGAACAGGTCCGCCACGGTGCCGCCCGCGTCCTGCCGGTCGACGCGCTGGATCAGGGTCATCAGCAGCGGGATCTCCGCGCCGATCAGGACGCCGATCGTGAACGAGAAGACGATGAGCGCGAGCCGCGACTCCCCGATCCAGGCGAACGAGGCGTACAGCACGAGCGCCGAGGAGCCGCCGATGAGCGCGAGTGCCGTCTCGATCAGCCCGAACCCCACCGCGGCATGACTGCGCAAACGTTTCGCGAGAAGCGAGCCGACCCCCATCGCGAACACCATCACGGAGAGCACGATGGAGGCCTGGGTGACCGAATCGCCGATCAAGTAGGAGGCGAGCGCCACCAGTTCGAGTTCGTACACCAGACCGCAGGCCGCGCAGACGAAGACGGCGGCCAGCACGAGGAACCGACCGGTTCTCGGTCGCACGGGAAGACGTGCCGCGCCCCCTCGCAGCGAAACCTGCTGGTCGATCATGATGCGAACGCTACGTCACGAAAGCGTGGCAGCCTGTCACCCACAAGGGTGTAAGTGGCTTACCCGTAACGGAGTTGGGGCGTTTCAGAGCGCCGCGGCGGGCTTCCGCACACCCATCCTGGTGCGCGTCACCACCAGCTGCCCCTCCTGGGGGTACGCGTGCCAGGTGCGCCAGCGCACCTGGCCCTCCGTCCGCTGGGCGAGCATGGCGGTGAAGGCGTGCGGGCTGCCGGGGAACGTGCCGGCGAGGCCGTGGGGATGGTCGGCCACCAGCGCGAGGAGCTCCTGCGCACGACCGGCGAACGAGCCCTCCGAGAGCGTCTCGACGCGCGCCGCGAATTCGTACTCCCACTCGCCCAGGCGTTTGGACACGCCGAGCGGCAGCGGGGTCCTGCTGCCGGGGATGCACGCCACGGTTTCGGAACAGGCGCCGCTCTCCTCCTCCAGAAGCACCTGATGGGAGGCGCCGAGCAGGCGCATCTGCAATCTGGCGCCCGCGAGTTCGAGGTCGAGCACCGCCAGGGCGGGGAGCGGTTCGCGCCCCAGCGCCCAGGCCAGGTCGGCAGCACGGGTGTCGGAGTAAGCCGTCTGGAGGGTCGTGAGCATGGGTCGGCTCCGCAAAGCAGGCATGGACACATGGACAGGGGGACGCCTCGACGCGATGCACGCGGGGTTTATAGCGCCCGATCAGGTCCAACTGGGGTCCGAGGGCTGGATGTTCTCTCAAACGAGGGAATCACGGATAAGCCGTATGCACAGCGTTTTTACCCAACTTGCTGCGGTTTCCCTCCCCTCGGGGGCCCTTCGGATACGTGTTCACCGATGACTCGCGAAAAGCCCAACAAAAAGGTGTCCGGCGGGAGTTCACCCACCGGACACCTGTCACAAACCGAACACCCGCCACACGTCGACCGTGCGGATCCGGACCGTCCGGCTCCGCCGCCCGGCCCCCGCCGTCAACTTCCCGCCGTCAACTTCCCGACGTCAACCCCCTGGGTGCTCCTCGGCCCCAGGGGTGACACCACCCCGTACCGGAGAGCAGTCCCGTACCGGAGAACGGTCCCGCCCCGGTCAGCTGCCGCCGCCGCAGCCCCCACCGCCGCCACCGCCGCCGCAGGACGAGCCGCCGCCGCACGAGGAACCACCGCCGCACGAGGAGCCGCCTCCGCTCCCGCAGGACGAACTCCCGTTGTTGCCGCCGGCCCACCAGCTGTCCCCGCTCGAACGGCGCCGCTTGTTGCGCCCCCGCGCACCCGACCGGACGGCCGCCTTCGGCTTCTTCCTCCCCTTCGCCACGATCGAGACGACCGTCCCGATCAGAGCGATCACGATGACTGCTTCGACGAATTCCTTCACCGGCCCGACGCCTTTCTTCCCCCGAAGCGAGGTCCCCCGCTTCCGCACGCTCGCACGCGCGTTCTTCGCTTCCTGCGTGACCGGGGGATTCCCCCGCCGCCGAACGGCCAAAGCAGACTTGAGCAACTCCAGAGCTTGAGCGCAGGATGACCGCCATGACACAGGGACGACCGCTGCTCAACCGCCGCCTCGCGGAGTTCGGTACGACGATCTTCGCGGAGATGTCGGCGCTCGCCGTACGGACCGGTTCCATCAACCTCGGCCAGGGCTTCCCCGACACCGACGGCCCCGAGGAGATCCGGGAGGCCGCCGTCCGTGCCCTGCGCGACGGGCGCGGCAACCAGTACCCGCCCGGCCCCGGCATCCCCGAACTGCGCACCGCGATCGCCGACCACCAGCAGCGGCGCTACGGCCTGGCCCACGACCCCGACACCGAGGTCCTGGTCACCGCCGGTGCCACCGAGGCCATCGCCGCCTCCCTGCTGGCCCTGCTGGAACCCGGCGACGAGGTCATCGCCCTGGAGCCGTACTACGACTCGTACGCCGCCTGCATCGCCATGGCGGGCGCCACCCGCGTCCCCGTGACCCTGCGCCCCGAGCCGTCCACGCGCACCTACCGGCTCGACCTCGACGAGCTGCGCGCCGCCATCACCCCCCGCACCCGGCTGATCCTGCTCAACACCCCGCACAACCCCACCGGCACCGTCCTCACCCGCGAGGAACTCGGCGCGATCGCCGCACTCGCCGTCGAGCGCGACCTCCTCGTCGTCACCGACGAGGTCTACGAGCACCTGGTCTTCGAGGGCGAACACCTCCCGCTCGCCTCGTTCCCCGGCATGCGCGGACGCACCGTCACCATCGGTTCGGCCGGCAAGACCTATTCGTTCACCGGCTGGAAGGTCGGCTGGATCACCGCGAGCCCCGAACTGGTGAGTGCGGTCCGCTCGGCGAAGCAGTTCCTGACGTACGTGTCGGCCGGTCCGTTCCAGTACGCGGTCGCCGAGGCCCTGCGCCTGCCCGACAGCTACTACGACGCGCTGCGCGCCGAACTGCGTGCCGGGCGGGACCTGCTGAGCGACGGGCTCACCGAGGCGGGCTTCGAGGTGTACCGCCCGGCCGGGACGTACTTCGTCACCACCGACATCCGCCCGCTCGGCGAGAGCGACGGCTTCGCCTTCTGCCGGGCGCTGCCCGAGCGCTGCGGGGTCGTCGCCATCCCGAACGCGGTCTTCTACGACCACCGGGAGGAGGGCGCGCCGTTCGTACGGTTCGCCTTCTGCAAGCGGAAGGCCGTGCTGGAGGAGGCGGTGGACCGCCTCAAGCGGCTGGCGGCCTGACGGAGCGCGTGGAAGAAGTCCCACCAGGGGGCGATGTCGGGGCCTGTTCGCGGGCCCCGACCCGGAAATGGCACAGGCTCACTCGGTGTCTTTCGGATGCCGCGGGGAGGCGTACACGAGGATCACGGTGGAAGTCTCCGCGCTGACCAGGTAGCGCACTCGACCACCGCTGGTGACCTCGTACTCCCACTGTTCGAGGTCGGATCCCTTCCATACTTTGGTTGCGTGCCTGCCTCGTAGCTGATGCTGGCGGCCCCAGTTGGACCGGGACAGGGGGTCGCTCCGGAGGGCGTCCAGGCATCGATGCGTACTCGGCAGTGCGACACGGCACAGTTCCTCCCAGCCGGTCACCGCCTCCGTGGTCCCGAAGACGACATTCCACCCGTCGAGGGGCGGAACGCTGACCCGATCCCCTTTCTTCGGGCTCACCCACACACCTCGACCGGGCCGAGGTCATCACCATCGATCGGACGCGACGACTGCCTGAGCTGGTCGGGATCAGCGTTGATGCGAGCCGTGGCGCGCCAGGAGACGATCGCGCGATGCACGGCCTCTCCTGCCCCCAGTTCGGCGGCATCCGACAGCGCTTCAAGGAGCTCGACGGTGAAGGCCCGGACCTCTTCCGCGTCCAGGTGTCGCACCCAGGGGAACACCTCGGGGAGTGCGAGAAGGAGCGACTTGGCGCCGTCGTCCTGCTTCATCAGTGCGAGGAAGAGCCGTGAGGCCGTGGTCAGGTTCTCCTCGGCGTTCTCCGCCTGTACAGCCGTGGTCAGGACCATGTCCGGCGCGTCCCGGTGTGTGACGCGGAGACGCCCCAGGGCGGCCGCTCTGGCCGCGACACCCTTGGGGTTGCGGGAGAGGTCGGTGAAGGAGACGGATTCCGTTTCTGCTTGCAGGCGCACGGTAGACATGATCAGAGATTACTCAGATCGTGATCTGATTTCTAGTGCGGCCTGGCTGTCGGCGCGCCTTCGCCCTCTGCAAGCGGAAGGGTGTGCCGGAAGAGGCGGTGGACCGCCTCAACCGGCTGTAGCAGCCGAGCGGCCCCGCGACGGCCCCACGCGGCGTGCGGGGCCGGAGCGGGTTTCCGGGCACCGGGAAGGGCTGGGGAAAAGGTTCCGGGAAGGGTCGGGGAAGGCGCCGGGAACGCGAGGAGCCCGGTCCGGGCGGTGGTCGCGGGGACCGCCGTCCGGGCCGGGCTCTCGTGGGCCGGGCCGGGCTCAGGCGTCGGGAGCGGCCTGCTCCGTGCCGTCCGCCTTCTCCTCGGCCGGCGTCAGGCCCAGCCGGTCCTTCAGCCACTTGTCGAACTCGATCGAGGCGCGCACCCAGCTGACCGTCGACGAGACGAAGTGCTCCAGGCTGACGCCCGTACCGATGAGCATCTGCGCCTCGCCGATCAGGCGGACCGAGACCTCGGTGTCCTCGGCGCCCTCCTCGGGCTCGTGGGTGTGCGTGTAGACCTTGGGCCACAGGGTGCGGCGGTTCCAGTCGTCGATCGCGTCGAGCAGGACCGGGCGCTGGTCCGCGGCGTGCGGGAAGTCGTAGAACGTACGGACCGAGAAGACCTGCTGCTCGTCCTCGCCGCGGAACATGAAGTACGTGCGGAAGTCCTCCCACGGTGCCGCGAGGTCGCCCTCGTCGTCGACGACGTACTTCAGCTCCATCTGGTCCAGGAGCTGCTTGACGAGGTCCTGGTCAGGAACGACGGGGCCCTCCGGTCCTGCGGCCTGCGGTTCGGGCTGGCCCCCGAAGTTAGGAATCGAGGACGGATCGATAGACATCGCTGGGTACTCCTGTGGATCGCTCGCGGTTTCCTGCCGACGACCCTAGCCGCGTTTCGCCGCCAGGGGGGTCCAGGGTCTTCCTATGCCTTCCCGGGAATCATCTGCGCATCGCCTGCCCGCGCCCGTGACCAGGCGACGGCGGCAAGGATCGCGCAGAGCACCCCGAGAAGTCCGGACGCGCCGATGGTGTTCGCCGACGAGCCGGTCAGCTCCGTCGCGACACCTCCGAGTGCGACGCCGATCCCCTGCATGGCGGTCACCCCCGACCTGGCCAGCCCCAGCGCCTGGCCGCGCTGGTCGACCGGTGTCAGGAGTACGAAGGTGGCTCCGGCGGTGATCTGGTAGGCGGAGCACACCCCGGCCACCATCAGCAGGAACATGGCCGCGCCGACGCCGGGATCGAGCCAGTACGCGACCAGCGGCAGATTCGCACCGATCGCCAGTGGCCCGAGCAGCCGGCGCCGCGACTCGTCGCCGACCCCGGCCCGCCCCAGCAGGGCCGCCCCCAGCACCATTCCCGCCGGATGCGAGGCGAGCAGGAGTCCCACCGAGTACGCGCCACCGCCGGCCTCGTCCGCGAACGGGGCGGCCAGCCCCTCCGGCAGGACGACGAACCCCGCGAGCCACCCCAGCGCGATCAGCGACCGGAGTCTGCGGTCCGACCAGATCAGCCCCGCCGCGCCCCCGACCTGTGCGCCGAGCCGCTTCTTGCGGGCATCGGCACTCGCCGCGGGACGGGCCTTCACACCGAACCTGATCAGCATCGCCGAGAGGAGGAAGGTCAACGCGTTCACGCCCAGCGAGAGGTTGCTGCCCAGCCACGCGGCCAGCAGACCTCCGCCGGCGAAACCGGCCAGCTGTCCGGTCTGGTGGGTGATCTGCATGACCCGCTGGCCGCGTTCGTACCGCTCGGCACCGAGCACGGTGGGCAGCAGCGCGCCCTGGGCGGCGCCGAAGGGCGCCTCGGCCAGCTGCGCCAGCACCAGCAGCCCCGCGAGCAGCGGCAGGGGCATCCCGGGCAGAGCCATCAGCCCGACCAGCACCATCCGCACGAGGTCGCAGCCGATCATGACCGTACGCCGGGGGAACCGGTCCGCCAGGCCGGACAGGAGCACCCCGGACAGCAGCGCGGGCAAGGTCGTCAGCGCATACGTCGCCGCGGTCCACCCCGGCGATTCGGTGCGCTCGAACACGAGCAACGACAGGGCCACGCGCGCCAGCTGATCACCCAGGATCGACTGGGCATAAGCAGCCCAAAGAGTACGGAATTCGCCGAGGTGAAAGAGATTGTCAGATCTGGGCTTTTTGGGCCCCGAATTTATCTCATCGCCTGTCCGCTCGTTCATGCGCGCACGCTACAGACTGCCGAATTCGTCCCCCAACCATGCCTGCGAGCAGGCCACGACGGACGCCGCGAGGTGTCCTGATTATTCGCGCGACACCGGACGGAAGCCGCCCGCGCCCGAACAGAAGTCCCTTATCAGGGGCTGGAGATGCGAGTGGAACGGGGGCGGGGCGGAAGATCCCGCCCATCGGCGCGGAGCAAGGCGTTTGGCTCGATATCGATGTTGAACGATGGATCACCGATGGCGGTGACCGTTTTCGCCTTTCTCCCGAAATCACCTCAATTCCTCGCCCCCTGCCTGGCGGGGGAATGCCGAAGGAATGGGGGCGGGCCCACGGGGGACCGACGGCGCGAACGACGGGCCCCGGTCCGAGAACCGTGCGGTCCTCGGGCCGGGGCCCGTCATCGGCAGGCCGTGCGCCCTCCTACGCGGTCGCGCCCGACGCCCCGCCCGAGGTCGCGGGCCCGACGAGCAGGTCGTCCCCGACCCGGTCCACCCGGACGGTGTCCCCGTCCCTGACCTCGCCCGCGAGGATCTCCTTCGCCAGCCGGTCGCCGATGGACGTCTGGATGAGGCGGCGCAGCGGCCGTGCCCCGTACGCCGGGTCGTTGCCCTCCTCCGCCAGCCAGGCCAGGGCCTCGGGCGTGACGTCGAGGGTGAGCCGGCGATCGGCCAGCCGCTTGGCGAGCCGGTCGATCTGGAGCCGCGCGATGTGCCCCAGCTCGTCGCCGGACAGCGCGGAGAAGACCACCAGGTCGTCGAGCCGGTTGAGGAACTCCGGCTTGAACGAGCCCCGCACGATCTCCAGGACCTGCGCCTTCTTCTCCTCGGGCTTGGTCAGGGGGTCGACCAGGAACTGGCTGCCGAGGTTGGAGGTCAGGATCAGGATGGTGTTGCGGAAGTCCACCGTCCGGCCCTGCCCGTCGGTGAGCCGGCCGTCGTCGAGGACCTGGAGCAGGATGTCGAAGACCTCGGGGTGGGCCTTCTCGACCTCGTCCAGCAGCACGACGCTGTACGGGCGGCGGCGGACCGCCTCGGTGAGCTGGCCGCCCTCCTCGTAGCCGACGTATCCGGGCGGGGCGCCGACCAGCCGCGCCACGCTGTGCTTCTCGCCGTACTCGCTCATGTCGATGCGGACCATGGCCCGCTCGTCGTCGAACAGGAAGTCGGCGAGCGCCTTCGCCAGCTCCGTCTTGCCGACCCCGGTCGGGCCGAGGAAGAGGAACGATCCGGTGGGCCGGTCGGGGTCGGCGATCCCGGCGCGGGTGCGACGCACCGCGTCCGACACCGCCCGCACCGCCTCCGCCTGTCCGATGAGCCGCTTGCCGAGCTCGTCCTCCATGCGCAGCAGCTTCTGGGTCTCGCCCTCCAGCAGGCGTCCGGCCGGGATGCCGGTCCAGGAGCCGACGACGTCGGCGATGTCGTCCGGGCCGACCTCCTCCTTGACCATCGTGTCCTTCGCGGCCTCCTGCTCGGCCTCGCTGGCCTCCGCGAGCTCCCGCTCCAGGCCGGGAATCTCCCCGTAGAGCAGCTTGGACGCGGTGTCGAAGTCGCCGTCGCGCTGGGCTCGCTCGGCCTGGCCGTGCAGCCCGTCGAGGCGCTCCTTCAGCTCACCGACGCGGTTGAGGCCCTGCTTCTCCTTCTCCCAGCGGGCGTTGAGGCCGCGCAGCTCCTCCTCCTTGTCGGCGAGGTCGCGGCGGAGCCGCTCCAGGCGCTCCCTGGAGCCCGGGTCGGTCTCGTTCTTGAGCGCCAGCTCCTCCATGTGGAGGCGGTCGACGGCGCGCTGGAGCTCGTCGATCTCGACGGGCGAGGAGTCGATCTCCATGCGCAGCCGGGACGCAGCCTCGTCGACCAGGTCGATGGCCTTGTCGGGCAGGAAGCGGGAGGTGATGTAGCGGTCGGACAGGGTCGCGGCGGCCACCAGCGCGGAGTCCGCGATGGAGACCTTGTGGTGCGCCTCGTACCGGCCCTTGAGCCCGCGCAGGATCGCGATGGTGTCCTCGACGCTCGGCTCGGCCACCAGCACCTGCTGGAAGCGGCGCTCCAGGGCCGGGTCCTTCTCGATGCGCTCGCGGTACTCGTCGAGCGTCGTCGCGCCGACCATCCGCAGCTCGCCGCGGGCCAGCATCGGCTTGAGCATGTTGCCGGCGTCCATGGCGGAGTCGCCCCCGGCGCCCGCGCCCACGACGGTGTGCAGCTCGTCGATGAAGGTGATGATCTGCCCGTCGCTCTCCTTGATCTCGGAGAGGACGGTCTTCAGCCGCTCCTCGAACTCGCCGCGGTACTTGGCGCCCGCGACCATCGCGCCGAGGTCGAGCGAGACGAGCCGCTTGTTCTTCAGGGACTCGGGGACGTCGCCCTTGACGATGCGCTGGGCGAGGCCCTCGACGACGGCGGTCTTGCCGACGCCGGGCTCACCGATGAGCACCGGGTTGTTCTTGGTGCGGCGGGACAGGACCTGGACGACCCGGCGGATCTCCTGGTCGCGGCCGATGACCGGGTCGAGCTTGCCCTCGCGCGCGGCCGCCGTGAAGTCCGTGCCGAACTTCTCCAGCGCCTTGTACTGGCCCTCCGGGTCGGGTGTGGTCACCCGGCGTCCTCCCCTGCTCTTCTCGAATGCGTCCAGCAGCCTCTTCGCACTGGCGCCCTGCCCGCCGAGGATCTCACCGGCGCGGCCGCCCTCGGCGGCGATGCCGATCAGCAGGTGCTCGGTGGAGAGGTAGTCGTCGCCGAGCTCCTTCGCGCGTCGCGCGGCGTCCGCGATGACGGCGAGCAGCTCGCGGTTGGGCTGCGGCGGGGCGACCGTCGAGCCCGTGACGCTGGGCTCCGCGCCCAGGAGTCGTTCGGTCTCGGTGCGTACGGCGATCTGGTCGGCCTCGACGGCGGCGAGCAGATCGGTGATGTTCTCGTTGTCCTCGCCCGCGAGCAGCGCGAGCAGCAGGTGCCCGGGGGTCAGATCGGGGTGCCCGTCCTTCACGGCCCTGTTGGTGGCCGCGTTGATGGCGTCCCGGCTCTTGTTGGTCAGCTCGGCGTCCACGTGCGCTTTCTCCTCCTTGCGGTGACTGCCCTCTCCACAACACTGACTTAGTCAACGTGCACAAAGTTGAGTCTACCTCACTCATGGCAATGTTGAGTCCACTCCGCTCAACTTGTTGCCGCCCTCCCGTACCGCCCTCCCCTCGTCCGGCACCCGCCCCCGCGCCCCGGCCCGACATGTCGAGTGAACCGGCCGACCCGCCCCTCCGCCACCGCAGCGGAACCCGGCGCCCGGGACCGGAGCGGGGACCGGGCGGGCAAAGCCGGAGCCGGGCGAGGGGAGGGCGGGGGCGAGGGCGAGGGGAGGGCGGGGGCGAGGGCGGGGGCGAGGGGAGGGCGGGGGCAGGGGCGGGGGCAGGGCCGCGAGCGCACTGCCTACGCTGTCCCCATGGCAGTCGACGTGACGAACCCCGGCCCCGAATACCTCGCCTTCTGGCGCGCGCGGCACGTGTGCACCCTGACCACGCCCCGCCCCGACGGCACTCCGCACGTGGTGCCGGTGGGCGTGACGTACGACCCGGAGACCCGGCTGGCGCGGGTCATCACCGGCAGGAACACCCGCAAGGCCACCAACGTCCTGGCCGCCGGGCCGGAGGGGGCACGGGTCGCCGTCTGCCAGATCGACGGGCGCCACTGGGCGACGCTGGAGGGGCGTGCGACGGTGCGCACGGAACCGGAGGCGGTGGCCGACGCCGTACGCCGCTACACGGAACGCTACGGGCGCACGCCGCGGCCGAACCCGGACCGGATCGTCATAGAGATCGCCGTGGACCGGGCGCTCGGCAGGGCCTGACCGCCCCCGCCCGACAGGATCCGGCCCGTCCGACCGGATCCGGCCCGTCCGACCGGGCCGGCCGGGCACCTCGGGCACCCGGCAGGAAAAGCGCACGGGAAAAGCACAACGGCGCCATCGTGTTCAGGTCACGATGGCGCCGTTGTGTGGGGGAGTGACTGAGCGACATGGAACGACGGGGGATCGCTCAGGCACTGCGGGGGGTGGCGGAAATAGTCTCTGGCTCGAACAGCTGGTGGTCACGCCGGTCGAGGTTGACGAAGATCATGTCGTACCGGATCGCGCAGCGGACGGGCTGCGGAGCTCCACGCGGCTTGCGGAGGCACCGGTAGGCGCGTACTTCGTCGTCTTCTTCACGTGCAACAACGATGGGGTCGCCGAACAGAGTGACCATCAGCGAGTCGCCACGGCGGGGAAGGGCTGTGACGAGATCGATGAAATGCCAGCCTGATCGGTAGGCCGTAGCCATCTCACGCCGGAAGGTCCGGTCGTCCGGCGGGATGGTCATGCGCTTGTGCGGGCCGTGGCGGAGCCGGTGCCGGTGGGCGAGACCCAACCGATGTCGGTGGGCGAGACCCAGCCGATGTCGGTGGGCGAGACCCAGCCGATGTCACCCTCGGCCGAGGCCTGGACGACCCACCCGATGTCGGACGACTTGGCGGGCGCGACCGGCCAACCGATGTCACCGTCGGCTGCGGCCTGGACGGCCCACCCGATGTCGCCACCGGCAACGCTGTCCTCGCTCCAGCCAATGTCGCTGCCGCCCACCAGCCCGACCCCCAGGGCCGCGACGAACGAGACGGCAAGCGCCGAGCGATGCACTCGCTTATACATAGTCGGCTTCGTCCTCACTTGTGGATTCTTCTCCCCCGCACCTAAGACGATGTCTCACCTGGGCACGCAAGCACCACCGCGTAGATGCATCATGTTCTTGCATGTGCAAGAACCTGGGGGGTGACGATATGACCATAAGCAACGCAAATCCGACACATTCTCATGGGATCACCGAACTGTGCGACGCGGGAGCACGGCTTTACACCAGTGCTTTGCGGCTGGGACGCATCGCTCGCGCCGAAGTAGGGCCGGCGCCCTGCCTGATGGAATTCGCGCTGTTGCATCCCGATCCGGACGACCCGGCCTGGCTCCGGCCCGTTCCGCCGTCCACCGCCCTTGCGCAACATCTGCACCCCATCGAGCGCGAGATCCTGGAACGCCGTCGGCACTCGGTCGAGCTGACGGAATCGTTCGAGCCGTTCATGGACATCAGCACCCTGGGACCACCGACCACGCACGCCATCACCGTGCTGGAGGGTGTGAACCGGATCAACGCCGCCCTGGATCTCGCCACCGCAGAGTGCCGCACCGAAGTGCTCACCGTCCAGCCCGGCGGAGGCCGCAGCGAGGACCGTCTCAGCAAGTCGCTGGAGCGCGGCCTGTCCGTCGTCCACCGCGGCATCGGCATCCGCACCCTCTACCAGCACACCGCGCGCCACAGCCCCAGCACGCTCGCGTACGCGGAACGCATGGCCGACGACAACATGGAGATACGCACCCTCGAAGAGCTCATCGGCCGTCTGATCGTGTTCGACCGGACCGTCGCCTTCATCCCGGCCAGCGACGACGACCAGGTCGCCCTGGAACTCCGTCATCCCGGGCTGGTCGAGTACCTGGCCAACGTGTTCGAGCAGCTGTGGACCAGAGCGGCTCCCCTGCGCGAGGAGGTCAAGTACGAACCGACCTCCCTGGGCATCAGCGGGGTGCAGCGCTCCATCGCCCAACTCCTCGTGGAGGGGCACGTGGACGACTCCATCGCCCGCCGCCTCGGCATGAACGTCCGCACCTGCCGGGCCCACGTCGCCAAGCTCGCCGCCGCCCTCGGCAGCAACAGCCGGGCCCAGCTCGGCTATCTGATAGCCCGGTCGGGAATCCTGGAGGAAGAGGGACAGGGCTGACCGGGCCGCGCCCGCGGCACGACGGAGAACGCCCGGGACGGCGGACCGGACCGGGCGGCGGGACGAACCCGCCCCGCGGGCCCGCACATCACCCGTTCCGGCCCCACGGGGCCCGTGCATCGCCCGCTCCGGCCCCGTGTGCCCGCCGGCAGCCCGTTTCCCGCCGCCTGCCGCCCCGGGGGAGGCGGCGGTTCCCGCTCGACGCGCCCCACGGGCCCCACGGGCTCCCACGGGCCCTCACGCCTTCTTCGCGTCCCCGCCCCACTCCGCCAGCAGCCTCTCGCGCTCCGCGCGCTGAGGGGTGCCGTCCTGGTGGTCGCGCCCCCAGGCGAACAGGGCGGCGGGGGTGGCCCGGCCGTCGGCGAAGGCTTCGAGGAGGGCACTCGACAGGCCGAACTCCTCGGTGCCGTAGGAGAGGGCGGCAGCGAAGGCGGTCAACTTCACTTTTCCCTGCGGGGTTTCGAAGTGCACGAACATCGCGGGGCCGTCGTCGACCCCGCCCAGCGCCGATGTGATCACCATGTCCAGGAGAATTCCGGCCGTCTTCCCCACCGTGGAACGCACGGGCGCGGCAAGGACTTCGATGTTCCGGACGTCCTCCCACGCCCACTGGCCGCTCTGCTCCTCGCCGATCCCCGTCAGCCCCTCCTCGGTGACCAGGACACCGGCGTGGGGCTCGTTCGGCGGGGCGCCTATGTGGACCGTCGATCCGGTGATCCAGAAGAGGCCGACCATGGACATGCGTGACTCCCGACTCCGCCGCCGGACCGCACGGGTCCGGCGCCGGTGGTGGACGAAAGAAGGCGCCGACGGGCCCCTGCCCATTGTGGCGAGGCACGATCGGATCAGTGATCCGATTTCGGTCGAACATCCCGACAACACCTGTGCCGACCGCCCGTACCGGCCACCTGTGCCGACCGCCCGTACCGGCCGCTCTCACCGGTCACCACGACCACCGCGCCCCCGCAGCAGGGGACCGGGACACGCCGAAGGGGCGGGGAACGAACCGTGGTTCGTTCCCCGCCCCTTCGCCCGTCGGGACCGGCCCGGCGCCCGGTGTGCGGCGCCGGGCCGTCCCCCGGTTCAGTCCTTGGACCGCTTCGGCCGCCAGACCACCAGTGCGCTGGTCTGCTGCACGTCCTGGTACGGCACCAGGTCGCGCCGGTACGAGGCGTGCACCTGCGCCTCGCGCTGCTGCATCGCCTGCGCCGCGCCGTCCACGGCCGCCGAGAGCTCGGCGACGCGCTGCTGGAGCGCGGCGACCTGGTTCTCCAGCTCGATGATGCGCTTGATGCCGGCGAGGTTGATGCCCTCGTCCTGCGACAGCTGCTGCACGGTGCGCAGCAGCTCGATGTCGCGGGCCGAGTAGCGCCTGCCGCGCCCGGCCGTGCGGTCCGGCGAGACCAGGCCCAACCGGTCGTACTGGCGCAGTGTCTGTGGATGGAGACCCGAGAGCTGGGCCGCGATCGAGATCACGTACACCGGTGTCTCATCGGTCAGTTCGTACGGATTGCGTCGTCGGCCGTCCACCTCAAGCTCCCTTCGCCGCCTGGAACAGTGCCGCCCGCGGGTCGTGGCCCGCGGTCGCCTTGCGGTAGGCCTCCAGGGCTTCCCTGGCCTCGTCGCCGAGGTCCTTGGGCACCGCCACCTCGACGGTGACCAGCAGGTCGCCCCGGGTGCCGTCCTTGCGCACGGCACCCTTGCCCCGAGCACGCATCGTGCGCCCGTTGGGCGTGCCGGCCGGCAGCTTCAGCGTGACCGGGGGCCCGCCGAGCGTGGGGACCTTCACCTCGCCGCCGAGCGCCGCCTCCGTGAAGTCGACGGGCACGGTGACCGTGAGGTTGTCGTCCCTGCGGCCGAAGACCGGGTGGGCGTCGACGTGGACGACGACGTACAGGTCGCCGGCCGGGCCGCCCCGCTCGCCCGGTCCGCCCTTGCCGCGCAGCCGGATCCGCTGGCCGTCCGAGACGCCCGCCGGGATCCTGACCTGCATGGTCCGGGAGGACTTCGCCCGCCCGCTGCCCTTGCAGACGTCGCAGGGGTCCTGGGCGATCAGGCCCCGGCCCTTGCAGTCCACGCAGGGGTCGGTGAGCGAGAAGCCGCCGCCGGTGCCGCGCGACACCTGGCCGGTGCCGAGACAGGTCTGGCAGACCCTGGGGGTGCCGTTCTTGTCACCGGTGCCGGAACACGCCTTGCAGGGCGCCTGGCTGGACATCCGCAGCGGGACCGTGGCCCCCTCGACCGCCTCGATGAAGCTGAGCGTCACCTCGGACTCGATGTCCTGGCCGCGCCGCGGCTGGACCCTCGTCCCCGTACCGCCCCGGTTGAACAGGCCGCCGAAGACATCGCCCAGACCGCCGCCGCCGAATCCGCCGGTGCCGCCCTGGCCACCGCCCTGGGAGCCCCCGAAGAGGTCGCCCAGGTCGAAGTTGAAGTTGCCCCCGGCACCCCCGGGTCCGGCCCTGAAGCCGCCGTTGCCGAAGAGGGCGCGCGCCTCGTCGTACTCCTTGCGCTTCTTGGCGTCGCCGAGGACGTCGTTCGCCTCGGAGATCTCCTTGAAGCGCTCCTCCGCCTTGTCGTCGCCCTTGTTGGCGTCCGGGTGGAACTCGCGGGCGAGCTTCCGGTACGCCTTCTTGATCTCGGCGTCGGTGGCGTCCTTGGGGACGCCGAGGACCTTGTAGTAGTCCTTCTCGACGAAGTCCTTCGTGCTCATCGACGTCCCTCCTTCCGGACGATCGGCCGTGCGGCCGGCCCGTGGGCCTTCCGCACGGCCGGGCGGTGGGCCGCGAGGTGGTCAGACGGTTTGTCAGACCTCCTCGGTGCCACCGCTCTCCTCGTCGGTTGCCTTCTCTTCCTTGGCCGCGGCCGGGGTCGCACCCGGCTGCGGTTCGGCCACCGCCACCCGCGCGGGGCGGATGGTGCGCTCGCCGATCCGATACCCCGGCTGCAGGATCGCCACGCAGGTCGTCTCCGTGACGTCCGGCGCGTACGAGTGCATCAGGGCCTCGTGGATCGTCGGGTCGAAGGGCTCGCCCTCCTTGCCGAACTGCTGCAGGCCCAGCTTGGCGACGACCGTCTCCAGGGACTCGGCCACCGACTTGAACCCGCCCACGAGCTCGCCGTGTTCCCTGGCCCGGCCGACGTCGTCGAGCACGGGCAGGAGCTCGGAGAGGAGACCCGCGACTGCGATCTCCTTGACCGTGGTCCGGTCCCGCTCGACGCGACGGCGGTAGTTCTGGTACTCGGCCTGGAGCCGCTGGAGGTCGCCGGTGCGCTCGTTGAGCGCGCTGCGCGCCTGGTCCAGCTGGGCCGTCAGGCCGACGTTCTGTGCTGCGTCCCCGGCCGGGGACGCCTCCTTCTCCGAGGAGGAGGGGGCGTCCTTCGGCTCAGCTCCGTCAGGGGTGGCGTCGGAGGGGACGTCGGGCTTCTCCTCGAAGCCCGGAGTCTCCTCGGTCACACCGCACCGCCCTTGGTGTCCTTCTCGTCGTCCACGATCTCGGCGTCGACGACGTCGTCATCGGCCTTGGCCTGCTGGGCACCCGCCTGCGGGGCGTCCTGCGGGGCACCGTCGGCCTGGGCGTTGGCGTACATCGCCTGGCCGAGCTTCTGGGAGACGGCCGCGACCTTCTCGGTGGCGGTACGGATCTCGGCGGTGTCCTCGCCCTTGAGCTTCTCCTTCAGCTCGGTGAGCGCGGTCTCCACCTCCGTCTTCACGTCGCCGGGGACCTTGTCCTCGTTGTCCTTGAGGAACTTCTCCGTCTGGTAGACGAGCTGCTCGCCCTGGTTGCGGGACTCGGCGGCCTCGCGGCGGGCGTGGTCCTCCTCCGCGTACTTCTCGGCCTCCTCGCGCATCCGGTTGACCTCGTCCTTCGGCAGCGAGGAGCCGCCGGTGACGGTCATCTTCTGCTCCTTGCCGGTACCGAGGTCCTTCGCGGCCACGTGCATGATGCCGTTGGCGTCGATGTCGAAGGCGACCTCGATCTGCGGGACGCCGCGCGGGGCCGGCGGCAGACCGGTCAGCTCGAACATGCCGAGCTTCTTGTTGTACGCCGCGATCTCGCGCTCGCCCTGGTAGACCTGGATCTGCACGGACGGCTGGTTGTCCTCGGCCGTCGTGAAGATCTCGGACCGCTTGGTCGGGATCGTGGTGTTGCGCTCGATGAGCTTGGTCATGATGCCGCCCTTGGTCTCGATGCCGAGGGACAGCGGGGTGACGTCGAGGAGCAGGACGTCCTTGACCTCGCCCTTGAGGACACCGGCCTGGAGCGAGGCGCCGATGGCGACGACCTCGTCCGGGTTCACGCCCTTGTTGGCCTCCTGGCCACCGGTCAGCTCCTTGACGAGCTCGGCGACGGCCGGCATACGGGTCGAGCCACCGACGAGAACGACGTGGTCGATCTCGGAGAGCTGGATGCCCGCGTCCTTGACGACGTTGTGGAACGGGGTCTTGCACCGCTCCAGCAGGTCCGCGGTCAGCTGCTGGAACTGCGAGCGCGTGAGCTTCTCGTCCAGGTGCAGCGGGCCCTCGGCGGAGGCCGTGATGTAGGGCAGGTTGATCGTGGTCTCGGTCGAGGACGAGAGCTCGATCTTCGCCTTCTCGGCGGCCTCGCGCAGACGCTGGAGGGCCATCTTGTCCTTGGACAGGTCCACGCCGTGCCCGTTGGCGAACTGCTTCACCAGGTAGTCGACGACGCGCTGGTCCCAGTCGTCACCACCGAGGTGGTTGTCACCGTTGGTGGCCTTCACCTCGACGACGCCGTCACCGATCTCCAGGAGCGACACGTCGAAGGTGCCGCCACCGAGGTCGAAGACGAGGATCGTCTGGTCGTCCTTGTCGAGCCCGTACGCCAGCGCGGCGGCGGTCGGCTCGTTGACGATGCGCAGGACGTTCAGGCCCGCGATCTCGCCGGCCTCCTTGGTGGCCTGGCGCTCGGAGTCGTTGAAGTACGCGGGGACGGTGATGACCGCGTCGGTCACCTTCTCGCCCAGGTACGACTCGGCGTCCCGCTTCAGCTTCTGCAGGATGAAGGCGCTCATCTGCTGCGGGTTGAAGTTCTTGCCGTCGAGCTCGATCTTCCAGTCCGTGCCCATGTGGCGCTTGACCGAACGGATCGTCCTGTCGACGTTCGTGACCGCCTGGCGCTTGGCGACCTCTCCGACGAGAACCTCGCCGTTCTTCGCGAAGGCGACGACGGACGGCGTGGTCCTGGCGCCCTCTGCGTTGGTGATGACGGTGGGCTCGCCGCCTTCGAGAACGCTGACGACGGAGTTAGTCGTGCCCAGGTCGATGCCGACCGCACGTGCCATTTCAGTTCCTCCAGCTTGACTACTTGAGTGGATCTGACTCAAGGATGCACGACCCCCGCCACACTGTCAACAGACCTGAGTCGAGTCGACTCAACTATCGTGCACGCGCCTCGCGCCATCCACGCACTCCCGACCCCGTACCCCTCGCACCCCCGCACCCACACCCCCGCACCTCCACCCTCACAACGGCGCATACGGGGCGATCGCGGACGACACTCCCCCGTCCCCCGGGCGGCGCAACCCCTTCTCATCATCGGCCCATGGGATCGTTCTGTCACAAAATGCTGTGAGCCACGCAAAACCGGCAATCGATCCGCCGTGACCCCCGCCCCCGACAGGGCCGTGACCCCAGGCAGGTGCGAACGATGCAGACGCAGAGGCAGAGGCGACCGCGGGGACGGCGGTGGACACGGGCAGGGGCGGGAGCGGAGGGGACAGAAGCACCGTCCCGGCCGGGACGGCGGCGGGAGCGCCCCTCGGCCAAGCGCGTACTGGACCTGACCCTCGGCTCGGTCCTGCTGGTCCTGGCCGCACCCCTGCTCGCCGCGGGCGCCCTCGCGCTCGCCGCCCGCCGGCCCCCGGGCGGCGTACTGGACCGCTCGCCCCGGACCGGCCCCGGCGGTCGCGTCTTCGTCCTGTACTCGCTGCGCACCCGGCGGCTGCGACTGGACACGCTCTCCCGGCTGCCGCACGTCGTGCGGGGCGACCTCTCCCTGGTCGGCCCCGAACCCCTGCCCCCGCACCAGGGGGACGGGTCACCCGTACAGGGCGGAACCTGCACCCCGGGTCCCGGCGGATCCCCCGCCGCGAGACACTGGCGGCAGGAACTGAAACCGGGCCTCACCGGCCTGGCGCAGGTGCGCTCCCGCTCCGGAATGCCCTGGGACGAGCCGGACCTGCTCGACCAGCACTACGCCGAGCATCACCACGTGGGAATGGACCTGGCCATTCTGGCGAGGGCCGCCCACGCCCCGCTGCACCGGACGGTCCGAGCACTGACCCGGCGCGGCAAGGCACGCCTGAGCGACACAGATCACCGCCGGTGCGGCTACAGCCCACCGGAAGAAGTGGATAGTGTCAGCACGGACTGATTAAGTTACTGCTTAGTAAGACCAGATAATTGCCAGTACTCGCTCATTGACACTGGATTCCACCCTCGCAGGCCCGAGGAGCCCCCAAATGCAACTCGCCGCGATCATCGTGTCGCTGGTTCTGATCGTGGTAGGCGTGGCACTGTTCCTCCGCGCCCTCCTGCAGATCTTCAACTTCATGCGGCTCGGCCAGAACGTGCCCGCGGGCACCCGCACGGACGAGCCCGCACAGCGCACCGTCACCGTGGTCAGGGAGTTCCTCGGCCACACCCGGATGAACAGCTGGGGCGTCGTCGGTGTCGCGCACTGGTTCGTGGCGGTGGGCTTCTTCTCGCTGCTGCTGACGATCGTCAACGCCATCGGCCAGCTCTTCAAGGCCGACTGGATCCTGCCGATCATCGGCGACTGGGCGCCGTACAACGTCTTCGTCGAGTTCATCGGCACCATGACCGTGCTCGGCATCCTGACCCTGATCGTCATCCGCCAGCTGGCCCATCCGCGCAAGCCGGGCCGCAAGTCCCGCTTCGCCGGGTCCAACTTCGGCCAGGCGTACTTCGTCGAGGCCGTCATCCTCATCGTCGGCGTCTGCATCTTCATGCTGCACGCCCTCGAAGGCGCCCAGCACCACGTCGACAGCTACGAGGCCTCGTTCTTCATCTCGTACCCGGTCGTCAGCTGGCTGGGGGACATGGACGTCTCCACCCTCCAGAACCTCACCTACTTCTTCGCCGGCCTGAAGATCGCGACCTCCTTCATCTGGATGATCACGGTCGCCCTGAAGCAGGACATGGGTGTCGCCTGGCACCGCTTCCTGGCCTTCCCGAACATCTGGTTCAAGCGGAACGCCGACGGCGGGACCGCGCTCGGCGCGCTGCTCCCGATGACCTCGGGCGGCAAGGAGATCGACTGGGAGGACCCGGCCGAGGACGCCGTCTTCGGTGTCCCGCAGATCGAGCAGTTCTCCTGGAAGGGCCTCCTCGACTTCTCCACCTGCACCGAGTGCGGCCGCTGCCAGTCGCAGTGCCCCGCCTGGAACACCGGCAAGCCGCTCTCCCCCAAGCTCCTGATCATGTCGCTGCGCGACCACGCGCACGCCAAGGCCCCGTACCTGCTGGCCGGCGGCGGCAAGACCATGGAGGGCGAGGAGAAGGCCACCGAGGAGCAGCTCAAGGACGTCCCCGCGGCCGCCCTGGCCGAGGCCGAGCGCCCGCTGATCGGCACCGTCGAGGAGAACGGCGTCATCGACCCGGACGTCCTGTGGTCCTGCACCACCTGCGGCGCCTGCGTCGAGCAGTGCCCGGTCGACATCGAGCACATCGACCACATCGTCGACATGCGCCGCTACCAGGTGATGATCGAGTCCGCGTTCCCGTCCGAGGCGGGCACGATGCTCAAGAACCTGGAGAAGAAGGGCAACCCCTGGGGCCTCGCCAAGAAGCAGCGCGTGGAGTGGACCAAGGAGGTCGACTTCGAGGTCCCGATCGTCGGCAAGGACGTCGAGGACCTCACCGAGGTCGACTACCTCTACTGGGTCGGCTGCGCCGGCGCCCTGGAGGACCGGGCCAAGAAGACCACCAAGGCCTTCGCGGAGCTCCTGCACATCGCGGGCGTCAAGTTCGCGATCATGGGCGGCGACGAGAAGTGCACCGGTGACTCGGCCCGCCGCCTCGGCAACGAGCCGCTGTTCCAGCAGCTCGGCCAGGAGAACGTCGCGATGCTGAACATGGCGTTCGGCGAGGACGACGAGGACGACTCCACGAAGAAGGCCAAGTCGGCCAAGAAGATCGTCGCGACCTGCCCGCACTGCTTCAACACCATCGCCAACGAGTACCCGCAGCTCGGCGGCGAGTTCGAGGTCATCCACCACACCCAGCTGCTCCAGCACCTCATCGACGAGGGCAAGCT
Organism: Streptomyces sp. NPDC006435; assembly: GCF_040612315.1. Lineage (NCBI taxonomy): Bacteria > Bacillati > Actinomycetota > Actinomycetes > Kitasatosporales > Streptomycetaceae > Streptomyces > Streptomyces sp. NPDC006435. Next base: position 219,004 of record NZ_JBEXPY010000006.1, read on the forward strand.
GATCCCGGTGACCCCGGTCGAGGGCCTGATCACGTACCACGACCCCTGCTACCTGGGCCGTCACAACAAGATCTACACCCCGCCGCGCGAGATCATGGACAAGGTCCCCGGTCTGCGCCAGCAGGAGATGCACCGCCACAAGGAGCGCGGCTTCTGCTGCGGCGCCGGCGGCGCCCGGATGTGGATGGAGGAGCGGATCGGCAAGCGCATCAACAACGAGCGCGTCGACGAGGCCCTCTCCCTCAACCCCGACATCGTCTCCACCGCCTGCCCGTTCTGCCTCGTCATGCTGACCGACTCGGTCAACGGCAAGAAGAACGACGGCAAGGCCAAGGAATCGATCCAGGTCGTCGACGTCTCGCAGCTCCTGCTGGACTCGGTCAAGACCCCGGTCGACCCGGCCGGGGAGGCCGAGGCGGAGGACGCTCCGGAGCCCGAACCGGCGAAGTGACCCGACCGCGGTACGCGTGAAGCGGCCGGCCCGCCACCCGGCGGACCGGCCGCTTCCGCGTTCCGGCAACCCCCGCCGGGGCGCCCGGGGTTCCCCCTAGGGGATGTCACAGCTCGGCCGCAATGGCGGGCAGTGGCCCCAGGCCCTCTGACCGCACCCGCGCGGACCAGGTACGTTCGACGAGTGGCTGGATTCAGGATCGGACGCGGCCGGGACAACCGCACCCCGCAGCAAGGGCAACAACAACCGCGGCAGCAGCCGTACGGCACGCAGGCACCACCGCCGTACGGGCAGCAGCCCTGGCCTCCGGCAGGAGGCAACGCCGCCCCGCCCCCGTACAACAACGGCGCCCCGGGCAACGGCGGCTACGGCAACCACGGGAACGGCTATCCCGGCGCTCCTCAGCCCGGTCACGGCCAGGGCGGTCACGGCCAGGGCGGCCACGGGGAGCCGGAGTACTTCGGCGACCCGTACAACCCGCCCCAGCACCCCCACGGCGCCCCCCGGCAGGACGACCCCTTCGCCGCCGACGCCCCCGGTCACACCCGGGCGTTCAGCATCGGTGAGGACCCCTACAACTACAACGACGGCGACACCTACCGCGCCGGCCAGGCACCCGCCCAGCCCACGGGCCCGCGGCTGCCCTGGAAGGAACTGCTCTCCGGGATCGTGCTGCGCCCGGGGCCGACGTTCCTGCAGATGCGCGACTACCCCGTCTGGGGCCCGGCGCTGATCGTCACGTTCCTGTACGGCCTGCTCGCCCTCTTCGGCTTCGACCAGGCCCGGGACGACGCGATCAACGCGACGATCTCCTCGGCGGTGCCCTACGTCGTCCTCACGGGCGTCGGCTTCGTCATCGGCGGTCTGGTCATGGGCGCGGTCACCCACACGCTCGCCCGCCAGCTGGGCGGTGACGGCGCCTGGCAGCCGACCGTGGGCCTGTCCATGCTGATCATGTCGATCACGGACGCGCCCCGGCTGATCTTCGCGCTCTTCCTCGGCGGCGAGAACTCCCTGGTCCAGATCCTCGGCTGGGTCACCTGGCTGGCCTCGGCCGCGCTGTTCACCACGATGGTGAGCAAGTCGCACGACCTGCCGTGGCCGAAGGCGCTGGGCGCGTCCGCGATCCAGCTGATCGCCCTGCTGTCGATCCTCAAGCTCGGCACGCTCTGACGCACGCGGCCACCACCGCACCGCACGGAACCCCCACCGCGCGGAACCGCATCCGCGGAACCGCACCGCACGGAATTCCGCCGCACCGGCACCGAAGAGGCCCCCGACACGAAATGTGCCGGGGGCCCTGGCTTCCCCACCGATGCTTTCCTTCGGATCCTCCGCCCGGTCAGGCGTCGAGAACCTGCCCGCTGCGCCGCACCACGGGCTTCTCCACGCTCCACGGGAAATTGATCCAGCGGTCGGTCTTCTTCCACACGTATTCGCACTTCACGAGCGAATGCGACTTCTCGTAGATGACCGCGCTGCGCACCTCGGCGACATGATCGATGCAGAAATCATGCACGAGCTTCAGCGTCTTCCCGGTATCGGCGACGTCGTCGGCGATCAGGACCTTCTTGTCCGAGAAGTCGATCGCGTTCGGAACGGGCGCCAGCATGACCGGCATTTCCAGGGTGGTGCCCACGCCGGTGTAGAACTCGACGTTCACCAGATGGATGTTCTTGCAGTCCAGCGCGTAGGCCAGCCCACCGGCGACGAACACCCCGCCGCGGGCGATGCTCAGCACGACATCGGGCTCGAACCCGTCGTCCGCGATGGTCTGCGCCAGCTCCCGCACGGCATGGCCGAACCCCTCGTAGGTCAGGTTCTCCCGCACGTCGTCCACGTCATTGCTGCTGGTCATGGGGCATCACACCTGGGTCCGATGGAAATTCATGAACGACCGCGACGCGGTCGGCCCGCGCTGGCCCTGGTACCGCGACCCGTACCGCTCCGAGCCGTACGGGAACTCCGCGGGCGAGCTCAGCCGGAACATGCACAGCTGGCCGATCTTCATTCCCGGCCACAGCTTTATCGGCAGCGTCGCGAGATTCGAGAGCTCCAGGGTCACGTGCCCGGAGAAACCGGGGTCGATGAACCCCGCGGTCGAATGCGTCACCAGCCCGAGCCGCCCCAGCGAACTCTTTCCCTCCAGCCGCGACGCGAGATCGTCGGGCAGCGAGATGACCTCGTACGTGGAGGCGAGCACGAACTCACCGGGATGCAGAATGAACGCCTCGTCCCCGTCCGGCTCGACCATGCGGGTCAGATCCGCCTGCTCGACGGCCGGGTCGATGTGGGGATAGCGGTGGTTCTCGAACACCCGGAAGTAGCGGTCGAGCCGCACATCGATGCTGGAGGGCTGCACCATCGACGCGTCGAATGGATCAATGCGAACACGTCCGGCGTCGATCTCGGCCCGGATGTCCTTGTCTGAGAGAAGCACGTCCCGAGGATACGCAAAACGCGCGGGCCCTCCCCACCCAGGGACCGCCCGCGCGCCTGCCACCCGCTCCTACCGCCGCTCGAACACCACCGGCACGGCATGCCGCAACCGCGCACAGCGCGGACAGCGAATGAGCCGCCCGGGCCCGATCCGCCCGGCCCCGAGCTGCTGCATCGGGAACGAGGAGGTAGCGAAAACGTGCCCTTCGGCACAGCGGACGACGGTGCGATCCATGGAGTCCATCAAGTCCCTTCCCCAACAAGCCTTGGACAAGACCGCCACATTAGGGGATGAACGGGACGTCGCTCCATTCGGCACTCCGCCCCTCACGCTACGCCCTCAACTCCCGCCCACAGAACCCGCGTCCACCCTCCCCCACAACAAAAAAGCCCCACGGCTCAAACGCCGGGGACCTGGCATGGGGTACAGTATCGAGCGATACGAGCCGCTCGGGCGGCACGCTTCGCGGGTGTAGTTTAATGGTAGAACATGAGCTTCCCAAGCTCAGAGCGCGAGTTCGATTCTCGTCACCCGCTCCATGACGAAGGCCCTGGTCGGAGACCAGGGCCTCTTTGTTGTTTAGACCTGTCGGGGGTCGCGTGCCATTCGCGTGCCATTCGAGACCTCGGGAATCCATCAGCCTGAGCCCGTGCCTGATTCCCCTCCCTCTGCGACGGCGCGCACGACAAACTGGCGGGAGGAGGGCTACATGGCAAGCGCCACATCACGCTGGGAGCTCGTGGCACAGCGAGCAGACGACTACGAGACAGCAGTCGCCGTGCTCCTCAACCTGCTCAACCCTGAGGTGCTCCGCGTCGACGGCGTCGGCGGAGACGGCGGGAGGGACGCTCTCTTCCGCGACGGCAGCACGCTGGCCATCTACGAGATGAAGTCGTTTACGGGCAGGATGACTCCCGCCCGGCGCACGAAGGTCGAGCGATCGCTGGCCCGTGCCGCCCAGCACCGGCCCACGTGCTGGACGCTTGTGGTCCCGATCGACCCCAACCCAAAGGAACTGGACTGGTTCGACGGGCTTCGTTCCCGCTCCCAGTTCCCGCTGTCCTGGTGCGGGTTGAACTGGCTGAAGGCACGAGAGATCGAACAGCCGGCATTCGCGCACTACTACCTCCACGAGGGCCACTGGACCACGCAGGAGGTCATGCGCCGCCTCGCCGACGGGGAACTCGTCAGCGTGGCAGACGGGCCGGCCGCGCTCGCCCGCGTAAGAGAAACCGTGGAGCAGCTCAACAGAATCGAGCCGCATTACCGGTTCACCGTGACCGCGGGACCGACCGGGGAGAGCATCTCTATGGAGCCCGCCTACCGAGGCGCCGAAGTAGACCGCCCGACAACCCTCAGTTTCCAGGCGTCATTCCCTGACACTCCCGCTGGGCGCGACGCGCGTGAGGCGTGGGAGCGCTTCACAGATTTCGGCGACCCTGTCGAGCTCACCGGCGACCACCTCTCGCGGTTGGTCCTTGACCTCCCCGCCGGCCTCGGCGTTCACAGCGATCCTCCGACCCCTTCCACGCTCCTTCGCCTGGGAGCAAACCAGCAATCAGGCCCGGTCATCCTTGCGCGGGCTCTGATCGAGGACGCGGACGGGCGTCGGCTGGCATCACTGCCCGTGGATCTCCAGGTACGCCACAGAGGCAGGCGAGGCGCGGTTGCCACTGGTACCGACCGCACGGGCTCACTGAAGATCGTCTTGCGGCTGGACGTGCAGAATCAGACCGCAGAGACTTCCCTGTCCATGTCGCCGGTGCCTGGACTTCAGCCTCACGACCGGTTGTCTCTGCTCCGGTTCGCACGACAGGCACGCGCGCCACACCGATTCCAGCTCCACCTGAACAACAAGGCCGTGGGGCCTTCCGTCCCCTGCGGAGAGGTGAAGAACGACACGATCAGTGACCACGTCCTGGACGAGGAGATCACACTCATGGAGGACCTCAGCGAGGTCCAGCGGCGTACAAGCACTCCTTTTGACGTGCCGCGATCCATCTCTCCGGCAGACGTGGCAGCCATCCGACAAGCTCATCAGCTTCTCTGCGGGATGAGCGTCGAAGTGCCACCGTCCCTGGCTCATTGGAACCTCGCACGACCTGCCGATCTCCCGGAGGCCGCCAACCAGCTCTTGGTGGTCGGTGAGTGCCTCGAGTTCGCGGTGCAAGAGCGCGAGTTCAGTCTGGAGATCTTCGGCCAGCCGGTGCCTCTCGGAACGGCTGAAGTAACAATGCCAGCTGCTCAGATCACGGCTGTCACCCCGGCTGAGGACGGCGGTGCGGACATCATCACCGCACGGCCGTTCACTTCTCGCACACGCAGGACGGTACGGCTGCTCAATGCCGAACCGGAAAGTACCTGACCGACGCCTCCAACAGGCAGCCAGCTCGTCAAGCCGGCCAAGACGGCGGGCCGACGAGCTGGAGCCCTCACATCACCTTTCTAGGCGCGCACCACGAGGCACGTGCGCAGACGCGTTGCCCGCAGTACTGCGCTTGATCTCTGCCCGCTGGCGGCGGACGTCGGCGTCGATGTCGTCTGCGAGCTTGCGCTGGTGGGCCTTGGTGGAGTGCTGGTAGATCAGCTGGGCGCGCTCCGAGGACTGGCCGGCGCGGACCATCAGGTCCTTCAGCTTTGCGCCGGTGTCGGCAGCGAGGGTGTTGCCGGTGTGCCGGAGGTCGTAGAAGCGGAACTCCTTCGGTAGGCCGACCGTGTCGCGGGCCTTGCGCCATTTGCGGCCGAAGGTGGTGCCCCGATGGGCGGCTCCCCGCTCCCCCACGAAGACGAGGCCGTCGGGACCGTCCTGGGCGAACCATTCCAGGTGCCGGCGGACGTCGAGGAGGATGAAGGAAGGGAGCATGATCTCCCGTTTGCCCGCTCGGGACTTGGGGTCGCCGATGACCCGCCGGCCCGTGTTCAGTTCCGGGGCCGCGCGCCGTACCCGTACCGAACCGGCGTCGAGGTCGACGTCCGAGCGGCGCAGCTCGGCCAGTTCCTCCGGGCGCATGGAGGCGAAGGCCCCGAGAAGGACCATCAGCCGCCAGCGGATGCCGATGGCCTCGGCGAGCGCAAAGACCTCCTCGACCGTGGCCACCGGCCGCTCGTCCGCATCCTCGCGGCCAGCCCCGCGAATGAAGCAGGGGTTCCGACGGAGCAGGTCGTCCTCGACCGCCGTCTGCATGATGGACTTGAGCAGGCGGTACGACTTAGCGACCGTGGTGGCGCCGGTCGCCTTCCGCCGTTCCGCGCGCCAGGTCCTGACCTTGGCAGGGCTGACGGCGTTGACGTACTGCTCCCCGAAGGTCGGCTCTAGGTGGAGGCGGAGCAGCCGCCGGTACAGCTCCTCGGTCGTGGCCGCGACCCCGCGCTCGTCGATCCAGCGCGCGGCGTACTCGGCGAACAGCACTTCACCGGCGGTCGGGTCGATCCAGTCGCCGCGCGACTGGTCGGCCTGGACCTGGGCGAGGAACACCTCGGCCTCGCGCTTCGTCTCGTACGGCTCGGGGGCGGGCCGCAGGACGCCGTCGGTGCCGGGGTAGCGCGCCTGCCAGCGGCCCGAGGGCAGTTTGCGGATCGCCCCGAAGGTGCGACGAGGGGCTCGCTTGCGGGAAGGGGGCATCAGGCGGCCACCCCATAGCGGGAGCGCCGGGCGCGGACGGGTTCGACGGTCCGTTCCACGATGTAGGCGGTCAGAACGCTGTCGGCGATGCGGACGTGCTTGCCGAGTTTCACGTACCGGATCCGGCGTTCCTGGATCAGCCGGCGGACGAAGCGGACTCCGGTGCCGAGACGTGCGGCGGCTTCGTCGACCGTGAGCAGGCGGTCAGTGGTGTTCGCCTCCCCCGCCGTGCGGGGCTGGGCGGAGGCGTGGGGTATCGCGGTGTGGCGCAAGTGGGGTCCTCTGCTGGCCTCGGCGTGTGGGGCGGCAACCCCGGCCGGGCCGGTCGTTCAGGGATGGGATGGGCTGGGTTTGCGAATGAGGCCGGGTCCTGGGGTTTGCGGGCCAGGGCGGCCACTAGAAGTGGCTACGGCAGGAGCGGGTTCGGGGTCCCGAACTCCTCGATATTGATCTTGTTGATGTTCTCGGCGATGGCGTTGCTGACCATCACGTCGGCCTCCCGGCGGATTTCCGGGTGCTCATCGAGGTAGGCGATGAGCTCGTTGTTCGCCCTGCGGTACGCGTGCTGGGCTCTCTGGGCAGCGGCGTTGGCGGCCACCACGGTGTCGATCAGCTCCACGGCACGGCCAGCGGCAGCGAGGCCCGGCGGGCCGACGAGGTTGGACAGAGAGACCCCGAAGACGTCGGCGAAGCCGATGGCCTCGTCGAGGTTGATGCGGCGCTTGCCGTTCTCGATACGCCAGACGCCCGACGGGTTCATCTCGTAGCCGGCCTCGTTGAGGCGGTCGGAGAGCGTCGTGGTGCTCCAGCCGCGCCGCTCGCGCTCGAACTTGATGCGCTTGGCGGCGTTCTCCTCGCCCTGGAGCAGGACACCTTCCGGCTCTTGCTCGCGCTCCTGCACGCGCTCGTCGTCCGACATCGATCCCCCCTTCCTCTCGCAGCGCGCCGCTGCACCTTGCAGGGCCAGTGAAACAGTACACCACATGCTGCGATTTGCAAAGCACCACTGCGTGGTGCATAGTGATGAACATGCCGGTTCCCTGCGCTCCGGCATGCAAAAAGCCCCCCGGTGCTAGCGACACCGAGGGGCTCAAGCGCAAACCTCACGCCACCCATCCCTGAATGACTACCTGCATGGCCGGGATTGCCGTCCCGTATGGCCCGCAGATCGAGGAGCTCAATGTCCAGTATGGACGAAGCCGCACCCCACGCGCCATCGCTTCGCGCCGCGTGGCCTCCGGTGGCCATACCCGGTCGACCCGCCACACCCGAGCCGAAGCCGTCGCCCGAGCCCGGTCCCGTACCGCCCTCCGAGGGCGACCAGGCGCTGTCCGACCTCCAAGCGCAGTTCCGCCGCTACGTCGTCCTGCCGAGCGAGGACGCCCTCACGGCGGTGACGCTGTGGGTCGCGGCCACGCACCTGCAGACCGCGTGGCAGCACGCCCCTCGCCTCGCGGTCGTCGGACCCGCGAAGAGGTGCGGGAAGTCGCGGCTCCTGGACGTGGTCACCGAGACCGTCCACGACCCGCTGATCACGGTCAACGCCTCGGCCGCCGCGGTCTTCCGGTCGATCACCGAGAACCCGCCGACCCTGCTCGTCGACGAGGCCGACACCCTCTTCGGGTCGGCCAAGGTCGCGGAGAAGAACGAGGAGATGCGCGGCCTGCTCAACGCCGGCCACCAGCGCAACCGGCCCACCCTGCGGGTCTCCGGCCCGAACCACGAGGTGTCGAAGTTCCCGACCTTCGCCATGGCCGCCCTCGCCGGGATCGGCGATCTGCCGGACACGATCATGGACCGGTCGGTCGTGATCCGGATGCGACGGCGGGGGCCGAGCGAGAAGGTCGCCGAGTTCCGCACCGTACGGGACACCCCCGCCCTCCACGCCGTACGGGACCGGCTCGTGGCCTGGCTCGGCCCGCTCCACGACACCGCCCTCGACCTCACCCCGCCCATGCCGGTCGAGGACCGCGCCGCCGACACCTGGCAGCCGCTCGTCGCCGTCGCCGACCTCGCCGGCGGCACCTGGCCCGAGGCCGCCCGCGCCGCCTGCCTGGCGATGACGAAGCACGAGGCCGAACAGGACCAGGACAACAGCACCCTGAACCTCCGCCTCCTCGCCGACATCCGCCGCGCCTTCGCCACCGAAGGCAACCCCGGCCTGCTCCGTACCGGCCGCCTCCTCGGCATCCTCAACGAGGACACCGAATCGCCCTGGCCCGAATACAAGGACAAGGGCCTCACCGCGCGCGGCCTCCAGCTCCTGCTGAAGGACTACGGCATCAGCGCCGCCAGCCACCGCTTCCCCGACGGCCTCCAGGCCAGGGGCTTCGCCCGCGAGCAGTTCGCCGACGCCTGGGCCCGTTACTGCCCCGAGCCCGCCGCACCGGCCACCGCCCTAGCCGCCGAGCCGCTGTCCTGCCGGTCCCCGCACCCAGCGCCTGACCCACAACGACCCGTCCCCACCCGTCCCCTCGCAGGTCAGGGCCGGGACGGGTCACCCGCCCGTGACGGGTCAACCCGATGTCACGGCCCTCACCCGTACCGGCGCTGACCAGGCATGCGACGAGTCGGGACGGTTCCCACCCGCCACCGGCCGCGCGGCCACCTCAGCCTCCCCCTGAGCTTCCGGAGCACCCTCCCTTGTCCTCCCCCAGCACCACCGCACCTCCCTCCGCCCTCCCCGTCCTGATCTGTACGGGCGTCGCCCTCCTCGCCATGGCCGCCTTCGCGCTCTCGTACGACGCCCTGCGCCAGATGGCCGCCGCCAGCCACATCCACCGACTCCTGACGTACGCCTTCCCGCTGGTGATCGATGGCTTCATCGCCATCGGCATCGGCGCCCTCCTCGTCCTGCGCACCGCACCCCTGCGGCCCCGCCTGTACGTCTCGGCCCTGGTCGGCATCGCCACGGCCACCAGCATCTGGGCCAACGTCCTGCACGCCATCCGCCTCAACCAACAGACGCGGCGAGGCGGGCTCGCCCTGGACGACATCACCGTCGGCGTCATCTCCGCCATCGCCCCACTCGCCCTTGCCGGCGCCGTCCACCTCTACCTCCTCGTCCAGCGCCGCCCCACCCCCGCGGAACCTGCGGCCACCGAGACCACGCCTCCGGAGCCCGGCACACCGCCCGCCACAACCGAGCCGGTCCCCGCCGAAGACGAGACTGACGAGGGCGACGCCGCCGACGAGCAAGTGGCTGATCCGGAACCGCCGCCCGCCCCCGAGGACGGCAAGGCGCCGATCGCCACGTACGAGCAGGTGCTCGCCATAGGCCGCACCGCCCGCCTGGGACGAGACGGCCGGGTCTCCCGCCGCCACATGGAGACCGCCATCCGCGCCCAGGGCCTCAGGCCCGGTGGACGCGAACGCCTCGAAGAGGCCAGGGCCAAGCTCCAGACCGAGCTCGACCAGCAGCTCGCCAAGACCGCCGCATAGCCCCGACCCCAACCAACAGGCCGCTCGCCCCGGAACTCCTTCGGGGCGAGTACCGCTTCGTCCTCCCCACCGATTGGAGAGCCCGCCGATGCACGCTCAGCCCGCCCCCGACTCCCCGGACACCGCCCAGCAGCCGGCCACCCACCCAGCCCCGGGCGGAGCAAGGTATGGCGTTGGACCGTCCAAGGGCCGGTCCAACGCGGAAGCCTCCGCCCCTAGGGTGGCGGAGGCAGGTCCCCGGCGCGAGGGCGCACCGGGGGCGTGGGGTGTGCGTGCCGCCGATGAGGCCGCGCTGCATCGTGTCGCCCGTCGCCGTGCCCGCCAGGACGTGCAGCGCCGAGAGCGTGTCGATGTCCGCTACAGCGTCGACGAGAAGCAGGCAATCCTCGTCGAGGCTCGTCGTCACAATCTGGCCGGCGCGCACCTCGTCGGCGCCATCGTCATGGCCCACCTGGACAACGATCTCGCCCTGCCCGCCGAGCGTGCCGCCACCGATGATCTGATCGACGAGTTCGCCGCTCTGCGTACCGAGCTCGCCAGGATCGGCACGAACGTGAACCAGATCGCCCACCGCCTCAACGCCGGCGGCGACGCACACTCTGTGGACGCCGCCGTCCTCGCCGAGGCCTGCCGACTCGTGACGACCGTGAGGCAGACGGTCGCGGCGGTCGACACCGCCGCCGATGTGGCCGCCACGAACCACCGGGCGGTCTGATTGATCGCGAACATCGTCAAGCCCGGCCACAAAACACGGGGCGTCCTGAACTACCTCTACGGACCGGGCCGCGCCAACGAACACACCGACCCCCACCTCGCCGCCTCCTTCGACGGCTTCGCCCCTGACCCCGGCCGCGACCCCGACGCCACCCTCGCCCAGCTCGCCGCCGTCCTCGACCTGCGGGTCAAGCAGGCCGGCCACAAGGCGCCGAAGAACCACGTCTGGCACTGCTCGATCCGCGCCGCCCCCGAAGACCGCCACCTGACCGACAACGAGTGGGCCACCATCGCCCGCCGCGTCCTCAACGCCACCGGCATCGCCCCGACTAACGACCCAGACGCCTGCCGCTGGATCGCCGTCCGTCACGCCGACGACCACATCCACATCGTCGCCACCAAGGTTCAAGGCGACCTCCGCCCGCCTAGGAACTGGAACGACTTCCTGCGCGCCGACAAGGAACTCGTCGCCATCGAGAAGGAGTACGGGCTCCGCCAGGTGCCGCGAGGCGACCGCACCGCTGCCAAGCGGCCGACCCGCGCCGAGCAGGAGAAGGCCCGCCGGACCGGCAACGCCCGAACCGCCCGGGAACACCTGCGCACCGTCGTCCGCACCGCCGTCTCGGCGGCCACGAACACCGAGGAGTTCTTCCGGATCGTCGAGGGGGCCGGAGCCCTCGTCGACGTCCAGTACTTCCCCTCCGGGGACGTCCGCGGCTACAAGGTCGCCCTCGACGACGACACCAACGCCCACGGCGAGCCCGTCTGGTTCTCCGGCTCCACCCTCGCCCCAGACCTCTCCTACCCGAAGATCGCCGAACGCCTCATGGCCACGGCCTCAACACCGGCGGAACGGGCTGACGCCCCGGTCTGGCGGCGACTCACCCGCGCCGTCGACGGGATCCCCGACAGCCTCGCCCACAGCGAGGACGACGCTGGACAAGCCCACATCACCGTCCTCGCCGAAGCCCTCGACACACTCCCACTACTCGCTCCGGCCGCCATCCGGCCCCGGCTCGTCGAGGCCGCCACCGCCTTCGAGCGCGCCGCCCGGTCCCGCGTCCGCGCCCATCACCAGCAGGCCCAGGCCATCCGCCGGGCGGTGAAGGCGATCCTGCACGAACCCGCGCCGAAGGACGGAGCCCTCCTCGCGATCGTCCTCGACGCTCTCCTGCTCGCGGTCATCGCCGCCCAGCACTGGCACCGCGCCCGCGGCCACCACCAGCAGGCCGAGGCCGCGCAGCGTGCAACCACGCACCTCCGCGTGGCCTACCAGACCGCAGTCACCGAACCCCTGACCGCGCTCCACCACCGGGGCCAGCACCTCGCCCCATGGCTACTGAAGCAGCAAGCCGCTACGGTGCGCCAAGCACTGCCTGACCTGGCCGAGCAGATCCTCGCCGAACCCGACTGGCCCGCCCTCGCCGCCACCCTCAACGACACCACAGCAGCCGGCCGCGCTCCCTCCGCGCTCCTCACCCAGGCCGCCCGCCACCGAGAACTCGACACCGCCACCAGCCTCAGCGAAGTCCTCACCTGGCGCTTGAACCGCCTTCGAGAACCCGTCGTCAGGAAGCCCCCGCGCAACAAGATGGAAGGGCGAGCCCAGCCCAGTTCTGCTACCACACCGCGAGCCGTACCGCCGGCTCGGCCAAGGCCCCGGTGACTTGGAAACGGCCCGAGCTTCGCCCAGGGCCGGCCAGGTGGACTGTCACTGCTCGTAGGCCCATGCGCGGCCGGTCTGGCGGTACTGCTCGACGGGGATGGGGGTAACGCCGGTGCGCATCCGCGCGGTGTAGAGCAGGCCGTCCAGGTGGTCGATCTCGTGGTGGATCAGCCGGGCGAGTCCGCGTTCGTAGGTGGTGGTCGCCACCTGTCCGTCCAGGGTCGTGGTCTCCACCGTGATCCGAAGGGGGCGGAGGACCAGGCCGCGGACGTCGAAGAACGACAGGCAGCCCTCGTACTGCTCGTCCGCTTCGCTGGAGTGGTCGGTGATGCGGGGGTTCAGCATGACAACCGCAGGGGCGTCGCCGGGGGGCTGGACCACGGCGGCGGCCCTGCCGATCCCGATCTGAGGGGCCGCGAGACCCATGCCCTTGGCGAACGGGTGGACCTGCCGGATCCGCTCCATGGCGGAGAACATCTGCTCGACGGCCTGCTCGGCCGCCTCACGCTCGGCCGGCAGGGCGAAGGCGCGGACGGGCTCGATGAGGACCGGAGCCCCGTCTTGCACGACGCCGAGGTCCCGCATCTGCTCGCTGGGCCGCACCTGGTTCACCTGAACTCCCCTTGAATCATGTCCCGTTCGGTTCGGCCTCGGAACCGCCATTCCAGACGGTACCGGGCGTGGAGTGCGGGTGTGGAGGTGCTCCAGGAGAAGATCCGCATCCCGTTCTCCTCACGCTGCATCGGGGCCGTCCGCAGCGGTGCGGCCTCGGCAGTCATGGAGGTTTCGGTGCCCCACACGGCGGGGTCGAGTGCGGTGGGGAAGGCGAGTTCGACTGCCAGGTGTTCGGTAGGCAGGCGGACGGCGCGCTGGAACCAGCGGCCCCACTTCTCGGCGCCCACCGAGTAGGCGTACTCGATCCAGACCGACTCGCCCGGGTAGAGGGGGAAGCGGCCCTCGCTGTTCTCGAACGCCAGCCACACCTCCTTGAAGGCGTCGCGGTCATGCTTGGCCTGCCAGTGCATCGCCTCTCCGCAGCAGGTCGCGGTCAGGGCGAGTTCGTCCCAGGTCAGCGGGTGTTCGCGGTAGTGGGCGTTGGAGCGTTCGGGTTCGCCGGGGTAGCGGTCGACGCTGATGCGGATCAGGTAGCGGGTGATGGGTTCGCTGCCGGTGTTCCGCAGCAGTCGGCGCATCGTCAGCCGGTAGTGGCTGCCGTCGTAGTCCAGACGGGCTGCGTCGTGCTCGACGACGATCGCCGAGCCGACCGCGTACGGCTGCTCGGCTCTGCGGGACACTGGCGTCAAGGGCGCCGGTGCGGTGCGGGCCTTGGCCGCCTCGTAGTCCAGCCATCGTCGCCAGATGGCCTTGCCCGCGTTCAGCGCCTCCTCCGCGCGCAGCGCGAAGTCCTCCGTCGGCTTGTGCCGGCCCGACTCGACATGACTGACGTAGGACGGGTCGAAGCCCATCCTTCTGGCCAACTCCCGCTTGGCGAGGCCCCGGACCTCGCGCCAGTGGGCCACATCCGCCGCGAACGCCTCGGCCGCTTGCTCGGCCGTCAAGGCATCATCCCGCGCGTCCATCAAAGCCCCCGCCCTGGCTGCCGGATGAGATGAATGAACCGTGAGTGATCTCGATTCACCATTCTGTCACGGTCTCGGTCACGCGTTTCCTTCCTTCACCGGCCCAGGTCGATCCCCGGGCCCCAAGAAGGAGGGTCTCAGCGATGCGCGTGCTGTATCTGCTCAATGTCTCCAACAGCAGTCAGCTGACTGCCGATTCCGGCTTCACCTTCGCCGACCTGATCGCCCCGGCCCTGACCGACGCCGGGGCGGAGGTGACCGTGGCCTCTCCCGTCCCGGTCGGCGACGCCCGCGTGCACTTCGCGCTCACCACGTCGCCGTCCACCAAGTACCGGGCCCGCTTCGACCCCGGCATGGACGCCCTGGTTGCCCTGTTCCGCGATCGGCGGCCCGAGGTGGTGGTGGCCAACCAGATCGAGGCCGCCCCCGCGATCCGAGCCGCGCTCCTGGAAGCCGGGGTGGACGCGCTGATCGTCGGCTACTGCCACTACCTGCCGTTCTCCTTCACCGACACTGGCCCCGGCGCCTTGGAGCTGGACCCGGCGATGGACGACGGCGGCCTCGGCCGCAGCGTGCTACTGGCCTTCGCCGCCGGCCTCGCGGCCTGTGACCGCGTCCTGGTCCACTCCTCCACCGCCGCCGCCTGGACCACGGCGGCAGCGGTCCGCACCGGCGTCGCCCTCGGCAAGAAGCTGCACATCGTCCCCGCCCCCAGGGACGTACGGCTGGTACGCGACCCTGCAGACATCACCCCGCCCGAGGGCCGGGCCACCGGCATCTACAACCACCGCCTGTACGCGCATTACGGCACCGTCCGCTTCACCGGGCTCGCCCGCCGCCTCGTCGCCGAGGCTCCGGTGCGGCTCACAGTGATGGACCTGTTCGGCACCCGCAGCCCCGAACGCGTCCGCCTCGACCCCAGCCCCGAACGACACCTGGAAGAGCTCGCGACCACGGACGGCGTCGCCATCGCCTCCGACCACGGCGACCGCGTCCGCTACCGCGACCTGCTGGCCGACGCCCACTTCGGCATCGCCCCCTTCCGGCCCGGCTGCCCCTGGTCCATGTCGGTCATCGACTGCCAGGCGATGGGCCTGCCCGTGATCGGCCCGCGTACCGGCTGGCTGGCCGAGCACATCGACAACGAGCTGCTGTTCGACACCGACGAGCAGGCCGTCCGGATCGCCACGCGCCTCGCCACGGACCCCGAGTTCTACCTCCTGCACGCCAAGCGCGCGTATGCCTCCACCGCCGACCTCGCGCCCGCCACGGTGGCCGCCCGCTACCTGGAGGCGATCCAGTGACCGGCTTCGACGCGGTCCAGCTCTCCTACGACGAGCCGCTGGCCAGCTCCCTGCACACCCGCCTCACCCGAGTACTGGGCGGCACCGTCAAGCGCCTGCACGGGGTCCGCGGGATGCGCCGTGCCTACCGGCTCACCGCCGAGCTGGTCGACACCGAGAGCTTCTTCCTCGCCGACGGCGACTTCGCCATCGCCCCCGAGTTCTCCACCGCCGCGGTGGAGCCGCTGGCCGACGGGGTGGCGATGCGGGTGTGGCAGGCCGTGAACCCGGTCAACGGCCTGACCTACGGATACGGCGGACTCAAGCTGATCCGCCGCTCGGCGCTGCGGGAGATGGGCCAGGCCGTCGACGTGCTGGCCGCACTACCCGGACGGGTCGAGTTCTGCCGCCAGACCGCTGGCATCACACGGTTCAACCAGAGCCCGTTCCACGCGTGGAAGGCAGGCTTCCGCGAGTGCGCGATGCTCGCGCGCGGCAGCGAGTACGGCATGACCGACGCCTCCGCCCAGGAACGTATCGACGCCTGGACGTCCAGCCGCGACGGCGAGTACGGCACCTACGCTGCGGCCGGCGCCCGCGACGGGCTCGACTTCGCCAAGACCGTCGCCAGCAGCCCTCCGCGCTTCGAGGTACTCAACGACCCGCCCTGGCTCCACCGGCACTTCACCACCCTCTACGGCGAGCAGAGGGCCACCGGATGAACAGCGCCCCCAGCTCGCTGGTGCTGATCGAGCCGTACGCGCACCGGGGCGGCGGGCACCACCAGCGCACGCTGACGGCGCTCGCCGCCGCGCGGCCGAAGAGCCTGGTTGTCGTCCCCGGCGGACTGGGCGAGGACCTGGACCCGCTGGCGCGGTCCGGGGCTCGGATCGCCGTCGGGCCGTCCGGGCCGACGGCGAGGATCCTGCTGGGCGCCGCGCGGGCGGCGGAGCGCGTCTCGACCACCGGCCAGCGGGCCTTCGCCTCCCGGCGCTGGCCGCAGAGAGTCCGCAGGGTCCCGCACCAGGTCACCCTCCTCGCCCGGTGTCTGACCGAGGCCGCGTGCCTGCGCACCGCGCGCCGTCTGGCACCGCGGGCGGCGGCTGTGGTGGTCCTCAGCGCGAGCGAGGCCCTGCACGGCGTAGCCGCCCTGCTTGGCGGCGCCCCGCACCTGCGGTTCGTCCACGAGGTGGTCACCACCGAAGACTGTCCGGTCCGGTGGCTCGGCCAGCTGGCCCGCTGGGGCGAGAAGCGGGTGATCGTGCTGTCGCCGACTGCCGATGTCCGCGACCAGGTCGCGGCGGCCTGCCCTCGCCTTCGCGGCGAGGTGCGGCCGTTCGCGGTCGACGACGGACGACGGCTGACCGACGCAGAGCGCGACGGTGCCCGCGCCGCCTTCACCATCCCGACCGGCGCGAGGGCGGTGTGCCTGGTCGGCGGCTGGTGGCCGTACAAGGACATCGCCACCATCGACGCGGCCCTCGCCCGCCTCACCACCCCGCTGCATGTTCTGGTGTGCGGTACCCCGCTGGAGGACACCGTCCTCGACCGCTGGCACCGGCTGACCCACGTCCGCCTCCACACGGTGCCCGGCCCGGTCGCCGAGGAGGTCCTGCGGCTCGTCTACGCCGCCGCCGACGCGGCCCTCGTCGTCCGCAAGCCCGGGGTGGGCAAGGAATCGGGGCTGGTCATGGACGCCGCCCGCCTCGGCGTCCCGCTGATCGTCTCCGCACACGACCACGAGCTGTCCGCCCGGCTGACAGGCCAGCCGTGGGTCCGGCTCTTCCCCGCCGGAGACCCGGACGCCCTCGCCGAGACCCTGGACAAACTCACGGCCGAGGCGCCCGCCCGGCCGGGACCGTCGGCGCCCGCTGCACTGGGCATGTACCCGGCGGCCGAGCAGGCCGCCTTCCTCACCGACACCTACACCCGCCTGACCAAGGAGCGCCGATGACGCCCGTCCCTCCCGCCCTGATCGCGGTCATCGGACCGGTCGAGCCGACCCTGCTGGCCGCCTGGACCGCCCACTACCGCCGGCTCGGCATCGAGCGGTTCCACCTCGCCTTCCACTTCCCCGACCACGTACCCGACGCCTGGCGGCACCAGCTGATCGCGGCCTGCCACGACCTCGGCGTCGTCCCCACCCAGATCAGCACCGGCCCCTGGCACGAGCACACCAACGCCCTGCTCCGCGACTCCCTGCGCGAGCAGGCCGGAAACGGCTGGCACCTGCTCGCCGACTCCGACGAGTTCCAGACCTACCCCGCCCCGCTCGCCGACGTGCTCGCCCAGGCCGGGGAGGCCGGGCAGAAAGTGGTCGGCGGGCTGATGCTCGACCGGGTCTCCAACGACGGCCGCCTGGCCATGTGGCGCCCGGAAACCGGCCTTGACCGGGCCTTCCCAC
Organism: Streptomyces sp. NPDC006435; assembly: GCF_040612315.1. NCBI lineage: Bacteria > Bacillati > Actinomycetota > Actinomycetes > Kitasatosporales > Streptomycetaceae > Streptomyces > Streptomyces sp. NPDC006435. Next base: position 236,605 of record NZ_JBEXPY010000006.1, read on the forward strand.
TCGGCGGGCATCTGACCCGCCGACTCCTCCAGGGCGACCCTCGCAAGATCGTCCTCGCCCACTCCTCGGTGACCGTCGCATCCGGCAACCACCGCGCACCGGGCCACAAACCCGACCCGCACGCGCTCGCGTGCGTGCACCACTTCAAGTGGCGTTCGGGCGTCCTGGACGACCTGCGCCGGCGCGTCGAGCAGTTCACCTCCGGCGAGTGGGCCGAGCACACCCCTGCCGTCCGCAGCGAGGCATCCCGCCTGCTGCAACACATCGACCGCCACCACGGCCGCATCGACGTCTCCGACCCGCGCCTGGGCTTCCGCCACGTCACCCTTGACCACCTGCCAGTCGGCTGGGCGGTCGAAGCCGCCAACCTCGCCACCGCCTGGCGGCCGCCGACGGCTCAGAACCAGCCGGGTTCCACGATTTCCTCGCCCTCGTCCTGAGGTGCCTCGAAGCGGGCGAAGAAGTCGTCCAAGGCCTCCGGCGTGACGAGCAGCGCGTTCGCGTCTCCCCGCTCGTTGCGCTCCCTGAGCCTGCGCAACAGATCGTTGCGCTCCACCGGGAAGTACAGCAGCCGCCACCGGCCGCCGGCGGCCTCCACCAGTTCCTTCATCTCCTCGCGGTCCTTGCGCGGCCACAGCCCGTGGTCCCAGACCACGTCCCGGCCCTCCGCGACCAGCTCGGCCAGCCGACGGTGCAGCTCGTCGACGACCGGAGTCTCCTTCTCGAAGTACGTGTTCTCCGGGTAGTCGACGCCGTACCGGCCGTGCCGCTCGAAGACGACCTCGTCCACCGACAGGCGCACCGCCCCTTGAGGCTCCAGCACCCGCTGGGCGTAGGTCGTCTTCCCCGAGCCGGTGAGCCCGACCAGCAGATACACCACTGAAGCGTCACTCACAGCCACCACCAACTCCCTCCAACACCACCAGCGTTCTCTCGCCAGTCTGTCACCACCGGCCGACCCGGGGACCCGTTCCCAGGTCGCTGTGCGAAGGAGTCGCCCATGTCCGCCTCCGCCCTCGCCCTCGCCCTACGGGCCTACGTCCGCCACGCCCCCGGAACCGTCGGCAAGGCGCGGCTCGTCGGCCACTTCCTCGACGAGCACCTACGCACCCGCCACCACCACGCCACCACCCGGCTGCGTACCGGCGACACGGTCACCGTTACCACCAGCGACGTCATCCAGCGCTACCAGTACCTGTTCGGCGAGTGGGAGCCGAACCTGAGCGCCTTCCTTCGCGACCGGCTCCGCCCCGGGGACACCTTCATCGACGTCGGCGCCCACCGAGGCGCGTTCACCCTCCTGGCCTCCCACGCCGTCGGCGCCCACGGCCACGTCGTCGCCATCGAGCCCCACCCCCGCTTCCACGACGCCCTGACCACCGCGGCCACCACCAACCACCGCATCAACATCCGGGCCGTCCGCTCCGCCGCCTCCGACACCCACGGCACCCTGGCCCTGTACCTGGAAGACCCCGCCAACCTCGGTCACACCACCGCCATCCGGCCCAGCCGCATCCACGAGACCGTCGCGGTGCCCACCGCCCCCTTGGCCGACCTGATCAGCCAAACTGAACTCGCCACCGCCCGAGTCATCAAGATCGACGTCGAAGGCGCCGAAGCAGCCGCGATTCGCGGCCTCCTGCCCGCGCTCCCGCACCTGCGCGACGACGCGGAACTCGTCCTGGAAATCACCCCCAGACTCCTGGCCAAGCAGGGCGAGAGCGCCGCCGACATCCTCGACACCCTGCGCGCACACGGTTTTCACGCGTACAAGCTCACCAACGACTACGACCCGGCCACCTACCCCCGGGCCATGCGCCGGCCGCAGCCGCCCGTCCGGTGCACCGAGGTCCCGAAGGAGATGACGGATCTGGTCTTCTCCCGCACCGACGCCGACCACCTCACGACCGGGCGCTGAGCCTCCCCCCCTGGCCACCCACACTTTCCGGCACCTCTACACGGATTGGGCACCGCGATGAACACCAGCGTGATGAACAGCCGCAACGCCGTCTGCGTGATCGTCCACGACAAGGGCAGCGACACGATCGCCGCAGTGCACTACGCCGCCCCCAACTGGTCCCCGCAGCCGGCCTGGACCCTCCCCGGCGGCAAGGCCGAGCCCGGCGAAGCCCTCGACGAGGCAGCCGCCCGCGAACTCAAGGAGGAGACCGGCCTGGTCGTCGACCCGGCCGATCTCGCCCTCGTCCACGTCGTCCACGTCGAACAGGGCTGGGACCAGGCCGGCCAGCTCGTCGTCTTCGTCTTCGCCACCGAAACCTGGACCGGCGAGCTGATCAACACGGAGCCGGACAAACACCTGGCGGTCCAGTGGGTCCCCGTGAACCACCTGCCCGAGCCCGCGTTCCCAACCACCGTGCAGGCCTTGGCCGCATACCGAAACGCAGGACCCGCCTTCTCCCATTTCCGGTGATCGCCCACCACTGCTCACGACACACAAGCGGACGGGACAGCCAGCGTGGTCACTTGCGGCTCTGGCCCCGCATCACGTCAAGCACATCCCCTGGGGACAGTCGGTCACGGTACAAAAGCATCCAGGCAATGACGCCAACCACGGCAACGATCTGTGTGGACCCGGCGGCCGACAGCTCTGACAAGCCCGCTGCGATGGCGGCACCGGTCATAGCCACGCCGAGTATGACCAATCGCACCCATTCCCGGTCAACCGCAGGTTCTATGCCGTCCACGTCCCTGGGTTCGAGCAAGGCGAGTGTGTTGCCACTCGCGTATCGCTCAGTAATCGTCACCAGCACGTGCGTCATTTCCTCGAAGACTTGGCCTGTGTTGTCGTCGATGTCTTGCCGTGCACGGACCGCCACGCGGGAGAAGCTGCGGCGCATGTCCAACCGCTTCCACCTCGACGGATAGGAGTCGTATTCCTCCGGCTCATACTCGAGGTCTCGACCGTCCCTAACGTCGAGCCATGACCGGACGAAGCCTTCCCCATCTGCCCTCCCAGGGACCCGAATTAGGAACAGCGGCTCCTTTCTTCCCCCAGCTCGGCGACCTCGCCGCCGACACCGCCCGCAGGGGCCGGGGCCGGCGACGCGTCCCGGCCCGCGCTTGTTTCTGCAAGACGTGCCGTAGATACACCGGTCCTCCTTTCAACGGGGACGTCCTGCGTCGGTGTGCTATGAGGTCAGGAAGCGCTCGGCCTTCTGCTGTAGGTCAGAGGACAGACCAGACAGCTTCGAGACGATCACGCGAAGCTCTCGGCCGAGTTCGGACAACTCGGCCCAGACCAATGGGTTCCTGGTGAGAACCGCGGACAGCAGATCACCTTCGTACATGTCCCCCTCTGCCATCGGGTTCTCCCGCAGTACCCCCAGTGCCAATGGCAGGAGGTAGGGCAGACCTATGTCCTGCCCGATCAACAAGCGCATGTCCTCGACGGTCAGCTCGCCGATCGGCCGACGCTGCAAAGCGTGTGTGCAGTAGCGACAAGGCGGGTGTGGCCGGCTGATGGGGCTGGCCAGCGAGTGCGTTCAAGCTCTTCAAGGGAACGGTCACGATTCAAGGGGTGCGTCACTGATCGATTGTCCTACGACCAGATCTCAAACGCGGTCTAAGCTTGTTTTTTATCTTCCGGTCCCGAACGGTGTCTCGAACTGAGTCGCTCACCTGGGGATTTGCCGGACGCGGGGGCGGCCTTCGTCTGATCATGTGCTCCGACCAAGGTGCACTGACCAAGACGAAGGCCGTGAGGGTGAGTCTGCTGCCTGATGCTGTCCAGAGGGAAGCGTTTGCCGAAGCGTCACGCTTCCGGGGCGAGTTCTACGAGTGTCTGACCGCTCGGCGCGACGAGTTGTTCGAACTGATGGACGCGGTGCTGTGTGCGGACGGGGCAGTGAAGTCCCCGGTGGATCTGACGTTGCTGCCCGAGCATCGTCGTGGGCACGGAGCAATGTACGGCGGTCTGAATCACGGCCGGATCGACGTCGATGGCCTGCGGGCGGTGCTGGCCAAGCTGTCGCTGCCCCGCTTCGACGGGGGACGCCTGGTCCTGGCGGTCGATGTGTCCCCATGGCTTCGCTCGGACGCGCCGTGCTCGGCGGAGCGGCTGTTCTGCCACGTATACGGCCGGGCGAAGACAGCCTCGCAGTTCATCCCGGGCTGGCCCTACTCCTTTGTCGCCGTGCTGGAGCCGGGCGCCACGTCCTGGACCGCGATCCTGGACGCGGTCCGGCTGGGACCGGTGGACGACGCGACCGCGGTCACCGCCGCCCAGCTGCGGGGTGTCGTGGAGCGGCTCATCACCGCGGGCCAGTGGCAGGCCGGGGACCCACATATCGTGATCGTCAGCGATGCCGGCTACGACGTCACCCGCCTGGCGTGGGTTTTGCGTGACCTGCCCGTCGAACTGGTCGGCCGGGTCCGGTCCGACCGCGTCATGCGGTTACCGAAGCCGCCCCGCCAGCCGGGGACGAACGGCCGGCCGCCCAAGCACGGTCCGGAGTTCCGGTTCACCAGGCCGGAGACCTGGCCCGAGCCCGCGATCACCACGGTCACCGACACCACCAACTACGGCAAGGCCGAGACCCAGGCGTGGGACCGGGTCCATCCCCGGCTCACTCACCGCTCCTCATGGCTCGATCACGACGGTGAACTGCCCCTGGTCGAGGGCACGTTGATACGACTGAAGGTCGAGCACCTGTCGAAGGACCGGGACGCTCCGCCGGTGTGGCTGTGGTCCTCGAAGACCGGCGCCACCCCGGACGACGTGGACCGTTTCTGGCAGGCGTTCCTCCGCCGCTTCGATCTGGAGCACACCTTCCGCTTCGCGAAGCAGACCCTCGGCTGGACCACCCCGAAACTCCGCACTCCGGAGGCGGCGGACCGCTGGACCTGGATTCTGATCGTCGCTCACACCCAGCTCCGGCTCGCCCGGCCGCTCGCCGTGGACCTCCGCCGCCCGTGGGAGAAACCCACCGTCTCCGACCGGCTCACGCCGGCCCGGGTCCGCCGGGGGTTCAGGAACATCCGCGCTCACCTCGCCTGCCCGACCCGTGTTCCCAAACCCCGAGGCGCTGGCCCCGGACGCCCGCCCGGCGCCAAGAACAAGCATCGGGCACGCCGCTATGACGTCGGCAAAACCGTCAAACGCCCCGAGACCCTCAAGGCCATCGGCAAGCCTGGAAGATCTTGGTAGATAAAGAACAAGCTAAGCTTGTTCTTTTTCTTCCGGTCTCGAACGGTGTCTCGTACTGAGTCGCTCACCTGGGGATTCGTCGGACGTGGGGGCGGCCTTCGTCTGATCATGTGCTCCGACCAAGGTGCACTGACCAAGACGAAGGCCGTGAGGGTGAGTCTGCTGCCTGATGCCGTGCGGAGGGAAGCGTTCGCGGAAGCGTCACGCTTCCGGGGCGAGTTCTACGAGTGTCTGACCGCCCGGCGCGACGAGTTGTTCGAGCTGGCGGACGCGGTGCTGTGTGCGGATGGTGCGGTGAAGTCCCCGGTGGACCTGACACTGCTGCCCGAGCACCGTCGTGGACACGGAGCGATGTACGGCGGTCTGAACCATGGCCGGATCGACATTGACCGGCTGCGGACAGTGCTCGCAGGGCTGTTGCTGCCGCGTTTCGACGGCGGGCGCCTGGTCCTGGCCGTCGACGTGTCGCCCTGGCTTCGCTCGGACGCGCCGTGCTCGGCGGAGCGGCTCTTCTGCCACGTATACGGCCGGGCGAAGACAGCCTCGCAGTTCATCCCGGGCTGGCCCTACTCCTTCGTGGCCGCGCTGGAGCCGGGCGCCACGTCCTGGACCGCGATCCTGGACGCGGTCCGGCTCGGCCCGGCGGACGACGCGACCGCGGTCACCGCCGCCCAGCTGCGGGGTGTCGTCGAGCGGCTCATCACCGCGGGCCAGTGGCAGGCCGGGGACCCACATATCGTGATCGTCAGCGACGCCGGCTATGACGTCACCCGTCTGGCCCGGGTCCTGCGTGACCTGCCCGTCGAACTGGTCGGCCGAGTCCGCTCCGACCGTGTCATGCGCCTGCCGAAGCCGCCCCGGCGACCGGGGACGAACGGCCGGCCGCCCAAGCACGGACCGGAGTTCCGCTTCACCAAACCGGAGACCTGGCCCGAACCCGCGATCACCACGGTCACCGACACCACCAACTACGGCAAGGCCGAGACCCAGGCGTGGGACCGGGTCCACCCCCGGCTCACCCACCGTTCCTCCTGGCTCGACCACGACGGCGAACTACCCCTGGTCGAGGGCACGTTGATCCGGCTGAAGGTCGAGCACCTGTCGAAGGAACGGGACGCTCCGCCGGTGTGGCTGTGGTCCTCGAAGACCGGTGCCACACCGGACGATGTGGACCGTTCCTGGCAGGCGTTCCTCCGCCGCTTCGATCTGGAGCACACCTTCCGCTTCGCGAAGCAGACCCTTGGCTGGACCACCCCGAAACTCCGTACCCCCGAGGCGGCGGACCGCTGGACCTGGATCCTGATCGTCGCTCACACCCAGCTCCGGCTCGCCCGCCCTCTCGCCACAGACCTCCGCCGGCCCTGGGAGAAACCCACCGCCTCCGGCCGGCTCACCCCCGCCCGGGTCCGCCGAGGGTTCAGGAACATCCGCGCTCACCTCGCCTGCCCGGCCCGCGTTCCCAAACCCCGCGGCGCCGGCCCCGGACGACCACCCGGCGCCAAGAACAGACACCGGGCACCCCGCTACGACGTCGGCAAAACCGTCAAACGCCCCGAGACCCTCAAGGCCATCGGCAAGCCCGGAAGATCTTGGTAGATAAAGAACAAGCTAAGACTGTCGCGTCAGGAATGGTCCTGTATGTCCCGACGTCAACATTCATCGAAGGACTGCGACGCGTTCGAGCGCTGCTGGTAGACAAGAGAGGCCGCCTCGACTCCCGGCGGCAGACGCCACTCAACGACCCGAAGCCCCGATAGTTCGATCAGTTCCTCAGGGACGCCTAATCGGAACAGAGGAGTCGCTCCGTACTTGTCGAGCCACGCACGGCGTCTGGCTTTCTCCTCCTCCTCCAGCACGGCCCAGATATCAAGACCGACGCCCGGTTTTCCTCTGTTCGTCCCACGCTGTACCACAAGGCTCCATACGAGCGGGGCGTTGCCGGGATCCCGTGCGAGGGCAACCAAACACCAAGCCGCCGTGGGCGACAGAGAAGGCCCATGGGCGCCCCTGAGCCGCATCGCGCACCACTGCCAGCGCGGAGCAAGCAGCCACCGGCCACTCTGCCCAAACTCTTCCCGAAGGAAGGAAACGCGCGGCCTCACCCCGCCCGCTCCTCTCCTGAGGAGCTGGATTGCTCAAGCTGCAGTTCACGCTTTCGCTGTTCCTCCTTGAGACGCTCGACGAAACCGGCATACTTCCGTAGACGCTCCGCCTCAGTAAGAGGGGATTCACCAGTACTCGCATATTCATCGAGCATGAACTGCGAGGCATTGTAGTGCTTTTCAATCTCGTCAGCAGTCGACTGCATATTGTATCCGCGCTCACGGAATTTGAAGTAGCCTGTCACACCAGCGGAAATGCCAACCAAAGCACTCAGAACCGACGTGGCGATCCGCAGGAAAAGATTGGCCCCTTCATTCATCGCCGCGAGAGTGGACGTCGCAATCGAACCGGTGATAATGATGAGCTGAAAGAAGTTGTGGACTCGACGATTATTATTCGCAGATTTTCGGTATTGGGCAATAAGGTCAAGCGATGCTTCTCGGTAGATGCGGAGACCTGATGGCGAGTCGAGAGGCAGACCGGCCGCCGCCGTCTGACGGTCCTGCAGCGCGTTGCGTAGGTCACCAGCGCGGCTAACAACGACCTTGCCGTTCTTCAGAAGCAACCAGGCCATCGCGACGACCAGCCCAACCACAACCAGAAGCCCGATATAGCGCGTGAAAACTGGCTTGGTTTGCCATAGACCGACGATGACCGTGTAACCCAGAAGACCGGAAAGCATGAAAGAGCCCAAAAGGCACAGCCAGTAAACGCGCTGGAATACCCTGGATGCCCTGAGATCAGATTCAATCTGATCGAACTCTCTCACTCGGTTTCGATATTCCTCCTGAAGTAGTCGCTCCTCCGACTCCGACAGAGGCAAGCCAACACCACTGAGATCAGTTGTCACGAATCCACACCCCTCCCATTTCTCAGGGTAAGGGAATTACGGGGCTCGGGTGCTACAACGGCAAGATGAACGATCCCGTCACCCCTCCAATCCAGCTTGCTCCAATCGCCCATTGGCCGATACTCGCCCACCCGAGCAGGCAGTTCCCCGCGACTGAACAATCAAGGCCGAATTCACCCCTACCCTGAGAGTGAATGATCGAACGCATTTCCAAGATGACAGTGGTGTCGAAATCACTCATCAACGGACTTCAAGGTGTCGCCCGCCCGTGGTCCTCGCGAATTCTTCCGCAGAATTCGCTGCACCCCGCGCCGCCTGCAGCGCCAGCATGCCCAACGGTAGATAGAAGGCGAACGAGCCCCGGCCGATGGTGGCCCTACATCGCGCAGGTGCTGGCGCTGGATCCCGAGGCAATCAACCTTCCGAAGACCACGCCTGCGGCGTCCCGCACAAATACCGTTGCATCAGTCCTGCACCTGGGAAGGAGCGACGTGAAGCGTCGGGAGTTCATCCTCGCCTCCAGCGGATACGCGCTGTCCACACTCGGCCTGCCCGACATGGACAGCATCACCCGCCGGACCAAGACCGTCCTTCCCGGACCCGTTCGCGTCGGCCAGGACGAGGTGGCCGCCGTACGCCACATAGTCAAGGCCCTCGGCGACTCCGCCCCCGAACTCGGTGGCGGGCTCGCCCGCCACCTGGCCGTCCGCTACCTCACCAAGGACGTCACCCCCTGGCTGGAGGGCCACTTCACCGAGGCCACCGGCCGCGACCTGTTCGCAGCCATCTCCCAGCTCGTCCACCTCGCCGACTGGATGGCCCAGGACGAAGGCGACACCCCGGAACTACGCGGACTCGCCCAGCTCCACTACGCGCACTCCTTCCGCCTGGCCGCCGAAGCCGGTGATCCGGAGCTGTCGGCGCCCGCTCTCCGCGGCCTCGCCGTGCAGTGCGCCGACCTCGGCTACCGGGCCGAGGCCGTCCAGCTCGGCAAAGCCTGCGTGGAGTACAGCCGCGACCTCGACAACCCGCGCGCCGTCGCCTACTACGAGGCCACTCTCGCCAACGCCGCCGCCCAGGACGACGACCGCCGCACGGCCACCAGGCACCTCGCCATGTCCGAGACCGCCATCGGCAAACCGGCCGCCACGCCCGGCGGCTCCTGAGCCGCCCACTACTCCCCCGGCCGCTGGGCCCACGAAACCGGCTGATCCTCCTCCGCCTCGCCCTCGACATCCACGGCCTCGACCGCCGCCGCACCCGCGCCATCGTCCTCGTCAACCTCGGCGGCGTCCGCCTGCGCCAGGACGATGTCGACGGCGTCATGGCCACCTGGCGCGACTTCCTCGACTGCACGGACGGCATCCGTTCCGTGAAAGTCCAGGCCGCCCACCAGGACATGCACGTCCGCCTGCGCCAGTACAGCAGCGTTCCAGAAGCTCAGGAGCTCCGCGAGCGAGCGGCCCGGCTCTCGGAGTGACGGCCGGAACAGGCCTGGCACAGGCAGCGGCTCACGCAGCCGTGGCCATCCGCTTCTAACCGGCATGAATGGTCTCGTAGCGCTGCCAGACTGCACGCTGTGAATGACTTACTCCCAAGCATCGTCAGATGGATGCTCCGCCTCGGCATAGTCGCAGCGGTGATCTATTTCTTGGCCCTGGTCGACAACGCCGCCGCGCGAACACGGTGGGGCAACCGATGGCGTCGCTGGGTGTCGCTTCCCTTCCGCCGCTGGGTCGCAGCCCCTGCGCTAGCGCGGTGGAATACAGCCGCCGATGCAGCCGCGATGCGGCGGCTCTCCACGGCCTATGCGGATCTACCTGGCGTCGTACCGAGTGTGCCGACCCCGGCCCACCGATTCATCACCGCAGCTGTAGTCACGTGGTGCCGGGCCGCACCTGCCGCGATCGTCACACACCTGTCATTCTTGGCGGCTCTCTCGTGGGCACTTGTCAACATTGGCAGTATTTCCAGATGGATCTCAGACGTCCTGCGCTCGGCTGGGGAGGTTGCAACGGGCCACCGTCAGCCCTCTCGTCAAGCTGCCGCCCCAGGAAGCAAGGCAGAGGAACTCGATCCGATCTCCTCCCTTGTGGCCGGGGCAAGATCCTTGGTCGGCTGGGTGTCCAGACAGCTGGACCCTGCGGTCTCTCTAGCCGCCGACCCGCGGCACCCGAAAATCGAAGGCATCATCACAGCGGTCGTACTGTCGCTGCTGGCACTTACGCTTGCAACGGCACTCCGCCCCCTCCTTTCCAACGTCAGCGGCCTGCGCAGTCATCCATCACGCCCTGGCCAGGTAACTGTTCGCCAGCGTCGTAGGCGTCCCGACCCCCACCTCAGTCCGCCGCCCCAAGCAATGTCCGGGTTTCGGCAGTACGGATCAGTTCTTGTCCTGCTTCAGTGCATCGAACGCGTGGGTTCTGCACACAAGCGCTGGGAAAGCGGTCCACTACTCGACGCGCCTCGAGTTGCCTTCCCTGACGCAGAGCAGGTCATCTGGAATGCGTGGAAGACCCGGCATACCAATCTTCGGAGGCCGCTTCGGCGTATGCATAAGGAGCACGCTGCACAGGTAGTTGCCGTCCTGCGTGCAGCGGAGTCACGGCAGCACGTCGAGACCGACACGGGCAAGGTCCTGGAAGACATCGCTCTCATCCTGCTGACGATCACTTCTCGGTACGCAGAGGGACTGACCGCCGAACTCCTGGGCCCTGACCGCCTCGAAGGGGTCACACCGGCTATCAACTTCGGCTGGGCGCGCATGCTCTTGTTTGGCGCTGTTGCTATCGCTGCCGGAGCTGGATGCGAGCTAGCAGGTGTACCGGCAGGGGTGGCCACCCCTCTCGTCGGTGCGGTGCTCCTCCTGGGAGGCAGGGCGCTCCTCGGCTACCGGCTTGGCGCAGTCGAAACCCTCGATCTGTTTCGGGGGGCCAAGTGACGGGCAACCCAACTCCTGCAGCTGACCGTTTGTGGGAGTAATCCCACGCGCGGGCACCCCACCAACCACGCCCATCCGCAGACGATCCAGGCGGTTGACGTCGCTTCTGCGGCAGCAGTACGACGGCGTGCCCCAACCGTGCCCTTCAGGACGGTCACCAGCGGTCAGATCCGGATCCCGAATGACATCCGAGAGACACTCGCCAGGGCCAATCTGTGCAGGTCAGACACAGTGTGTGCGCTTCGCGCAGTAGATTCCCAAGCTCAGAGCGCGAGTTCGATTCTCGTCACCCACTCCACGACGAAGGCCCTGGTCGGAGACCAGGGCCTTGTTTGCGGTCGACATCGCGCGACGCGAGACCCGCCACCGCAGCCTTCGGCTTCCACACATTCGTCGCTGCGCCCATCGCGAAGTCAGCGTCATCGAGATGGTCAACACCAGGAACCCTGTTCATCCCGCCTGAGCCATCATGGGCCCGGCTTGAAGAGCTCGAAGACGGGCAGGTGGCTCGCCCAATTGCTGCCAAACAAAGCCATGAGTATCAACACAGACCAGGCGGTTCCCGCGGCAGCCATCGCCATGTCCGGCAGGCCGAGGAAGGCCAACCCGACAACGCCTCCAGCGATCAGCACAACTGCGGCGGCTACCCGTAGCAGCTCTCGGTCGCGGACCGGCTTCTTGCCCTCCAGCGAAGGCTTGGGGAGGAGCGCTCCAATGCATCCGTCCACATACTGTTCGGCGATCGTCGCGACCAAGCCGGCGATCTCGCTAAGCGCTGCGGCCTGGGAGCTGTGATCCAGAGCAGCTTCCGCCTCGCGCAGCTTGGCCACCACCTGGCCAGCATGGGCCTTCAGCTCTCGCCGCCGGGGAGACAGGAAGGCGACTGTTCCCGAACGGCGATGCGCTCGCATCACGTTCCCTTCGAGACGGCGCAGCGCGGCCCCCACAGCGAAGAGCTTCTCCGGCCGCTGAGCGTGGCTGGCGCCATGCGCTTCCGCGCAGGCTCGAATCGTTGCCCTGCACGCCAAGGTGAGCTGGTTGCGGGCGAACGGAAGACCGGCGCCTCTAGTCTTCACACACAGCTTCATGAGCAGCGTGACCAAGATGGCCCAGGCTGCCAGCCAGTGCCAATGTGGCTCCCGCCCGCGGTAGAGACCCAGCACAATCACGAAGTACACGACCACGACGTACGCAAGCATGACCGCAGCAAGCATGAAGAAGAACCACGGGAGATCCGCTGCGGACGCGTGTCTGAGAGCAACCTTCATTCGCGGTGGGATGGGCCACCATCCATATCCCAGCCGATCAAGGTCACCGCGAAGTTCAGCTACCGACTCGTCGCCCCAGCCCCGTACACGCCGTCCCCACCGCGCCCGTAACGAGATGTTCAGACTCATGACCGCGAGCATGCCACCTGGCACCGACAGCGGCGGTACGTCACTGGCGCCGACCGCAGGGCGCCATAGCCGAGCAGGAAGGAAGGGCGTGCCACAACGTGCCAGTAGGGGCAGTAAACAGCGGTCAACAGCAGGCAGGGAAAGACGCCACCCACATTGCTGGTTGGACTTATTTCCGCAGGTCAGGGCCCAATTAGCGGCCCGAGCACCAGGGGATTCCCAAGCTCAGAGCGCGAGTTCGATTCTCGTCACCCGCTCCACGGCAAAGCCTCAGGTCAGCGACCTGGGGCTTCTGTTTTGTCAAGGCCTATCAGGGTCGCCGGCACGGGACTCGGGGTCACCGATGACGCGACGGCCTGTGCTGAGCTCGGGGACGGCCCTTCCGGCTCCGGACCGATGTCGAGGTCGACGTCTGCACGGCGGAGCTCGGCCGGTTCCTCTGGCATGGAGGCGAAGACCCCCAGCCCAAGACCGGTGGGCCGTCCTCCTCACCGACAAGCTCCGCTTCAACCGCCCGCGAACCCCTCACCGCCGTCCGCGACGCCTTCCCCATTTGAAGGGATGGCCGCCTCCGACGCCGCCACATCGGAACGGGTGTCACCCGTGTGCCTCGCTTCGCGGTCGACCTGATCAAGACTTGGCTGCCGGTGACCGTCGGCAGCACACGACCACCTGATGAGCAGGGGATGTTGTGACACGACAGGTCATTCCGCACGACGTCAGGGGCACCGGCTCCGAGCGAGCCCTCCTGCTCCACACCTGGTGGTATCCGAATGCTCAGCTGGAGGTGCTCCCGGACACGGGACACTACGCACCGGAGGAGTCCCCCGAGGCCGTCGCCGCGGCCATCGAGCGATACCTCGGCCGCTGAGGGTTCAGGATCGGGCTGTCGGGTCGGCGGTGGCACCGACATACCTGCGCGAACGCAAGTCCTGTCGAATGCAGGCTCTCCGCGTCTGTACGAAGCCGTCGAAGGCAACCGCCGCCTCGGAGCCCCGGGGCGGAAGCCGCGGAACGACCTGCGCGTCCCGGAGGAAGACCCGGCCGCCGCCTGCACCTGCCTGGCCGGCGAGGGCCTGATCACCATCGACCGGAAACCGGGCAGCACACCCGCGACGGCCTCCCTCACCCACCAAGGAATCCGCCGTATGGAGGCCGAAGAAGGACGCGGCTGAACCGGACCGCCCGATGGCCCGCCTTCCCTCCCGACCTGTCCGGCCCGCGGTCGTACAATGGAACATGGATCGAGCACGCTCACGTGTGACGATCCGGAAGGGCGGCCTCGGCGGAGTGAATGCGCTGGGGCCGTTGTGACGACCGCCGCCATGAGGCCCGCGTGGCCCTACGTCATGTCGCCGCCCGGTGCCGGTGACCCACTTCGCGCGCGAGGTCCAGTCCGAGGACGCGGTCGAGGAAGGCGAACGTCTCGAACTTGGCACCGGCCGGGACGTCGGCACGCGTCACCACGGTGTCAAGCGTCTTCAGGACGGCGGGGACGCCGAGATCATCGGCCAGCACGTCATGGGCGTACCGCAGCACATCGGCGGGGATCGGCCTGGACGGCGCCTGTGCCCAGTCGGCCACCAGCCGCCGCCAGCGTCCGCAGGGCCTCTTCGAGCGCAGTACCGGTAGGCGTGGCCGAGCATCAGCATCCTCACGGCCAGCGGATCGGTCCCCTCCGGGACGACGGCGTCCAGGGGCCCCGAGGCCAAGAGGCGGGCACGGTCCGGAACGTCCCGTTCCGGGGATGTCGGGCCGACCTGGCCCACGTCGACACGGACCCCGCCCAGCGCGTCCTGTGCGGCGGCCCCGTACGCGTGGACGTGTACGTCGACAGCGGCGCGGAGCGTTCCGTTCGGATGGTGAACACCGCCGGTGGCCGGCGGTGGACGCCAAGAGCGGACATGGCGCGATCAAGCACCTGGGCTTGCTCATGAGGCAGGTCCGGCGTGGTGAGAAGGGTGCGGGACTGCAGACCGTGCAGCTCTCCCGTACGCGCCAGTACGTCACCGCCCAGGAGCGCCCGCAGGTCCGTCATACCGATCCCGGCGTCGCTGACCGGCAGGTGGACGCAGATGCTCAGCAGATGGCGGCGTACGGAGGGAATCCCCACGGGGCGGCCGGTACGGGTGTCGACGATACGCAGCATGATGCGGAGACCGGCCCCGAGTCACCGGAGCGGGCGGTGGCGGGCGGAGCGGCGGGTGCGCAGGGCCATGTAGAGGAGGTCTGCCACGAGTACCGCGATACCGATGAAGAGCAGGAAGAGGAGTCCGTCGGCGACGGCGCCGATGAGGCCCAGGACGATCGCGACGATGATCAGGGCGAGGAAGAGTGCCATGGGGACCGCCTCCCCAGCAGTCGAGTGCTCAGCGTCGGGCGAGTTGGCGTTCGCCGTTCGCACCGGGTTCGTAGTCGAGGCCGTAGCGGCGGAAGACGGCTTCCTCGTCCTCGAAGGGCGGGACACCGTCCGTGCCGGTGGAGGGGCTCCGCTTCACCAGTCTCCTGTCGTGGGCGACCCGCACGTACCCCGGCCCCACCGTCGCCCCTTCCAGGGGGACGAACACCAGGCGGTGCCGGGTGGGCAGGCCGACGCGGACCGTGGCCATGGCCGGTTCGTCGGCGCTGGTGTCGACGTAGACGGATTCCAGTTCGCCGAACTTGTGGCCGCCGGGGTCCACCACGGCCTGGTTGCGCCACTCGCGGATGTCCGCCGTCTGAATCATGCCGCTCCTCCCTGTTCGGTCCCCGGTGGGAGAAGCATGGCGACGAGGAGCTCGGTGGCCTGCGTGATGTTGTCGGCGTGGACCGCGCGGGCCATGACCGCGCGGGCGGCATCGGGCTTCGTGTCCGGCGGCACCACCATCAGCGCGAAGTGGTCCTTGTCGCCACGGGTGATCAGGACGGTGTCGTCGCCGACGGGGAACGAGTCGAGGTGGACGACCCGGTCGTCGATGACCAGCCGGGTCGGAATCCCGTCCCACGCGGCGGCGTCCAGGCCGACCCGGGTGATGGGGCCGAGGTGCTCGGCCAGCGCGGACACCAGCGCGGGAACCTCTTGCTCCACGTCGCGGGTGCGCGGCCACCACGCCCCGTCGAGGACACCCTGCCGGGAGTGCGTCGTCTCCAGCCGGAGCAGCGCCGTACCGGGCCGCACCGCCTGGTGGATCTCGTCCGGCAGGAGCAACGGGGGCGGGATGTCGGAGTCGGTCATGGTGGATCCGCTCGTCTACGGGTGAGGTACCGCGGCCCGCCACGGCTGCGGCCGGGAGCCACGGCAGGCCGCCGACGGGGCGACTGTGCCGTCATCTCACGGTAACCCCGGCTCCCGCAGGTCCGCCCGTCGCCGCACACTCGTCCGCACGAATCGGAAGCACATCCCCGTATCAGGCCGAAAACGGGCTGATCAGACGTACCCTGGAAATACCGGAAGTACTTCGAGCACCAGCTTCCACGCAGGTGTCATTTCCGGGGAACACAAAAAGCCGGGCTGCCCGCGGGCAGCCCGGGGGCAGGTCCGCCATGACCACCACCCTCGACAGGACTGCGAACCGCGCCCTCACCCCAGGACTTCCGGCCCGCTTGTCGCTCACCCCGAAGACCACCCTCGCCGGTCAGCTCGACGGCGCTTGGTGGCCCCGTTCCCGCGACCTGGCAGCCGAGCTGCCGGCACTGGCCGACGCCCTCGAAGGACGCTGGGGCCGCATCACCCGCGTCCTGGTGAACCCAGGCCACTGGCCCGTCGTCCCGCACAAGGTCGCCGTCACCGGCCATGTACTGCACGTGGGCTGGTTCACCGAGCAGGACCCGGACAAGGTCATCCTGTTGTCCTACACGACCGGTCGCTGCGACCTGCTCGTGATACCTCCCGAGACCGAACCCGCCTCCGCGGCCCGGCTGATGACCGCCGCTGCACTCCCCGGCAGCATCCTCACCGCGAGCGCGCTGATGTCCGGCGAGGCCGCGATCGGCCGCCGTATGCGGGAGGCACGGAGCAGCGAAGACGCCTGGGAGACCGACGGCGGGGCCGCCCCGGCGCCCCAGCCCCACCCAGTGGCGCACCCGGTCGTCGGCGCGCGGATGATCCCGCTGCCGGGACGCACCGGGGGGTGAGGACGTGGAGACCGTGATCACGCTCGTGGCAGCCGCACTTCTGATCGCGCTCGGCACACGCCTGATCCACCGGCTCAACGCCCAGCACGACGCACGCATAGCGGCCCACCACTTCAGCGACCCCTACCCCTCCCCCGGCCACGGCAACCCCAGGCCGCCCGAGCGAATCGCCGATCGTCGGCCTACGGGCACCTGGCCCTGACCTGCCTGACCTCAGACCACTCCTCCGACCGAAGGCCGCGGGTGGGGCACCCGACACCCGGGACAACCCACCCGCCGGCCTCTCGCCTTTGTCCCGAACGGAGCACGCCGTCTTGGACCCCACCGAGAACGAGCCCCTGCCGCAGGGGGAACACGCCGAGATCCGTATCGTCTCCGCCACCCCCGAGGCCGCCCGCGCGGTCGCCGAAGTGATCCGCCGGTGCTTCGCCGGATCGGAGCAGCGCAGCTACCCCGTGCCGGGCGGCGGCACACGGCTCCACCTCACCGTCGACACCGAGACCGCCGCCGGACCCGCCCGCACCTGGCTCGCCACCAGCAGACAGCCCACCGGCCCCGGCCCCCACCCCGAGGAACCCTGACCGGCCACGAACGACCACCGCACGACGACAGGACCACGCGGCCATGGCGACACTCCACGAGCGGCAGCGGTACCGTCGGCAGATCCTCCAGGCCCTCTACACGGCCGCCGAAGGCAACCGTCTGCTCGGCATCACCGGAGCCGCGCTCAACCACGACCTGCGCATCCCGGAGCAGGACCTCGCCGCCGCCTGCTCCTACCTCGCGGGCGAGGGACTGGTCACCGTCGACTGGGAGCCGGGAAACACACCCGCGATGGTCTCGCTCACCCACCAGGGCATCCGCCTCATGGAAGCGGAGGAGGAGGAAGAGGGCGACTGAGCGGGTTCGCCTCCGGACCCGGCGGGTCGGCCGCATGCGGCCGGTGCCCCCCGCCCGGTGGCCGGGTGGCCGGGTGGCGTGACCTGCCGCCGAGAAGCATCCTGGAGGCCACGTCTCTGGCGCGGGCCGTTCCGGTACCCGGCCGCGGCGCGGTCGCGGCACCCCACCCGCCCCGTACGGCAGGACCGGGCGAGGTCATCGCCGCTCGGTTGGAGGCAACGGGATGACCGTCGGACCGCTCGGAGAACCCGATCGCTCGGAGAGCTTCGGCGAGGCGATCCTGGGAACGATCCTGGACCGGGCACACGAGCTGCCACCTCACCGGGTCGGGCTGGTCGTCGCCGAGACGGTGGGCCGGCTGAGCGGCAGGAATCCGCAGATCCTGCTCCAGGACTATCAGCAGCAGAGGCTCGTTCCCCTGCTCTCCGAAGGGCTGACGGGCGGCGAGCCGCTGTCCATCGACGGCTCGGATGCCGGCAGGTGTTTCCTCACGTCGCTCCCGGTCGAGCTGGCGATGACCGACGGAGTACGCGTCCACGCACCGCTGCTCGACGGCGGCGACCAGACCGGGGTGCTGGCCGTCACCCTGGACACGGTCGACGACGACGTCCGCCGCATCCTTCGCCGGATCGCGGGCCTGGTCGGCGAACTCCTGCAGACCAAGAACGGCTACACCGACCTCTTCTTCCGCACCCGCCGCAGCGAGCCGATGAACGTCGCCGCGGAGATCCAGTGGTCGCTCCTGCCGCCGCTGACCATGACCATGCCGCGCGTCGCCGTCGCCGGAGTCCTGGAGCCCGCCTATGACGTGGCCGGCGACAGCTTCGACTACGCCCTGAACGGCGGCACCCTCCACCTCGCCATGATCGACGCCATGGGTCATGGCCTGGACGCGGCGACCATGGCGACCGTGGCCATCGGCGCGTACCGGCACGCCCGCCGCATCAGCGTCGAGCTGTCCGAGATCTACCTCTTCATGGACCGGGCGGTGGCCGAGCAGTTCGCCCCCGACCACTTCGTCACCGCGCAGATGCTGCGGCTGGACACGACCACCGGCCGTCTCCAGTGGGTCAACGCGGGACACCCCGCCCCCGTCCTGATCCGGAAGCACCGTGTCATGGGCCGCCTGGACAGCCCCACCACCCTCCCCGTCGGCTTCGGCGGAGCACAACCACAGGTCAGCGAGGTGACGCTCGCGCCCGGGGACCGGATCCTCTGCTTCACCGACGGCCTGGTCGAGGAACACGAGAGCGGGCAGGAGCAGTTCGGCGAGGACCAGCTGATCGACTGGGTGAACCAACTGGAGAAGACGGACCGAGGCGTCCGCGCGGTGGCACGGGACCTGTCCCACACGCTCAGGCGAGCCCGCGGCGAAGCCACCTCGGACGACGCCACTCTCGTCCTGGTCGAGTGGCGCGGCTGATCCGCCGCCGTGCCACAACGTGCCAGTAGAGGCGGTCAGCAGCGGACAACAAGGGAGCCGAAGAGACGGCGAAGAAGCGGCGCCGGGCTAGCGTTCCCGCAGGTCAGAAGCTATTTTCGGGCCCAAGTGCCGGGTGATTCCCAAGCTCAGAGCGCGAGTTCGATTCTCGTCACCCGCTCCATGAAAAGCCCCAGGCCAGCGGCCGGGGGCTTCTTTGTTGCCTGGATCGTTGCAGGTATCGCGTGCCTTGTCCGTGCCAGATGCCTGGCCGTCCACGGCTTCACGCCGGGCCTGCACGAGTTGATCGAGGCCGGCCGCAACCTTGCGCTGCCGCTCCAGGCGAGAAAGGCCGACAGAACGACGAACCGCATATGCGCTTCCGCCCTGGCGGCCCCTTCAGCACGCCTGCCCGTGGTCAGCTCCGCGGCCCGCCCGGCGCAGACGGCGGGATTGTTCAGATTGATGCCGCTCCAACAAAGTTCAGCCCCTTCCTGGTCCAAGAGGTCCGTCCGCACCGCCGTAGACCATGAGAATTGCATCCGACGTCTGGTCTAGGTTTCGCCTGTGAACCACAGCCGCTCCCACGCCGACGAACCCCGCGAGCCCGGCTTGCCGCCGTACCAGGTAGTCCTGTCGGAGACTGATTGGGGTTCGCTCGAGACGCCTTTTGGGAACGGTGAGGACGTCCCCCAGGTCCTCGCACGACTACTGACGCCCGACCCCAGGGTCCAGGTCAACGCTCTGTCAGAGCTAGGTGAGATGGTCGGCCACCAGAACACGATCTACGAAGCCACTGCCCCCGCCGCCATGTATGTCGCCGGCATTCTCACCCACCCGGCGGCTTCGACCCCACGGCCCTATCGCAACGTCCCTATGCGCGCGGAGCTGTTGAACTGGTTGGCTTCCACGGCTTACGACGCCTCCGACGAGATTGTGGGCCGCACGGAGCAGTACTTCCCTGGCTTCCTGGCCCCCGGCACCATCGTGGCGTCCTTCCGGGACCTGCGCCCGATGCTCTACCAGGCGGTCTCGTCCTTCCTCCGAGACAGCCACGAGGACGTGCGCGAAGCCGCCGCTGTCGCCGCGCTCATCCTCGCCGAGCACCCCGCGCTCGCCGTGCACCGCGATCACCTCGCCGTGCACGCGCGCGTCATCCTGGACACCAGCGGCAACGGGCCCAACCGGTGTGTTGCCCGGAAGGCCCTCAAAGCATGGGGCCACGAGGTCCCGGCCTCTGAGCCTTTCATGGAGGAGCCGTGGGACCGGGGGCCACACAGCGACGGCCGCGGCGATCTCGAACCGCCCTTCTGACAGATACACGGATTGCCCGCGGGCCGGCATTCCCGGCGCCGGCAGCCGCGCCCTCCAGTCGCCGGACCTTGACCGTAACGACCGGTGCCGCAAGCCCAAGCCTCCTCGCGCATACTCCAGTATGCTCGGCGTATGTCCTCAACGACACGCATCACCGTCACGCTGCCCAGCGACCAGGTGGCAGAGCTCCGCAAGCTCACGGACAACGTCTCCGGCTACGTGGCGGAAGCCGTGGCCCGCCAGATCCGGCACCAGCTCCTGGGCGACGACCTCCGCCGTCACGAGGAGGACCACGGCCCCTTCAGCGATGAGGAGCTCGCCGAGGCACGAGGGAAGATCTTCGGTTCCGCCGGCACCTCCGAGGGCGCGGACGCCGCGTGAGCGAGCGCATCGAAACCGTTGTCCTGGATTCGGAAGGGCTCTCCGCCTGGATCGCCCAGGACCGCAAGCTCCTCGCGATGCTTCAGGTCTTCCACGACATGGGAGCCGATCTGGTGATCGGGGCCAACACCATCGTGGAAGTCACCCACTCCCGCACTAACATGCCTCGCCTGAACTGGGCTCTGTCCCGCGTCAAGGTGGAGCCGGTCACCGAGCAGGCGGCGAAAGCGGCGGCTGAGCTCCTCAAGGGAGCCGGACTGCACGGGCACAAGTACGCCATCGACGCCACGGTCGCCGAGGTCGCGCTCCGCCAGCCGAAGCCCGTCGCCCTGCTGACGTCCGACAGCGATGACATGACCAAGCTCTGCGGCAGCCAGGTTCGCGTCATCCCTCTCTGACCAGCCGGCCCGCCCGGATCGCGCGTCGCACTGCCGGCTCTCGTGCCCTACCCGTGCCCAGCAGAGGGGACAACAGCGGTCAGATACGGCTCCCAGAGGCTGAGAGCCGCCGACCTGACCAATTGGAAATCGCAGGCCAGAGCCCCTGCAGCAGCCCAGGAACCGTTGATTCCCAAGCTCAGAGCGCGAGTTCGATTCTCGTCACCCGCTCCATGAAAAAGCCCCAGGTCAACGACCCGGGGCTTCTTTGTTGTCTAGACCATTTTCGTGGCGCGTGCCATTCGCGTGCCACAAGGGCCCTTCTGCCCCTCGTCAACGGCGAACTTCAGCACTCCGGGGCGAGCACTCCACCCCTGGCCCATAGGGGACTCAGAGCGATGTCCCGCCTCCGAGGCCTCCGGCACCGATGGCTCCCCGCAGGACGTGGGCGATCTCCTCGGGCTTGAGGCCGATGCCGTCGATTCCCTCCACGGTCAGCGGGATCTCCTCCAACGCGTACTCGCCACGGCCCTCGGCGCTGAACTCGGGACCGGTGCGATCCTCGAAGGACCAGGTCGCGATGCGGGCGAGGTAGAAGAGCTGGCGCTCGTCGTCGGACTCCATCGTGTGGAGGAGGCGGATGATGTCGGCCTTCCCCGCGATCTCCTCGTGGATCTCCCGGTGGAGGGCGGCCTCCCGGGACTCGTCGCCGGGTTCAACGCCACCGCCGGGCAGGACCCAGTACACGGGGGTGCCGGGTCTAGTGCGGCGGATGACCAGCATCGTGTCGTCGGGGGTGACGAGGACGGCGCGGACTCGTTCGATCATTTCGGTTCGTCTCCTTGCTTGTTGACGGTCTTCAGTGCAGCAGCCAGCCGCCGTCGACGTGGACGGACTGCCCCGTGATGAACGAGGCGGAGGGGCCCACGAGAAACGCCACCAGGGCCGCGACATCCTCGGGCCGGCCACGGCGCGGGACGCACTGGCGCTTGATCTGGTCCTCCGGCCGCGCACGGTGCCGGGCGGGGAGGGCGTTCTCGGCCTCTACCTGGATGGCGCCGGGCATGACCGTGTTGACGCAGATCCCGTACGGGCCCGGTTCGCGGGCGAGGGAGCGGGTCAGGCCCAGCAGCCCGGCCTTCGCGGTGCTGTACGCGACAAGGTTCGTCCGGCCGGCGCGGGCGTTGACGCTGCCGATGTTCACGATCCGGCCCCAGCGGCGTTCGGTCATGCCGGGAGTGAGCACATGGCAGGTGCGGTAGTGGGCGGTGAGGTTCACGTCGAGGGAGTGGTTCCAGGCGGTCTCGTCGGTGTCCTGCCAGGCGACGCGGGGGTAGGAACCGGCGTTGTTCACCAGGATGCCGACGGGTCCGATCTCGGCGCGGACGAGGTCGGCCATGGTCTGGACGGAGCCCGGATCGGTCAGGTCGGCGTTGACCACGGTCCCGGGGCTGCCTGCGTGTTCGAAGGCGGAGAGCAGGGCGTGGGCGTCGGGGTCCTGGCCGAGGTGGTTGACCGCGACGGTCGCTCCGGGCCGCGGCGAGCGCCCGCCCGATCTCGGCGCCGATGCCGGTGGCGCCGCCGGTGACGAGGGCGTTGCGGCCCTGGAGCGGCCGGGTCTCGGCCTGCTTCGGACCCGGCGTCGGAAGGTCCGGCGTTGTCCGGCCCGTGCCGCAGAGGACAGACCAACAAGCCGGACACTTGTCGTACCGATCGCCCCGAGCCCGGCAGAGCCCGACCGGTTCGGCGGGCTGCGCTCCGGGGCCGCCGGCACAGTCCGAACCGGGCTCCGTGTCTGCCGGGCATCACCGCCCCCTCCGCACTCGCCGTCATCACCGCGATCAGTCGGCCTCCCCCGCGCGGCGGAGGCCGCGGCGCCCCAATGGGTACCACCGGGTGAAGCCCTGCCCATGCCGCTTGGCACATGCTCATGCCATGACCGCTCAGGCACCCCCCGCAACCGCCCGGCCGGCCGCCGCCCCTCTCGGTCAGGCCGCCGCAAGGGCCGCCACCGCGTGGTCCGTCCTCTTCGGCGTCTTCCACTTCTACTGGGCCCTCGGCGGCAGCCTCGGACTCGGGGACGGCGCCCAGGCGAAGGCCGGGCTTACCGGCGGCATGCTCGCCTACGACCTGGTGGTGGCCGTGCTCTGCTTCGTCGGCGCCTGGGTCGCCCACGAATTGGGCAAGGTTCCCGCCCCACGGCTCCTGCTCCCCCGCTGGATGTTCCTCACCATGGCCTGGACCGCCACCATCGCCCTCGTCGCCCGCGGTGGCATCGGCGTCGCCGACGACATCCTGCGCTCCACCGGCGTCCTCACCAACGGCCTGAGCGGCATGACCATCCAAGACGTGTACGGAGAACCGCACCCCTCCACGTACACGATGTGGTCGATGCGCGTCGTCGACGGCTTCTTCGTCTTCGGCGGGCTGGTCTTCGGGACGGCCCTGCGGGGCCATCTCCGGCACGCCGGGAAGGACTGCTGAGTCGAACCGCCCTGCACCTGCTCCCACGCCAAGCACGCCACTGTCCCGGCCCGGGACGGTGAGCAGCGGTCGACACCGGTGCTCACCGGGAGGGGCCGCCGAGCTCCGGTAGCGACAATTTCCCAGGTCAGAGGCCATCCTCTGGTCATAGTCCTGGGTGATTCCCGAGCTCGGAGCGCGAGTTCGACTCTCGTCACCCGCTCCACGATGGAGGCCCAGGTCATCGACCCGGGCCTTTCTGTTGTCCGGAGGGAGCTTGATCAGAGGTGGCAGCCGATTTCGAGGCCGTCCTCGACGGGGAATGCGGGTGGGCGCGAGAGGGTGCCCGGTGGGCTCCCAGGAGAGGCTGCTGGTCGCGGTCGTGGTGGAGGCGAAGAAACTGCCGCCGATGCCGAGAACGGGCTTCGGCGTCCTGTGGGGCGACGGAGGCGGAGCAGCCGACAGGCCGGGCTGCTGCCGGTCGCCTCAGCGATCGCCTCGGCGGTGACGGCCTCCTCGGCGACCGCAGGAAGGCGCGTCCCTGCGGGTTGGGATCCGGGCCGATGGCCGGAGGGACATCGCCCTCCGGGGCGGGCCGACTCCGGACGAGGCCGAGAGGTGCGGCGACAAATGCACGCACGGGCGTGTCCCGGTCACGAGGCCGGTGCCGGGGCGGGTGGCGTGGGGCCCGGCTGTCGCGGGGCGGTCCGGTGGGCGCGGCGGGTGCCGACGACGACCAGGGTTCCGGCCAGGAGCACGACGAGGGCCGCGGCACGCAGTGCGGTGTTGGCGCCGTGGGTGAACGCTTCGGTGACGGCGGTGCGGTCGGCCGGGGCCAGCGTGAGCGCTTCCTGCACCGTGCGCGGGAGCGGTGCGTGTCGGCTCAGGTCGGCGGGCAGGTGGTGGGTGAACCCGGCGGTGAGGATGGTGCCGACGACGGCCACCCCCAGAGCGCTGCCCAGTTCGCGGGTCGCGGACTGCAGACCTCCGGTGATGCCCGCCCTCTCCACCGGCAGGGCCGAAGCGATCTGAGCGGTCAGGCAGGGCGCGGCCAGCATGATGCCGAGCCCGATGACGAACAGACCGGCCGCGTACACGGGGTAGGCCATGGTCGAGGCGTACGAGAGGCCGAGCAGGCCGGCGCTGGTGAGCGCGAAGGCCGCGGAAAGTGTCGCGGGGACGCCGATGCGGCGGATGAGCCCGGGAACGTATCGGGTGCCCACCAGGAGCGGGACGGTCAGCGGGATGACCCCGAGCCCTGCCTGCAGGACGGAGAAGCCGCGCCCGTACTGCAGGAGTGAGGCGTTGACGTAGAAGAGCCCGAAGCTTCCGAAGAATGTGATGGTCATGCCGAGGCTCGCGCTGCTGAGCGCCACGCTGCGAAACAGCCGCGGGTCGAGCATGGGATGGGGGACGCGCAGTTCGACACGCACCCAGCACAGGCTCAGCAGAATGCTGCAGGCGAAGGCGACGAGGACGACCGTGCTGCCCCAGCCCAGTTCGGGCCCTTCGATGATTCCGATCAGCAGTGCCACGAAGGCCGCCACGAACAACAGCGTGCCGGGCAGGTCGAGGGTGCGATCGAGCCGGGCGCTGCGCGGTGCGGACCGTGCCACCCACGCCAGGCAGCAGACCGCGATGAGGGCGACCGCCTCGAACAACGTGCGCCAGGAGCCCGCGCTCAGCACCGCGCCGCCTCCGACGTTGCCGACGACGCCGCCGATGCCGGTGGCCGCCGCCCAGACGGCCAGCGCGTGAGGGCGCCGCTCGGGGGCGGTGGCGTGCAGGAGGACGCCGACGCAGTTGGGCAGGACGCACGCGGCGCCGAGGCCCGTGATGGCGCGCCCGATCAGCATGACCGCCACGTTCGGCGCCATGGCCGACACGACGGCGCCGAACGCGAATATCCCGAGCCCCGCCATGAGGACGCCCTTGCGTCCGAGCTTGTCGCCGGCCGCACCGGCGGGGATGACCAGGCAGGCGAAGATCACGACATAGGCGTCGACGATCCACAGCAGGTTCGACGAGGTCGGTTCCAGTGAACTCGCGGCCAGTTGCGGCACTGCCAGGTTGATCGCCGCAACGAACCCGACGACCAGGGCGGTGCACACGCTCACGCAGGCGAGCACCGGGCCGGACCGCCGCGCCGGGCGCAGGGCGCCCTCCGGTATGGGAGCCATTCTCGATTCCTTCTGGGATTGCAGTACACGGAGCACGGCCGGACACCGCCCGGCAGGCCCTTCCCGGGACCGGGCGGGCGAGGGCCGGACACTCATTTACGAGTCACCGTGCACCGCAAAAGTAACACATGCGAGACACCGTGCCTCGTATAGAGTGGCGGCATGGTGGATGGAAGTGGCCGCGGACGGCCCCGCAGCGAAAGCGCACGCGCCGCCGTGCTGCACGCCGTCGACGACCTCCTGGTCGAAGTCGGGTACGCGGCCCTGACCATAAAGGGCATCGCCGAGCGGGCGGGCGTGGGCCGTCAGACCGTGTACCGCTGGTGGTCGAACAAGGCGGAAGTCCTCTACGAGGCCAGCGCCATCGACGCCCGGCACGAACTGTCCGTGGCCGTCGGCGACGATCCCCGCAAGGACCTCAAGGCATATCTCGACGCGCTCGTCACCTTCTTGTCCCGCTCCCACGCGGGCACGGCCTACCGAGCCCTCATGGGGGAAGCCCAGCACGACGCGGACGTCGCCGCGTTGCTCGCTTCCCGTGACATCCTCGGGGAAAGCGCGGCGGAGGTCGTGGAGGCGGCGCGGAAGTCGAGCGGCACCGCCCTCTCGCTCGAACAGGCGACCGCGCTCCTGATCGGCCCGCCCTTCTTCCACATCCTGTCCGGGCGCAGCGCGGACGACATCGACACCGAGCAGCTCGCGGAGCAGTTCGTGCGCACCCTGAACCATCCGGGGGCATGAGGCGCCTCGGGGCGCGAGTTCGGTTCTCGTCGCCCGCTCTTGGCCGCGGCTTCTCCGGGCCGACGACGACCGGCGGCGGTCCCGTCCCGGACCGGGACCGCCCGGCGTTCACCCGTACGCGGAGGAAGCCACGCGTACGCGAACTGCCGCGAGTGCGGGTGCGGGTACGGGTACGGGTACGGGTACGGGTGCGGAGATCACGACCGGTTGCCGGACGACGATGCGCGTTCGGCCGTCGGGCGGAACCGGCGCGGAGGCATCCCGGTGGTCGTGGACCGGGCTGCCGTCTCCGCTGTCTCCGCCGTGACCGTCGTGACCATCGCCCTCGGTGCCGCGACGCCCGGACGCTGTCGCTGCGGAATCCAACTCGTGCCCACGCAGAACGCCCGGCTGGAAAACTCCAGCCGGGCGTCTGACTGCACTGCTGACAACAGCCGCTCGACCAGCGGGTTGCTAGCCCTTCTCGAATCCGTCAGCGGGATCGGACCCATGCATCCGGCGTGGTCTCCGGGCTGCCATCGGGTCAGATCGTCGGCGTGTCGTCGACGATCTCCTTGTGCGGCTCGACAACGAACTTCCAGCCCTCGCTGGGCTCCAGGAACCGCACTCGGGTCGGGTAGATGTCCAGGGCGCGGCGATCGCGGTTCTGGCTGTTCGCGTTCTTCCGCGCCCGGGCCGGCTCCTCGTACAGGTCGACCTTGACGTCCGGCACCGCGACGGCTTCCTCGCTCCAGCGCTGGACGACTCCCGCACCGAACGCTTCCCGCGCGGCAGAGTAGAGCGCCTCCAGGGATTCCTTGTTCCCGCCGGGCACGAAGAGGGCGAGGTTCAGGAGGACGCCGGCACTCTGGAGGACCTCGATCTCCTCCCCCGCCTTGTCGGCAACCCAGATCCCGGCCTCTTCAGCATTGTCCGGGAGGACGTGAATCTCCTCACCGAAAACCGTCCTCGCGACGAAGGAACCTCCCTCGAAATTTTTGCCCGGCCCCGTGAGAAAAGCCGGAGCATAGCAGTCGAGAGGAAGGTCGCCCGTCCCCGCCGAGACGAAGATTTCGTCCTGGGGACCCAAGCCTGAAATCTCCTCGGCCGTAAGACGTCGAGCCGTAACCTTCTCGGTGTTCACGCCATTCCCCTTTTAATCGCGGCGTCCTGTGAATTCATCGAAACTCTACCACGAAAATGATCGGCCACTTCCCATTGCGCATGGCCTCGCCCCCATGGCGACAGAGGCCGACCTGGGAGAAATTCCCCCCGGGAGAGCGGAGGACAACCCCTCCTGCATCACCGAAGAAACGCAGCACTCATGAAGGAATACGGAGACGCCCGGAAGACGCCATCCCGATTCGGTACTGCTTTCAGTAAAAACACCGGCCACCGGGGTCAAGTCGGCCGGGCATCCGACGCCGGGACCACGCGAGCCAAGGGCCACTCCCTGCTCCTGACGGATCGGCGCACGACTCAAACACCGCAACCTCGCCGACCTGAACGAGTTCAAGTCAGTGGACTTCGAAGATGGAACCATCGTACCCGTGCACCGAGTCCCCCGACGGGCGGTACCGCCTGCACACCATGCCCGCCAACTCGACCCCGGTCGGAATCCGCAGAGAAGATTTCAATGGACGCACATTTCAGAAATTTCATCAGATTGAACCTGGACCTCGAGCGAGGATACGAGGCGAATGGAGACCTGAAGTCCACTTTGTTGAGCTTCAGTGATTCCTACGTGGATTTGATCCGCACGGGATTCGAGGAGATCATTTCAGACGACTCCTTCGGGCCGACCGAATACGAGCGACTGACCGATATCGAATTCCCAGACAGAGAAGCACTTCAAGCGTACCTTCGCGACATGTACAATCATTTGTTCAATGATGCGCCGGAGCAGCCGCTGCCGCCCGGTTAGCCGAGTGCGGAATTCGGAACCCTTTTCCGGGTGAAGGCCGACACCACGGTGGAGCGGAGTGGAGCCGACTGGATCGACGACACGGAACCCGCCGCCCCCGCACTCGACGAACAAGCAGTCGTCGAGCTGCGGCGGAACCCGGACTGCTGTCGGGGAACGGCTCCAGGAGCCGGGACTCCGTACGAGGGCCGTCGGCCCGGGCGGTGTCACCGGGCGGAGGCCCACCAGGTCGAGGTTGCCGCGGCCGTGTACCCCAGGGACTCGTACAGCGGCCTGCCCAGCTTCGAGGCGGTGAGCGTGTTCGGCAGGCCCGCCAGGTGGGCGAGGGAGCCGAGCATGACGGCTCTCCCCACGCCGCGCGACCGGAAAGCCGATGAAGTACCGACCCAGTAGTGGCTGCCGACGCCGTCGTCCACGACGCTGACGCAGGCTCCCGCGGCCACGCCTTCGTGCAGGGCGACGAACACGTCCACGCCCGGCTGCTCGATCAGCGTCGTCGGGAACAGTTCGCCGGGGCGGTGGGGCTCGAATCCGGTCAGCCCGAAGCTGTCGATCACGATCCGCTCGGCCGCCCGGAGGTCCTCGGGCCGTCGTACCCGGATCACGTCCGGTGCCGGCTCGTCCACGGGACCGGGCAGGCGCAGCATGACCGGCATCTGCCAACTGCGCATGCCCAGGTGGCTCAGGTCGGTGGTGCTGAACGGGTCCTCGACGTTCGCCGGGCCCGCGGCCCGGCGAACCAGCTCGCTCAACTCGGCCAGTTCGCCCGGTTCCAGGCCGGGCTCCTGGATCAGGAGCCGCAGGCCGGCCCGCTCGCCCCCGTCGACCGCGACGAATCCACGGCGCCGGACCACCTCGTGCCCCCGGCATCGGCCGACCGCGATCCAGAAGGCGGCGGAGTTGCGGGACTGGCGCAACGGCGCCTCGGCCGGGGCCACGGGCGCGGACGATTCGACCGATGCAGATCTCGTTGTCATCAGCCCCACGGTAGTGCGCAGTCGGCCCATCGCATGGGCCACTTCCAGGCGGGCCGACTGGGCCACCTCCGGGCCGGCGGCCCCACCGGGCGACGACGTCTCCCGGGCCGGGGGTCACGGGAGTGCGGGACACGGGGGCGCGGGAGCGGGAAATCGTCACTGTCGGTGACGGGGCGGGGCGGACAGGATTGAGATCAGTCAAGGGGAAACGCCCCGCGACACTGGATCACCTGGAGATGACATGGACTTCTCGCAGAACACCGACGCTCCCGTCAAGACCGGCACGAGCTTCTCCCGCAAGGCGGCGCTGGGTGTGGCCGCGGCCGCGGTCGTCGGGGGTGCGATCTTCGCGCCGAGCGCCTTCGCCGGCGAGTCCGCGCCGACCAGCCACTCGGTCCAGGCCGGCTGCGGCGAGTGCTACCCCGACGTCATCTGATCCCGCTTGCCCGACAGTCTGCTGACGGGGCCGCCATCCACCGCATGGGCGGCGGCCCCGCAGCCGGGCCGGAACAAGGAGAGTGAGCCGTGGACTGGCTCGAACGCTGTGTGACCGACGCGGACCGCTTCCTCCGTACGCAGTGGCGCCAAGGGCCCGTCCTGCTGCGGCCCGCCGATCCGCCGATCGATGTTCTCGGCCTGGAGGACCTGGACGAGCTGCTGGACTCGGGGACCCTGAGGGTGCCGTACGCCGGGCTGTTCACCATGGCGGGCGCGGTGCCGGAGGCGGCCTACTGCCCGCCGCGCGTGGTGGCCGGCCGGTACCTGGAGGGCTGGCTGGACGCGGAGCGCGTGCGTGCCCTGATCCGGGACGAGCAGGCCACCTTGCAACTGCGCTACGTCAACCACTGGTATCCGCCGGTGCGGGAGCTCACCGCCGGGCTGGGACGGGAACTCGACCGGCTCGTCGAGGCGTTCCTCTTCTACTCGCAACCCGGGCGCTTCGGTGCCGTGCACCGCGACGACGGCGACATCCTGGTGCTGCAGCTGAGCGGTACCAAGCACTGGAAGGTCTACGCGGGCCCGACGGACGGGAACTGGCAGCCCGTGCGGGAGGACGACCCGGGTGAGCCGCTGCTGGACACCGTCGTCCGCCCCGGCGAGGTGCTGTACGTGCCGAACGGCTACGCCCATACCGCCCAGGCCACGGCGGACGGCCCCTCGCTGCACCTGACGATCGTGCTGCGCGAGGCCGGGGCCGGCCACCTGCGGACGGAGCTGCAGTCCTTCCTCGCCGAGGGACTGTCCCTGCCCGCCCGCCCCCTCGACGACGAGAGCCTGACGGCGACGGCCGCCGCCCTGCTGGACCACGTACGCGACCGGCTCGACGCCGCCGATGCGCCATCCCTCGTGCACAGCGCCCGCCTGCACGCCTACAGCAGCCGTCCCACGGCCTGAGCGAGAGTGAGACCGACGATGGACTGGCTGGCCCGATGCGTGGGCGACAAGCAGGAGTTCTTCGCCTCGTCCTGGCGGCGTGCCCCGGTCGTGCTGCGGCCCGGGAGCCCACCGGTGGACGTGGTCGGCACGGCCGAGCTGGACGCGCTGCTGGACGCGGGGCTGCTCAAGGTTCCGTACATCGGCCTGGTGCACGCGGACAGCCATGTGCCCGTCGAGCGGTTCTGCACGCCGCGGGTGGTGCTCGGCGAGTTGGTCGAGGACTACGCGGACGCGGAGCTCGTGCGGCGCCTGGTCGAGGAGGAGCGGGCCACCGTGCTGCTCCGGTACGTCGACCAGTGGCACCGGGGCGTACGGGAGCTGACCGCGGGGCTGGGCGAACAGCTCGGCCGGCGGGTGGAGGCGTTCTTCTTCCGCACCCCGGCCGGCACCCAGGGCCGTCCCCTGCACCGCGACGACGCCGATGTCCTCGCGGTCCAGATCAGCGGCGAGAAGCGCTGGTACATCCACGCCGGACCGCGCGACGGCAACTGGGAGCCGGCCCGGGAGGACGGCGATCCGGGCGAGGTGCTCCTGGAGACCGTGCTCCGGCCGGGCGAAGTGCTGTACCTGCCGCGGGGGTTCGCGCACCGCGCCGAAGCCGTGGGGGACGCGCCCTCCGCGCACCTGTCGCTGACCGTGCGCGAGGCGGGCACCGCGAACCTGTACGCCGTGCTGCAGGCGGTCCTCGCCGACGGGGCGCAGATCCCGGGGCGCCCGCTCGACGACCGGGCACTGACCGAGGCCGCCGCGACGCTGATCGAGCACCAGCGCAGCGCGGTGGACGCCCTGACCCCCCAGACGCTGGTCGCTCTCGCCCGTGATGCCATGCACGCGGCGTGACCTCTACTCGCACAGCCCCCGATGCCTCGCGCTCGGGGGCTGTGCGTCTGTGTGTCTACCTGTCCGATGATCTCTTCTGCCATCCTTGGGCCGGGCATCCGATCCGTCGGCGGTCGGCATGATCTGCCGGGTCCGGCGGCGAAGGGGCAGAGGGTGACGGTGCGGGAGGAATCGGGTCCGTTCGACGAGGCCCGGGGGTTGGGGGAGACCGACCTGGCCGTGTACGGCTGGGTGCTGGAGCACCGTACGGGCGGGGCGGAGGCCGTCGCCGAGGGCGTCGGGATCGCCGAGGGGGAGGCCGGGGCGAGCCTGGAACGGCTGCTGCGGGCCCGGCTGTTGCATGCGCAGGACGGCTCCGGCGGGACGCGGACGGTGTTCGCGGTGGCGCCCGAGACGGCACTGGCGCAACTCGCGGCGCCCGTCGAGGCGCGGATACGGGAACAGCAGGCACGGCTCGCGGAGATGCGCGAGGACCTCGGGCCGTTCGTCGCCCGGTACCACCAACGGCACGCGTACGGCGAGGCGTTGGAGCTCCTGGAGAACGTGCAGGACGTCCGCAACACGCTCAACCGGGCCTCGGACCGCTGCCGCAAGGAGGTCCTGACCAGCCAGCCGGGGGGCGGAGCACGGGTGCCGGAGGCGATGCGGGAGGCGCTCGTACGGGACCGGGCGATGCTGGAGCGCGGGATCCGGCTGCGTACGCTCTACCACCACACGGCCCGCTTCAACGGGCCCAGCCAGGCGTACGTGGCCGCCGCCTCGGCGCTGGGCGGCGAGTACCGCACCGCGCACGAGTTGTTCGGCCGGCTCATCGTGTTCGACCGCGAGGTCGCCTTCATCCCGGTCAGGGACGACAGCTGGGGCGCCGTCGTCATACGGGAGCCCTCCACGGTCGCGTATCTGTGCGAGATCTTCGAGCAGGCCTGGGACCGGGCCACCCCGTTCGCCGACGCTGCCAGCCAGGGGCTCGAAGAGGTGTCCCGGGAGATCCACGAGACGATCGTCCGGCTGCTCGCGGCCGGGCTCAAGGACGAGGCCATCGCCCGCCGGCTCGGGATGTCGCTGCGTACGGCACGCCGTCATATCGCCGACATCATGGATGAGTTGGGCGCCGCGAGCCGCTTCCAGGCGGGCGCCCAGGCGGCTGCTCAGGGGCTGCTGGCGGCGGGCACCGGACCCGGGGAACAGCCGCGCCGCCCGGAGTGAGACCGGCCGGGGACGCCGTCGCCGACCGGCCGTGCGGGGTGGTGTCGCGTGTTCCCGGGAGCGGGTTCTCGTGGCTGGCCGGGGGGCACCCTTCGGCGCGATGCTGGTCGTGCGGGCCGACGCCGGCCGTACGGCCCCGCGCCGGGCACCTGAACGGGCGGCGTGGCGAACGAGGAGCGAGGGACGGGGCATGGACGGCGAAGAGACCATGACGCCGCTGGCGGGGGCGGCGGCTGCCGGGCCCCGTGCCCCGGGCTCCTCCCGTCGTCTCCCCCTGCCGCCACCGGGCACGCCCCCGGGGGTCCTTCCGGAGGAGTCCGGGTTCCTCAGGGAGTTGGTGCTGTTCCTGTCGGTCCATCTGGACCGGGCACCGGGTGTGCTGTGGCCCGAGCACGAGCATCCGGGCCTGAGCGGCCCGGAGTGGTCACAGGTGCTCGAAGGGCTCGCCGCCGAACTCGGCCCCGGAACCCCCGTGGTGGCCCGGAGCGGCGGGACGGACGATCCTGCCGCGCACCGGGTGGTCCATCAGTTCGAGGGGGCGGGGACGTGGCGTCTGTCCGGCGCCCGGGTCGGGAGGGGCGCGGAAGGCTTCCGATTCCGGTTGCGTCCGGGGGAGGTGCTGTACATCCCGGCCCGTTGGTCCTGGTCGGTGGAGCTGACGCCGGGTGCGCGGTACGTGCTCACCGCCCTGGCGACCGGCTAGGTCCTGCCCGGTCAGCCGCCCCAGGAGGTGTCGCACGTCTTCATTTTGCCGCCGTCGTCCGCCTGGTCGCCCGTACCGGCTGCCTGGTCGCCCGTACCGGTCGACTGGTCGCCCGTACCGGTCGACTGGAGGACGATGCCGCCGCATTCGAGCTCACCGTCGGCGTACGCGGCGGGAGTGGGCTGGAGGGCCAGCAGTGCGGTGGCGGTGGCGGCGGCAAGGAGCAGAGCGAGACGCTTCAGCATGTTTTCCCCCCGGGGACATGACGGGCCCGCCCGTCGAGCGGGCCTGGCGCGGTATCTGGTGCGTGTGCGGTGTGCGGTGTGCGGTGTGCGCTGTGCGGACAACACTGGCGCAGCACGGTGGCGTACGTACGGGAGCAGGCCCTTCACCAACATGCGTGACCGCTAGGTGAGGGGTGCCCATACCTTCGTGAATACCCCCAGAACCCGGCGAACCGAAGGGTCCGGAACGAGTCAGGAGACGTAACCGCGCTGGAGGGCGAGGACCACGAGCTGGGTGCGGTTGGCCGTACCGGTCTTGTCGCGCAGCCGGCGCAGGTGCGTGTCGACGGTGTGCGGGCTGATGCCCAGCCTCCGGCCGATGCCCCAGTACGTCTCACCGCCTGCGAGCAGGGTCAGGACCTGGCGCTCCCGGGGGGTCAGGGTGGGCTCGCAGGAAGCGGTCTTCAGGGTGTTCGACATGGCGGGCTCCTCCTCGTTGACGGGATCCGGCAGCGGGCGGCCATCGGGCCCACTCGTCCGGACACCTCTCACCCTGGGGCAGCCCGGGGCGCCCCGCGACGGGGAGAACGCCTCAGCAAGCTGCGTGGCAGCAAGGCGAGGAGTCGGCAAACCGGGCGGAACCGGACAGAAGTCGGGGGCGGTGAACCGGACAGGAGTCGAGTGGTTGCCGTGGCCGCGGGGCGGTGGCGGCGGGTCAGGCCCGGGTGCACCAGGACAGGGCTTCTTCACGGGTGCGGAACATCTCCCAGGTCCGGGGGCGGCCCTCGCCGGCTTCGATGAAGGTCTCCTGGGCGGCGACGGCGGCGCGGTGGCCCCGGTCGGCGAGGTCGTCCAGGACTGCGGCCAGCCCGGCCGCCGGGCCGGGCAGCACCCCGGTGACCGCGGTCAGGTCCACGACCATCCAGCCCGGTGCGGACGGCGTGACCTCCCCCACGGCGTGCACCAGTGCCTCGAACTCCGTGAATTCCAGGATGCCCTGGGCGGTCACCACGCCGATGGCCCGGCCGTCGCGTTCGAAGCGCTCGGCGCCGGTCACGGTCGTGGCGCGCAGTCCCGGGCCGTGCATGATGTGGAGGCCGAAGCGCTCGGACATCTCGCCGAGGGCCGCCACGGCGCGGACCGGGTTGCCGGACCCGTCCAGCGGCGGGCTGTGGACGGCGATGCCGAAGCGGGCGGGGCTGGCGGCGATGAGGCCGCCGGAGACGCCGCTCTTGGCGGGCAGGCCGACGTCGAGGAGCCACTCGCCCGCGCCGTCGTACATGCCGCAGGTGGCCATGACGGCCAGGACGCGGACCGCGTCGGGTTCGGCGACGGCCTGGACGCCGGTGACCGGGTTGCGGCCCCCGTTGGCCAGGGTCGCGGCCATCACCGCCAGGTCGACGACGGTGACGCGGACGGAGCACTGGCGGAAGTACGTGTCGGCGGTCTCCTCGGGGTCGGCCCGCAGCGAGCCGGCCGAGTGCATCAGATAGGCCAGGGCACGGTTCCGGTCGCCCGTCGCGGCCTCGCTGGCGTAGACGTCCTCGTCGACGTCGAGGGGCCGGCCCGCGAACGCCGACAGGCAGGCGAGGATGCGCCGGAAGCGTTCGGCCGGGCCGTCGGCGCGGACCAGTGCGGTGGTGGCGATCGCTCCGGCGTTGATCATCGGGTTGGCGGGGCGTCCGGTGTCCCGCTCCAGGCTGATGGCGTTGAAGGGGTTGCCGCTGGGCTCCGCGCCGACGCGGCGCAGCACCTCGGCGGGGCCGAGGTCGCTCAGCGCGAGGGCGTAGACGAAGGGCTTGGACACCGACTGGACGGTGAACGGCGTGTCCGTCCTCCCCGCCCGGTACGTGTGTCCGGCCATGCTGACCAGCGCGATGCCGAAGTCGTCCGGGTCGGCCGTCGCCAGCTGGGGGATGTAGTCGGCGACCTGTCCGTCGCGCAGGCCGCTCAGTCGTCGGTGGACCTCGTTCAGGGAGTCCGTCACCGGATCCATTGCATCGGGCCTTCCTCGGGGGTTCGGGCCTTCCTCGGGATTCGAGGTCCAGCCTGCCCCGGGGAGGGCGGGTCCGTCCGGTGCGCCGCGCCCTCGTGCCGGACCGTTCCCCCTCTTCGGCCTCGCGGAGGGGGTGTCGGTCACGGGGGACGGATCAGCCCCGGGGGACGGGTCCGCGGTGGTAGCCCAGTTCGAGGTAGCGGGTGCGGGCGCTCCAGGGGCCGAGGTCGGGGGTGTCGACCATGACGTCGTGCCAGGGGTGGGCGTCGGTGCCGGGGATGAGCGGTGGGGTGCCGGGGCGGTCGGTCCAAAGCCGGACTCCGGACCGGGGCTCGCGGGCCTGCTCCCACCGGCCCATCGAGAACATGCCGGCGATCTGGTGCACGGCGACGAAGCCGTACACGCCGTCCCCGGAGTCGTCGGGGTCCAGGCGCTCGACGAGGGCGCGCCGCAGGATGCCCCCGTCCGGCGGCCGCACCTCGGGCCGGAAGCGGTACACGAACCGTTCCAGCCTGATCGAGCCGATGCGCGACAGCCGTGTCCGGCCGAGCGGGACGACCAGGGGCTTGCCGCCGTTCCAGGTCAGCGTCCGGTTGCGACCCAGGTAGCCGGGCTCGCTGAAGAGCGTGACGTGGAGGTGTTCCCTGCGGTCGGGGCGGCGGTTGTGCAGCAGGCCCGCGCCGGTGGCGGCGCCCAGGCCCAGTCCCGCCAGGAGGATTCCTCTGGTTCTGCGCTTCATCACGTCGTACTCCATTCCCGAGGGGACGAGTGCCTGGGCCGGGACGGGGCGCGGTGTCCGTGCGGGCGGGCCCGGTGCCGGGGCGGACGGGCGCGGTGTCCGTGCGGGCGGGCGCGGCTCACCGCACGGGGAAGCCGAAGGAGTACCCCTCCTGCCTCAGCCAGGGCAGGACCTCGCCCAGGGCGGCCACGGTCTGGGAACGGTCCCCGCCCGCGTCGTGGAAGAGGACGGTCGGCCCGCTGGTGATCTCGCGCTTGACGGTGGCGACCATGGTGTCCGCGCCGGGACGCTCGAAGTCCCTGCTGTCGACGTTCCAGCCCAGCGGTCGCATCCCCCGGGACGCGGCGAGCTTCCGGCTGTACGGGGTGAAGGCACCGCCCGGGGCCCGGTAGTACTGCGGCCGGACGCCCCCGGACGCCTTGATGATCATGCGTTCGGCATCCAGGATCTGCTTGGCCTGGTACGCCTCGGACTTGGTGTCCATGGTGGTGTCGTGCGAGACCGTGTGGTTGCACAGCCGGTGCCCGGCCGCCACGACCTTCTTGACCAGGTCCGGGTACGCCTGGGCCTGCGTGCCCACCATGCAGAACGTGGCCTTCACGTCGTTGTCCTTCAGGAGCTGCAGCACCTGCGGCGTCCAGTTCGGGTCCGGGCCGTCGTCGATGGTGATGTTGACGCCCCGGGGGCCGCTCTCCGAGGCGTGCGCGATGTCCGCCGCCACCTTCTTGACCTGCTCCTGGGACCGCCCGTCCGACGCCGAGGCGCCCGCCTGCGGGGACCGGACTCCGGTGGTGTCGGCCTGCGCGGTCCACACCGAGGTGGCGGCGGCCAGCGCCGTGACCCCCAGCGCCGCCGCGAGGAGTCGGCTGTGCCAGCCCTTTCCCTTGTGCTTCGCCACGTCTGCCCGCCCCTTTGCCGTTCTCCGTCGATGCCCTGTCTGCCCTGCCCCCATCAAGACATACGAACGCCCGTGCGGGATGCCTCTGTTACAGATCGCGGAAGAATCCGCAGAGGACCGGCGACAAACGCAGAAGTCCCGCGACGAATCAGGGGGCTCGGCGACCCGCCCGGGGACGCGGCGGCCCGCCCGGGAGCGGCGGCACGGGGCGCCCGGCCGGGCAGGAACCGCGTGGTCAGCCGCGGATCGGGCGGGTGACCACCCGGCGACGGGCGCGCAGGGTCTCCAGGACCGCCCCGAGGGCGAACGACTGGAGCAGGGCGGAGAACACGACTCCGGCGACCAGGAACCAGCCCGGTGCCACGTCGTTCCAGAGGGCCTGACCGACCGTCACCGTGACCAGGGAGGTGGGGGCGGTGAGGAGGAACGGCCACACCCCCACGATTCCGGGGTCCGAGAGCAGCGCGGCAGCGATCTCGAACACGACGGACGCGCCGACGATTCCCAGGTAGACGACCGAAGCGGGGTTGGCGAAAGTCAGACGGTACAAGGCACGGATGTTCATTGGTTCCCCCTGGAGTCGTGGTGCCCCCATGCTCCTGGCGGATCATTGGCCGGTCGTGAGTATCCGTACCCAAATTCGATTCGGTCGGCCCGATCGATTCGATCGGCCCGGTCGGCCCGGTCGGACGGTCGGCCCGGCCGGACGGTTACGGGATCGGCTCCCGACGCCGGCTCCCCGCTCCCCACCCCCGTTCCCGGCTCCCGTTCTCAGCTCCCGTAGGTTCGGGCGAGTATCCCCACGACGGTGGCCATGGCCCGGCGGAGTTCGGCCGGTGCGACGACCTCGACGTCCCCGCCGAGCCTCAGCAGTTCGCCGCAGGCGTGCTCGGTGCCCTCGATCGGGATGACCGCCTCGACCCAGCCGTCGTCGCCGACCGCGGTCGCGGTGGAGTCCACCGCCCGCACCACCTCCGGGGGGACGTTGTCGGGGAGGCGCCGGCGTCCCCGGGGCGACAGGCGGACGGTGGCCGTGCCGGTGTGGCGGCGGGCCCGGAAGTCGTCGAGGTAGGCGGCCCAGTGGGCGCCCAGGTCGAAGTCCGGCGGCCGGTCGAACCGTTCGTCGGCCGGTACCGCGTCGAGGACCTGGGCGACGCGGTAGGTCGCGGGTCCCTTCCCGGTGGCGGCCACCAGGTACCAGGTACCGGACTTGAGGACCAGACCGTAGGGGTGGAGACGGCGGTTCACCTCCTGCGGGGCGCGCCAGCGGCGGTAACGCACGTCCACCGCGCGCCGGGTGAGCACCGCGTCGACGAACAGGGGCAGGTGCGGTGTCCGTTCGGGTTCCCGGTACCAGCCGGGGGCGTCCAGATGGAACACCGCCGCGGCCCGTTCCGCCTCCTCGCGCAGTCCCGCCGGCAGGGCGGCGAGAAGCTTCAGCCGGGCCGCCGACGTCTCGGCCGTGAGCCCCAGGTCGGCGGCGGGTCCGGGCAGTCCGGCGAGGAACAGCGCCCGCGCCTCGCCCTCGTTCAGCCCGGTGAGGCGGGTGCGGTAGCCGTCGAGCAGCCGGTAGCCGCCTCCGCGGCCCGGCTCCGCGTAGACCGGCACCCCCGCGGACTGCAGGCGCGCCACGTCGCGGTAGGCGGTGCGCACCGACACGTCCAGTTCTTCGGCGATCTCCCGTGCGGACGTGCGGCCCCGCGATTGCAGCAGCAGCAACAACGAGAGCAGTCGACCGGCAGGCATGCGCACATTCTTCTCCGAACCCCGGAAAGTCGAAAAGCCGGGAAGCCGGGAGGTCGGGAAGCCGGGAGGTCGGGAAGCCGGGAGGTCGGGAGGTCGGGAGGTCGGGAGGTCGGGAGGTCGGGAGGTCGAAGCGCCGAAAGCAATCGATGCGGCGGAAGCAATCGATGCGTCGAAAGCTCCGGAAACACTGACAGCACCTGTCACACGGCTCCCCTACCGTCGGTCTCCGTGCCGGCTCCGGACGAACGGTCCGGGAGCCCGTGTGGAGAACGCCGAACAGGAGCCCTGCCGTGCCACCGAACACCGGAACCACCGGTTCGCCCGCCGTGATCGAGCTTCGCCAGTACACGTTGCGGCCCCGTCGGCGCGACGAGCTGGTCGAGTTGTTCGACCGGGAGTTCGTCGAGTCCCAGGAAGCGGTGGGGATGAGCCTGCTCGGCCAGTTCCGGGACCTCGACGATCCGGACCGCTTCGTCTGGTTGCGCGGATTCCCGGACATGGCGGCCCGCCACCGCGCGCTCACGGACTTCTACGGCGGGCCCGTCTGGGCCGAGCACGGTCCGCGGGCGAACGACACCATGGCCGACTCCGACGACGTGCTCCTCCTGCGTCCCGTGTCCGTCCAAGGCGTCCTCCCCGGTTCCCCCGCCGGACGGCCCCCGGTCGGCGCCCCGGCACCCGAGCGGTTCGTGTCCGCCACCGTGTGGTCCTTCCCGCCCGGACGGCAGGACGGCATCGCGCTGGTCCGGGACGGCCTCCTCCCCGCGCTCCGGGAGACGGGACCGGCCCCGCTCGCCCTCCTGACCAGCGAGCACGCGCACAACACGTTCACCCGGCTGCCGGTCCGCACCGGGGAGAACGTCGCCGTGCTCCTCGCCCCGTACCCCGACGAGAGCGCGCACCGCCGGCACCTCGCCGAGGTGTGGGCCCACCCCCTCGTACGGAACGAGATCCTGCCGGGTGTCGAACGGGAGCAGACGGCGGCGCCCCGGACGCTCCGGCTCGGCCCCACCGGCCGCTCGCTGATCTGACACCGGGTCGGCACCGGGGACACCGGGTCGGCACCGGGACGGCGCCGAAGAAGCACCGGGTCGGCACCGGCCGGGACCGCATCGCGGCGGAGCCGGTCGAACGGGCCGACGCCCTGGACGCGCGCCGATCAGGGCGCCGGGCGGAGGGGCGGCGAGGAGAACGGGCCGTGCCGGTCAGGCGTTGGTGGTGCGGGAGTCGGTCTCGTCGAGGAAGGCCAGCATGCGGGCGTTGACCAGGTCGGGGTGGTCGATCTGGGGGCCGTGGCCGGTGGCCGCGATGATCTCGGCCCGGGCGCCGGGGATCAGGCGCGGGACGCGTTCCAGCTGGCGCCGGGGGTGGAGCAGCAGGCTGCGCCTGCCCATGACCAGGTGGAACGGCGTCCGGATGGTGGCCAGTTCCTCGTCGGTCAGGGGGAGGGGCGCGGGGCGGCGGATGCGGAAGGCCCGTACGCCGGAGCGGATCATCGCGCGCAGTTCCGGCACGACGAGGACCGGCTGTTCCAGCCAGGCCGCCAGTCGGGGGCGCAGGGCCTTGGGGGCGGAGGTGGCGAAGAGGCTGGCGAAGATCCAGACGAAGAAGCGCAGACCGACCTTCTCCAGGCCGCCCGGGTCGAGGGCGGTGACGGAGGCGAGCCTTCCGGGGCGCAGGTGGGCCTGGTTGATGACGAGCCAGCCGCCGTAGGAGGAGCCGACGAGGTGGACCCGGTCCAGACCGAGGGCGTCGAGGGCCTCGTCCATCCACTGCGCGGCGCGCTCCGGCTGCCACATGGGTTCCCGGTGCACGCTGCGGCCCGGGTCGCCGGGGGTGTCGAGGGCGTAGACGGGGCGCTCGGCTCCGAGCGCCCGGGTGTTGGGGTACCACTGCGCGGAGCAGCCGCCGGACCCGTGGATCAGGACGACCGGGGTACGGGCCTCGACGGCCGGGTCGGTGGAGCCGTACCGGTAGACGTGCGTGGTGCCGAAGGAGGTCTCGACGTCCGTCTCGGAACGGGCCGGCGCGCCGAGCGCGTAGACGGCGTCGCAGGCGGCGAAGTACCGGTCGCGCAGGGCGTCGTTGACGTAGCGGCCGATGTCGCGGCGGGCGCGGGTGGTGTTCTCGGACATGGCGGCACCTCCGTTGAGGACCCGTTGGGGAACCGCGGGGAATCAATCCCTCGCAGTAGTGATACGACCGTACCATCATGTTGGTACAGCGGTACCATGAAGGGGTCCCGGCGCCGGGAGCGCGGATACGACCGATGGGTGGAGACACGAGAACATGCCGAAGCGCGTGGACCACGAGGAACGGCGGCGCCAGATCACCGAGGCGCTCGTCCGGGTCGCCGGGCGGCGCGGGCTGCACGCGGTCGGCATGCGGGACGTCGCGGCCGAGGCCGGCGTCTCGCTGCGGCTCGTGCAGTACTACTTCGGGACCAAGGAGAAGCTGCTGCTGCACGGGCTCCAGCAGTTGACCGACCGGTTCACCGCGCGGGTGGGCGAGCGGCTCCGGGCCTGCGGCACGGACCCCGGCCCGCGCGCGACCGCCGAGGCGCTGCTCCTGGCCTCCCTCCCGACCGACGAGGAGAGCCGGACCTTCCATCTCCTCTACAGCGCGTACGCGATCCTGTCCGTGACCGACGAGGCGCTGGCCGCCCAGCCCTTCATCGACAACCCCGACGCCGCCGAGGACGCCCTGACCGGTCTGCTGCAACAGGCCCGGGACGCGGGGCTGACCGGCCGGGACGTGGACCCGCGCGTCGAGGCCGTCGGCCTGCTCGCCATGGCGGCGGGCATGGGCACCGGCGTCCTCGTGGGCCAGCGGCCGCCGGAGTCGGCCACCGGGGTGCTGCGCCACCACCTGGATCGCATCTTCACGCCCCCGGAGGGCGAATCCGCAGAAGGCGACTCTTCGAAGGAAAGCTCCCCGAAGAAGAGTTCCCCGGGCCACGAACAGAGGACGTGAACAGGGGCTGATGCCCTGCCGTGCCCCTACTTGCCCCCGTTGACGACCGCCCGCCGCACCGCGCCCTGCTCCACTCCCCACTTCTTGAGGATCTTCGCGTACTCGCCGTTCGCGATGATGCGGTCGAGTGCCTCCCGCACGGCGTCGCGCAGGTCCGTTCCGGACTTGGCGACCGCGATGCCGCAGGGGGCGGGGTCGAGTTGTCCACCGACGAGTTCGAGGGCGCCGCCGCCCGTGCCGGTCGCGACGATGTGGGCGAGTACGGGGAAGTCGGCGAGGCCGGCCTCGGAGCGGCCCGCTCTCACGTCCTCGCAGAGCTCGTTCACCGTGTCGAACTCCCGGACCTTCGGGTTCCCCCGGCCCGTCTCCCCCACGTAGTCCCGGGCCAGACCGCCGCGCTCGACGGCGACCGTCCTGCCGGACAGGTCGTCGGGGCCCTCGACTCCTTCCGGATTGCCCTTGCGGACGAGGAGGCCGAGGCCGATGCCGAAGTAGTCGATCATGTCGACGCCGCGTCCGGTCCCGGTGCCGCCCGTCCGTCCCTCCTGCCGGTCCCTGGTGTCGGTCATCGCCGACATGACCAGGTCGAACCGTCCGGCGTGCAGGCCGGCCAGCAGGCCGTCGAAGGTGGCGCTCTCGAACTCGAACCGCACGCCCAGTTCACGGCCGAGTGCGTTGCCGAGGTCGATGTCCACCCCGACGGTCCTGCCGTCGGTGTCGATGTACTCCATGGGCGCGTAGGTGGGGTCCAGGCCGACGGCGACGACGCCCTTGTCGCGTATCCCCTTCGGCAGGGCGGCCGTCCGGGCCTTTCCGCCGGACTTCGAACCGTCCGGGGAACCACCGGTGCCGCCCGTCCGGCTGCCCGTGTTCCCGGTGCCGCCCGTCCACAGCGTCCAGCCCAGTGCCCCGCCGCCCGCCACGACCCCGGCCCCGGCCAGCGCGGCGAGCACACGACGCCGACTCGGGGCCGGGGCCGGGGCCGGAGCCGGGGCCTGGACCCGGGTCGGAGCCGCGTGCCCCTTGGTCACGAAAGCGGTGGGTACGGCGTCGGCCTGCACGGCGGCGGTGGGCGCGGCGGCCGTGGGCACGGCGTCGACGGGGCCCGAAGTCCCCGAGGTACCGGCGGGGCCCGAAGTGCCTGACGTGGCGGAGGGGTCGGAGGGGTGCGGCGCGGCCGGGAGCCGGAGCGGCCGGGTCGGGCCGCCCCGACCGGACAGGCGGTCCAGCTCCTCGGACAGTTCGCGCAGCCGTACGGAGACGGGTTCCGGCAGCCAGTCGGCGTACGGGCCCGGGGGGCCGGCCCGGTTCATCAGGACGGGCAGCGCGGGCCGCTGCCCCGGCTCCCTCGCCAGGCAGTCCGCCGCCAGTTCCCGCAGCCCGTCCGGCAGGCCGTCGAGCCGCGGCTCCTCGTGCACGGTGCGGTACATGAGGACCTGCGGGTCGGCGCTCCCGTACGGGCCGCCGCCCGTCGCCGCGAACACGATCACCCCGCCGAGCGCGAACACGTCCGCCGCACCCGTGACCTCGGGCCCCGACATGGTGAGCTGCTCGGGCGCCATGAAGCCGGGGGTGCCGAGCGCGGTGCCCGTCGCCGTCAGGGCCGTCTCCGCGGCCGAGTACGCGATGCCGAAGTCGATGACGCGCGGGCCCTCGGCCGTGAGCAGGATGTTCGACGGTTTCAGGTCGCGGTGGACCAGACCCTGCGCGTGCACCGCCGCCAGGGCGTGCAGCAGGCCCGCCGTCAGCAGCCGCACCGTGGGACCGGGCAGCGGCCCGCCGTCGCGCACGGCGTCGGTCAGGGAGACGCCCGGCACGTAGTCGGTCGCCATCCAGGGCACGTCGTCGTGCGGCGCGGCGTCGACGACGGGGGTCACGAACGGCCCGCTCACCCGCCGGGCGGCGGCCACCTCGCGGGCGAAGCGCGTCCGGAACCCCTGGTCGTCGGCCAGTTCGGAGCGCGCGGTCTTCACCGCCACGGCCCGCCCGTCCGCCGAGTGGCCGAGATAGACCCGTCCCATGCCGCCGCCCCCGAGCAGCCCGGTGATCCGGAACGGGCCGATCTGCCGCGGATCGTGCTTCGACAGCGGTCGCACCGGGTCCCCCTACTCACGACGGCGATTGAGTACGGCAGTATTCCGCACCCGCCCGCACCCTCGTCCGCGCCCCCGCCGCACCGGCGTTGTCAGTGCGCACTGTTAGCTTCCTGCCCGCGCCGCCGAGGAGATTCCAGCCGCCCCCACAGGACCGGCCCGTCCGGCACCTGAACGTCCGGCGGCGCGCGTACGACCCCGTCCCGGCCCACCGGGGCGGGCAGTGCTCCCATGGAGGAAGAACCTTGTCGAAGAGCAGCATGGCGGGACGCGGGG
The DNA here is from genome assembly GCF_040612315.1 of Streptomyces sp. NPDC006435. Taxonomy (NCBI): domain Bacteria; kingdom Bacillati; phylum Actinomycetota; class Actinomycetes; order Kitasatosporales; family Streptomycetaceae; genus Streptomyces; species Streptomyces sp. NPDC006435. The sequence goes on from NZ_JBEXPY010000006.1 coordinate 280,963, forward strand.
CGGCCCGTGCGGCGGCCGTCCTCACGGCGGTGGCCATGGCGGTGGTGGCGGCCCCGCTGTCGGGCACCGCGCAGGCCCACGAGGCGGTCTCGGGATCGCTCTCGTTCGCCGGTGAGCCCGGAGAGTTCGTCTCGGACGGGCAGTCCCAGCAGTTCGCCGCGGGATCGGTCGAGATGTTCGACGTCACCGGCCCCACGGACGAGAACGCCGCGGGCGTCACGATCGTCACCCCCGAGGGCCGCCGCTGGTCCCTCCACCTCCAGGCCCCCGACGGCCAGAAGCTGACCGAGGGCACCACCTACGCCAACGCCTCCCGCTGGCCCGACGCCCGGCCGGAGGACCCGAAGCTGGAGTTCGGCGCGGACGACCGCTGGTGCACCACCGGCACCGGCTCCTTCACCGTCTCCCACATCTCCTACGGCCCCTACGGCTACATCCGCGAGCTCGACGCCACCTTCGAGCAGTACTGCAACGGCTCCACGCTGCCCCTGCGCGGCGAGGTCCACGCCCGCACCGCCGAGCCGCCGGCCGAACTGGCCATCGGCCTGGGCCTGAACCCCGAGGGCCGGCTCGACACCAAGAGCGGCGCGGTCACCGTCGGCGGCACGGCGACCTGCAACAAGCCGGCCCGCATCTCGCTCTCCGGCCTGGTCGCGCAGACCCAGAAGACCGGCGAGGCGGTCGGCCGGTACGAGGGCCAGGTCGTCGACTGCGTCCCCGGCGCCCCGGTCCCGTGGAGCGTCACCATCCCCACCACCGCGATGGAACCGGGCATCTCCTTCCGTACCGGAACCGCCATGCTGCGCGGCTTCGGCAAGGCGGACGACCGCGACTACCCGGCGAGCGTGAACGCCGGTGACAACACGACACAGATCACTCTGGTCAAGTCCTGACCCTTCAAGTCCTGACTCTTCGACACCTTCCGTGCCACACCCGACACATGCCGTCCGTCGCATCTGCCGCACCTGTCACATGGCGCGGCACTCGTGGCACCTGACACGTGCCACACTGCATCCGACACCCGGTACCCGGCACGTGCCGCATCGCACCCGACATCCGGCACCTGACACGTGCCACTTCGCATGCGACACGTGGAACGTGACGTGCGACACGTGAAATGTGAAATGTGACTCGGGGCTTCACGGGCAGTTCACCCGTGAAGCCCCGATCGCTTTACCACCGGTGCGGGAAAATCACCACCGGTTGTGAACATTCGGAGTCAAGCGTGCAACTGGCGCGCCGGTCTTGACAATTGACTGTCTGACCGATGTTAAGATCATCTTACTTCCAGTGGGCTGACGGCATATGGGGGCATTCCGGGAGGGATGAATTCCTCGGCCACACATCCGGAGGGGCCTTCCTCGGGTGGCGCAAGCAAGGGCTCGACCAGCCCGGAATATGCGACGCACGAGGGAGTGCTGAGCCGTTTCCCTAGCCATGGCACTTGAAGTGAGTTTCATGACATTTGCACAGGGCCCTCTTTTCTGGGCACTGGTTGTCGTCGCGCTGATCGCCGTGGGTGCCGTTCTGCGCGCTCGCAGGATCAATATCGGACTGCGCAGACAGAACGCCGAAATCCGGGCCGACCGTGATGCGTTGCAGCGCAACCGGGACGAACTACACATGGCCCACACCACTTTGACGCATCGTCATTCCTCTGAGCTGGCCGAGGTCCGCAGGGATGCCGAGGAGGAGACCAAGGCCGTTCTCAAGGCGGCCGTGCGCACCCTCCAGGGGCTCGCGGACGAGCAGCAGGTGGTCATCGAGAACGCCCAGCAGAAGCACGGCGACGACCCCGGCATGCTCGCCGACCTGATGGCCGTCGACCACGCCAACAGCCAGTTCGGGCGCCGCGCGCAGGGCATCGCGGTGCTGTGCGGCGGCTGGCTCGGGCGCCGGGAGACCGTCGCCTCGGTCTTCGACGTGGCCCGCAGCGCCCAGGGCCGCATCCGGCAGTTCGACCGGGTGCGGATCAACGGGCAGGTGAACTTCTCGGTCGTCAGCAAGGCCGTGGAGCCCATCGCGGTCGTCCTCGCCGAGCTGCTGGCCAACGCCACCAACTACTCCGCCCCCGGCACCCCGGTGGAGATCAACATCCAGGCCGTGCCGAAGGGCGTCTGCATCATCGTCGACGACGCCGGTCTCGGCATGGGGCAGGAGGAGAAGGACCGTGCCGCAGCGCTCCTCGCGCCGCAGGCCGCGATCAGCGTCTCCAGTCTGGGCATTCCCCCGCAGTTCGGCTTCGCCGTCTCCGGCGTGCTGGCCGCCCGCTACGGTTTCAGGGTCTCGGTGGACTCCGTGTCCCCCTACGGAGGTGTGCGCGCGGTGATTCTGCTGCCCGACGAATTGCTCACCAACGACGTGCCCGTCGCTCCCCCGGCCGCCGCCGTCCACCACGAGGCGGACGTGGCGGCGTTCCCCCGGCGTCAGGTGCCCGCTCAGTCGGCCCCCGCCCAGTCGGCCCCCGCGCAGTCCCCGACCCCGCTGTTCCCGCCGGCCTCCCACCCGGTCGTCACCCCGCAGCCCGCCGGGCCCGCCGGGGCGATGCCCACCACCGCCGGCGGCCTGCCCAAGCGTCGTCGCAAGAGCCCCGTCTCGGTGGTGCCGTCGGCCGAACCGGTCCCGGTGCGCAGCAGTGAGGAGACCGCTTCCCGCCTGGGCGCGTTCCAGCGCGGAACACGGTCCGGGCGCGACATGACGACGACGGAAGGACCCGAGTTCCCGTGAACCCCGATCTGACCTGGGTGCTCAACGATGTGATCCAGGTACCCGGCGCCCGGCACGCCATCCTCGTCTCCGCCGACGGCCTGCTGCTGGCCAGCTCCAGCAGCATCGGCCGGGACGACGCGGAGACCGTGGCGGCCGCGATGAGTTCCATGCAGTCGCTGAGCCGGGCCGTCGCCCCCTTCATCGGGGCCCAGGTGCCGGGCCGCTGGCGCCAGACGCTGCTGGAGTACGAGCACGGCTGGATCTTCCTGATCGCGGCGGGCTCCGGCGCCTACCTGGCCGCCGCCGCCGCGGCCGACGTCGACATGGAGGCCATGTCCTTCCGCATGCAGCAGCAGGTCACGGCGCTGGGGAAGGCGATGACCACACCTCCCCGCCACAACGCGGGGGCGGGAATCGACGCATGACGACGCCGGGCGAGGAACAGTCGGTCAACAGCGGGTTCGTCCGGTCCTACGTGATCACCGGCGGGCGCGGTCTGCCCGACGCGGGGGACCTCTCCCTGGTCACCCTGGTCACCATCGCGCCGGACCGGCAGCCGCCGGCCAACGCGAGCCCGGAGGTCCGGGCGATCTGGGAACTGTGCTCCGGCGGTTACCTGTCGGTGGCCGAGGTGGCGGGCCATCTCGGCCAGCCGGTCGGGGTGGCCCGGCTGCTGCTGAACGACTTAGCGGAACAGGGTCATCTGATGCGCCGCAAGGCGCCGCCGCCGGCTCAGCTCGTTGACAGGAAGATCCTCGAAGAGGTGTTGCATGGACTCCACGTCCGGTTCGGCTGAGAGCATCTATGTGCCGGACGCGGTGCGGCGTGCGGCGAAGATCCTGGTCGTCGGACACTTCGCCGTGGGCAAGACGACGCTCATCGGCACCCTCTCCGAGATCACTCCGCTGCGCACCGAGGAGCGGATGACGCAGGCGAGCGCCCACATCGACGACCTGCGGGGCGCGCCCGACAAGGTGACCACCACGGTCGCACTGGACTTCGGGCGTCTGACGCTGAGCGACGAGCTGGTGCTGTACCTGTTCGGCACCCCCGGACAGCAGCGCTTCGTCGAGCTGTGGGAGGACATGGCTCGTGGTTCGCTCGGCGCGCTGCTCCTCGTCGACCCGGCCCGTCTCGCCGACACCTTCCCGGTGATCGACCTGGTCGAGACGTACGGGCTGGAGTACGCGGTCGCGGTGAACAGCTTCGATCCGTACTCGCAGCACGCCGAGGACGAGCTGCGCGAGGCCCTGGACCTGCTGCCGGACACCCCGGTCGTGTACTGCGACGCCCGGGACGAGAAGTCGTCCGCACAGGCCCTGATCACCCTGGTCCAGCACCTTCTGACCCGCGTGGCCTGAAGGCCCCCGGCCGGCGGGAGCCGGCCCGGCGCCCCCGACCGCCCGTTCCGCCCGCCGGTACGGGCGGTCCGGGCTCCGTTTTCCGTCCACCCTCCGGGTCCCGCGGGGCCCGGACCCACATCGAGGAATGACATATGGACTCGTCGACGGGAGCCACCCCGTACGGCGCCCCCACCGGGTGCCCGATGCACGGGGAGCGGCAGACGTCGCTCTACGGGCCGGAGTTCGCGTCCGACCCGCAGCGCGTGTACGACGCGTTCCGGGCACACGGCCCCGCCGCCCCTATCGAGCTCGCCCCCGGGGTGGAGGCCACCCTGGTCGTGCAGCACGAGGCCGCGCTCCGGGTGCTGCAGAACCCGTCCTTCTTCGCCCGGGACGCGCGGCGCTGGGCCGCACTGCGGGAGGGACGCGTACCGCTCGACAGCCCGGTGCTGCCCATGATGGCGTACCGGCCCAACTGCCTGTTCACGGACGGCACCGAACACCTCCGGCTGCGCAAGGCGGTCACCGAGAGCCTCGGCCGGCTCAACACCACCCGGCTCAGCCGGGACGTGGAGCGCATAGCCGACTACCTCATCGACCAGTTCATCGAGCGCGGCACCGCCGACCTGCTGGGCGAGTACGCGAAGTTGCTGCCGCTGCTGCTGTTCAACCAGCTCTTCGGCTGCCCCGGCGACATCGGCGACCGGCTGACCCGCAGCATGTCCGCCATCTTCGACGGCGAGGACGTGCTCCGGGCCAACGACGAGCTGACCGAGTGCCTGATGGAACTCGTCGCGCTCAAGCGGCGCCAGCCCGGCGAGGACATCACCTCCTGGCTCATCCAGCACCCGGCGGGGCTGCGGGACGAGGAGCTGAAGGACCAGCTCGTCATGCTGATGGGCGCGGGCATCGAGCCGGAGCGCAACCTGATCGCCAACGCGCTGCTGCTCATGCTGTCCAGCGACACCGGGGCCGGGCAGCGGCGGGGCACCGGGATGCTGGTCGAGGACGCCCTCGACGACGTGCTGTGGAACAACCCGCCGATCGCCAACTACGCCACGCACTACCCGGTGCAGGACGTCGACCTGGGCGGTACGACGCTGCGGGCGGAGACCCCCGTACTGATCAGTTTCGCCGCCGCGAACAGCGATCCCGCGCTCACCGACGCCCGTCAGACCCTCAGCAAGGGCGCCCATCTGGCCTGGGGAGCGGGCCCGCACGTCTGCCCGGCGAAGTCCCCCGCGCAGCTCATCGCCCTCACCGCGATCGAGAAGATCCTCAACACCGTGCCCGATCTGACCCTCGCCGTGTCGCCCTCCGGCGTCGAATGGCGGCCGGGTCCGTTCCACCGCGCGCTGGTGTCGCTGCCGGTCCGGTTCAGCCCGAGCCCGGCTCGCGGCGCCAAGACGGCGGCGATGCAGACGCCCGTTTCGCCCCGGATCGCCGTACCGGGCGAGGCGCCCGCCCCGTACCCGGACCACACCCAGCAGCCGAAGAGGACGAAGGGCTGGTGGAGTTCCTTCCTGGACGTCTTCCGCGCCTGACCCGCGCGGAGGCGGACGACTTGTCCGCACAAACCGGTGTTTCACGCCATCAGGTGCAGGCGTTCCGGAGGGAGTCGAGGACACGCCCGGCATATGACAAGGGGCCGGGCGGGCCTTTGTCTGTGATAGGGGCAACAGGGATCCACGCATGGTTGCCACATGTGGAGGGGTAGGTTCTGCCGGTAACCAGGAGCCCAGGTCAAGGAACTCTGCGTGAGCGCTATAGGTGGCAAAACCGGCCCCCGTGACGGCCGCCGGGCCCTCATACCCCTCCTACGACGTCTCAGGTCGCCGGAGGGGCAGGCGGATCCCTACCCCGTACTGGCCTCGCTGCGCGACATGGGCGATGTGGTGCGCGCACCCTGGGACGCGTACTTCGCCACCGGCTTCGACACGTGCAGCGAGGTGCTTCGCGGCCGCAACTGGTTGGCTCCGGACTTCGCCTGGCAGGAACGCCAGGCGGACACCGAGCGCTGGGAGGCGGTCGCGACGCGGGAGATGACCAAGACCCTCTCCCGCCTCAACGCCCCCGAGCACACCTGCCAGCGCCGCAGCCTCGGCAACCTCTTCGACCGGTCGACCGTCCAGCGGCTGACCCCGCAGGTCGAGGAGCACGTCACCCGGCTCCTGGACGAGCTGGCCGACAAGATGCGCTGGGGCGAGGCCGACTTCGTCAGCACGGTCAGCGAACAGCTCCCGATCAGCACCATCGGGAGCTGGCTGGGGATACCGCCCGAGGACTACCCCCATATCCTGGAGATCACCCACGACCAGGTGCACGCCCAGGAACTGCTGCCCACCAAGGAGCAGCTGGCCGTGTCCGCAGAGGCGACCGTCCGGCTGCGCGCGTACTTCACGGAGATGGTGCGCAGGCGCCGGGAGCAGCCCGGCAACGATGTCCTGACGGGCTGGATCCACACCTGGGACGCGCGGGAGCCCGACCGCGAGCGGGCGGACGAGATCCTCTACCGCCTCACCATGTTCGTCACCATCGCCTCGCTGGAGACCACCGCGACGCTGCTGTCGGCCATGGTGGAGCTGCTGCTGAAGGAACCGGGCCAGTGGGAGTGGCTCGCGGAGCACCCCGGGCACATCGACTCCGCCGTGGACGAGGTGCTGCGGTACGACCCGCCGATCCACATCAACACCCGGATCGCGGCCGAGGACACCGTGCTGGCCGGTGTGCCGATCGCGAAGGACAGCATGGTCCACGTGCTGTACGGGGCCGCCAACCACGACCCGCGGCGCAACGAGAACCCGGACACCTTCGACATCCGGCGCAGCGGCACCCACCTCACCTTCGGGGGCGGGGTGCACTACTGCCTGGGCGCGGCCCTCGCCCGCCTGGAGGCACGCACGCTGCTGACCCAGCTGCTGAAGCGTTTCCCCACCCTGCGCACCGTCTCTCCCGCGGTCTACGCGTCCCGGCTGGTCTTCCGACGGGTCACCTCGCTGGGCGTGGCGGTATGAAGCCCTCCCTCACCGAGGGCCGTTCCGCGACCGGAAGCCGTTCCGCCGCCGGCGGCCGTTCCGCCACCGGCAGCCGGACCTCGACCGGAAGCCGGACCGCCGCCGAGCGCCAGCCCGCCGCCACCGGGCCCCAGCCCGCCACCGCCGAGCCCCAGCCCGCCGCAGGCAGCCGGCCCGCCACGAACCGCCGGTCCACCGCGACCCGCCGCCCCGCCACCGCCCGACGCTCCTCCCGCAAGCGGCGGAGCGTCCTCGACGTCCGGCGCGAGGGCCCCCTGCTGCACATCGGACTGAACTCCCCCGCCACCGGCAACGCGGTCACCGAGGCGATGCTCGACGAGCTGCTGACGGTCCTGGCGGTGCCGGACCCCGACGTGCGGGTACTGGTGCTCAGCGGGGCCGGCGACGACTTCTGCCTGGGCGGCGACCGCGACGAGTTCGCCGACTGGCTCGACGAGGACCCCACCGGGCGGGGCATCCGGATCGCGGGCGACAAGGCCCGCCGGGTCTGCGAGGCGATCTCCACCAGCCAGGCCGTCACCATCGCCCGGGTCCAGGGCAAGGCGATCGGCGCGGGCCTGGCGCTGGCGCTCGCCTGCGACCTGCGGGTCGGTGCCGAGAACGCCCGTTTCCGGCTGCCGGAACTGGCCCTCGGCCTGCCCACCGCCTGGGGCGGTCTGCTGCCCCGGCTGATCCACGAGGTCGGGGCCGCCCGCGCCCGCGAACTCATCCTGACCGGGCGCGCCTTCGACGCCGCCGAGGCGCACTCGCTGTCGATCCTCCAGCGCGTCGTCCCCGAGGACCGGCTCGACGCGGCGGTCACGGAGTGGGCGAAGCCCGTCGTGCGCCGCCCCGAGGCCGCCCTGCGCGTCACCAAGGCCCTGCTGAACTCCTACGCGGCCCCCACCCGGCTGGCCGACCCGGCCGTGCTGGACGCGGAGTTGATGGCCACCGTCGCCGCGGCCACCCGGAGGCGGTAGCCACCGTCCGCCCGGCGCCGCACGCGGAAGCCCGACGCCGCACGCGGAAGCCCGGCACCGCACACCGGTCCCCGGGGCCGCACCCGCCCCCGGGACGGTGCGACACGCCCCTTCCGTCCTGTCCCGGGAGCAGGACGGGCCGGCCGCGTACTGCAACGACAGTACGGACGAGTGCATGCGGCCGCACGACGACGATGACGTCCCTCTTCACGAAGGATCGAGGCATTGCTCCGGCCGGTCCACGGGTCCGCCGGAGCGCGGCACACCCGCCGCCGTCCTGTCGCCCGATCCAGACTGGAGCGCCGCTTCGTGGCTACCTTCCTCTACCGGATGGGCCGCTTCTCCTTCCGGAGACGCAGGCTCGTCGCCCTGCTCTGGGTGGTGGTCCTGGCCGCCTGCGCGTTCGCCGCGGCCAAGGCGCCGACCGCCGCCGAGGACGGGTTCTCGATGCCCGGAACGGAGTCGCAGAAGGCGTTCGACCTGCTGGACCGGCGCTTCCCGGGCGGCAGTTCGGACGGCGCCGAGGCCCGTATCGTCTTCGTCGCCCCCGAGGGGCAGAAGGTCACCGCGGGCGCGAACAGGGCGGCCGTCGAGCGGATCGTCGCCGACGTGGCGGCCGGCGACCAGGTCAAGGCCGCCCTCGACCCGTTCAGCACGCCCGGGGCCGTGAGCAAGGACGGCAGGACCGCGTACTCCACCGTCGCCTACGACGCGCCGAACATCGACCTCACCGAAGCCACCACCGGAACGCTGGAGAACACCGCGAAGACCGGGCGGGAAGCCGGGCTGACCGTGGAGCTCGGCGGTACGGCCCTGGTGCCGGAGAGCGAGATGGGCGGCACCACCGAGCTCATCGGGGTGGCCGCCGCCGCGGTCGTCCTGCTCATCACCTTCGGGTCGCTCGCCGCGGCGGGCCTCCCGCTGCTCACCGCGATCGTCGGCATCGGCGTGGGCGTTGCCTCGATCGTCGCCATCGGGATGTCCACCACGACCACCACGCTCGCCCTGATGCTGGGGCTCGCGGTCGGCATCGACTACGCACTGTTCATCGTCTCCCGCTACCGCACCGAACGCGCCGAGGGCCACGACGCCGAGGAGGCCGTGGCCAGGGCCGTGGGCACGGCGGGCTCCGCGGTCGTCTTCGCCGGCCTCACCGTCGTGATCGCGCTGGCGGGCCTGGCCGTCGTCGACATCCCCGTCCTCACGCAGATGGGCCTCGCCGCGGCGGGCACCGTCGTGGTCGCCGTGCTCGTCGCGATCACCCTGCTGCCCGCCCTGCTCGGCTTCTGCCGCCGGGCCGTCCTGCCGCGCGCCGCACGCCGCGCCCCCGCCGGGGGCGACCACGCGCGGCACACCGGGAACGACCGGCCCGGCGCGGGCACCCGCTGGGCCCGCCTCGTGATCCGCCGGCCGCTCGCGGTCCTGGTGCTCGGCGTCCTCGGCCTCGGCCTGATCTCCGTACCGGCGCTCGACCTCCAGCTCGGCATGCCGGGCGACGAGGTGAAGTCCACCTCGACCACCCAGCGCCGCGCCTACGACGCCCTGGCCGAAGGCTTCGGCCCCGGTTTCAACGGCCCGCTCACCGTCGTCGTCGACGTCAAGGGCTCGAACGACCCGAAGGCCGCCGCGGCGCGGGCCGCGAAGCGGCTCGCCGCCACCGACGGCGTCGTCGCCACCACGCCCCCCGCCTTCAACGAGGCCGGTGACACCGCGGTGCTCACCGCCGTGCCCGCCGCCGGCCCCAGCTCCGAGGAGACCACCGACCTCGTCCGCACCATCCGTGACGAGGCGTACGGTCTGCGGGCCGAGACCGGCGCGACGATGCTGGTCACCGGCACGACCGCGGTGAACATCGACGTGTCGCAGAAGGTCACCGACGCGCTGGTCCCCTATCTCGCGCTCGTCGTCGGCCTGGCCTTCCTGCTCCTGATGATCGTCTTCCGCTCGCTGCTGGTACCGCTCAAGGCGGCGCTCGGCTTCCTGCTGTCCGTGACGGCGGCCTTCGGCACGATCGTCGCGGTCTTCCAGTGGGGCTGGCTCGCCGACGCCCTCGGCGTCGAACAGACCGGGCCCGTGATGAGCATGATGCCGATCTTCCTGATCGGTGTGGTCTTCGGGCTGGCCATGGACTACGAGGTCTTCCTCGTGACCCGGATGCGCGAGGCGTACGTCCACGGCGAGAAGCCCGGCCAGGCGATCGTCACCGGCTTCCGGCACAGCGCCCGGGTCGTCGGCGCCGCGGCCGTCATCATGATCGCGGTGTTCTCCGGGTTCATCGGGATGAACGAACCGATGATCAAGATGATGGGCGTCGGTCTCGCCTCGGCCGTCCTCTTCGACGCCTTCGTCGTCCGGATGACGATCGTGCCGGCCGTGCTCGCCCTGCTCGGCGACCGGGCCTGGTGGCTGCCCGGATGGCTGGCGAGGGTCCTGCCCCGGGTGGACGTCGAGGGCGAGGCACTGGCCGCCGACAGGGCCGCGGTGCCCGCGCCGACGGCGGAACCCGCCCCCGGCCCCGTGCACGTGTGAGCAACGCCCCGGCCCGGCCGTCCTGCCGCCCGCGCGGCAGGACGGCCGGGTCGGCGACCATGGACACGAACGCACGGGAAGAACCGGACGAAGAGGAAGAGTGAAGAGACGCGTGTTCGCCGACTGGTGGCAGCGGGCCCGGCGGCACCCCCGGACCGTGGACGCGGGAGTGGCCGCGGTGCTGTGGGGCTTCGCGGTCTTCTCCAGCACCCTGACCGAGGCCCGGATCGTCCGCCTCCCACCGCTCGACTTCTCCCTCGCCGCCCTCGTGCCCTCCGTCGTCCTGCTGCTGTGGCAGCGCCGGTTCCCGCGCACGGTGGTCGTGGTGACGGCGCTGTGCGGCGGCCTCCTGGGCGCCATGGGCAGCCACATCGGCTTCGACCCCAGCCCCAGCGTCGCCGGTGCCGCCCTGGTGGCCCTCTACCTCCTGGCCCTGCACACGGACCTGCGCACGACCGCGGTGTACACGACCGTGGTGACCGTCCTCCTCCTCGGCCTCTCCGTCGCCCTGGGCAAAGGCGCGCTGCTGCGGCCCGACCAGGTCGGCACCCTCGCGTGCATCCTGCTGGCGGGCGCCGTCGGCGAGTCGGTACGGACCCGGCGCGACCATCTGACGGCCGTGGAGGCCCGCGCCGAACTGGCCGAACGCACCCGCGAGGAGGAGGCGCGGCGGCGGGTGGGCGAGGAACGGACCCGGATCGCCCGCGAGCTCCACGACATCGTCGCGCACCACATCACCCTCGCCCACGCGCAGGCGGCCACCGCCGCGTACCTGCTGCGCAGCAGGCCCGACCAGGCGCAGAAGACGCTCGACCAGCTGGCCGGCACCACGTCCTCCGCACTGCGCGAGCTCAAGGCGACCGTGGGCCTGCTGCGCCGCGAGGGCGACCCGGAGACCCCGCTGGAGCCCGCTCCCGGGCTGGCCCGGCTGCCGGAGCTGATCACCTCGTTCGAGCAGACCGGGCTGGCCGTCTCGGTGTCCGTGGAGGGCGAGACCCGGCCGCTGCCGCCGGGCGCGGACCTGACCGCGTACCGGATCGTGCAGGAGGCCCTGACCAACGTCACCAAGCACTCGGGCGGCGCGACGGCCTCGGTCCGGCTCTGTTACGCGCGCCGGCTGCTCACGCTCACCGTCTCCGACGACGGCCATGCACCACCGCCGACGACGGCGGCGGAGGGCCCGGTGAGCGCGTCGGGCTACGGTCTCATCGGCATGCGCGAGCGGGCCCTGTCCGCCGGTGGCCGGCTGGCCGCCGGGCACCGGCCGGGCGGAGGCTTCGAGGTGACCACGGAGCTCCCCCTGGAGACGACGGAACCCGGAGGAACTCCCGGCGGAGTCCCCGGCGGGCTTCCCGGGGCCGACGACGAGGAGAGGACCGCACGATGACCATCCGGGTGCTGCTGGCCGACGACCAGGCGCTGTTGGCCGGGACCTTCCGGCTGCTGATCGACTCGAACGACGACATGGAGGTCGTCGGTGTCGCGGCGGACGGCCGGGAGGCGGTGGAGAAGGCCCGCGCCACCGTGCCGGACGTGGTCGTGATGGACATCCGCATGCCCGGCACGGACGGTCTCACGGCGACCGAGGAGATCTGCCGCGACGAGGCGCTGGGCGGGACCCGCATCCTGATCCTCACCACGTTCGAGATCGACGAGTACGTGACCCGGGCCCTGCGCGCGGGCGCGAGCGGCTTCCTCGGCAAGGACGCCGGTCCCGAGGAGCTGCTGGACGCCATCCGGACGGTGGCCGCGGGCGACACCCTGCTGTCCCCCACCGCCACCCGGGCCCTGGTCACCCGCTACCTCGCCCGCCCCGAGGGCCGGGTCGCCGCGCCCGAGTCCCTGGACGTCCTGACGGCCCGCGAGCGCGAGGTGATGGCGCAGGCGGCCGAGGGCCTGTCGAACGACGAGATCGCCGGGCTGATGCACGTCAGCCCGCTGACCGTGCGCACGCACATCGGGCGCGCGATGACGAAGCTGGGCGCCCGCCACCGGGCCCAACTGGTCGCCATGGCCTACCAGTCGGGCCTGGTACGGGTGGACCCGCCGCAGGACCGGGAGCCGTACGGCCATCCCCCGTACCCCCCGCCGGGCGAGGAACCCCCGCGGCGCCGCTCCTCCCGGGGCCGCCCCTGAGAGCCTGTCGGGTGACCTCGGCCCCGCCCCGCCCTCCTCCGCCGCGCGGAGCCGCGTCCGGCTGGCTAGCGTGACAAACCGGACATCTCATCGAGTGCGAAGGAGTCGGGTCATGGCCGCACAACCGGAGGGCACACCGTGCTGGGCCGATGCGATGTTCCCCGATGTCGAGGCGGCCAAGAGTTTCTACGGTGACGTGCTGGGCTGGACGTTCGGCGAGGCCGCGACGGAGTTCGGCAACTACACGCAGGCGTACGCCGACGGCCGGGCGGTCGCCGCCGTGGTGCCCCCGATGCCCGGCCAGGAGGGCCCGGCGGCCTGGTGCCTCTACCTCGCGTCGGACGACGCCACCGCCACCGCCGAGAAGATCCGGGCGAACGGCGGCGAGACGCTGATGGACCCCATGCGGGTCGACGGCTTCGGCACGATGCTGCTGGCCCGCGACCCCGGCGGGGTCCTGTTCGGCGTGTGGCAGGCGGGCAGCCACGAGGGCTTCGAGGCGCAGCGCGTGCCCGGCGCCTACTGCTGGTCCGAGGTCTTCACCCGGGACCCCGGGAAGTCCGACGCCTTCTTCCCCGCCGTCTTCCCGTACGGCGTGGTGAAGCTGGAGGACGAGCACGTCGACTTCCGGATGTACAAACTGGGCGACAGCACGGTCATG